>NZ_CP048020.1:993393-1324524 GCF_010365865.1 Treponema vincentii | reverse complement strand
AAAAATCACCTGAATAACTAAGCGAATATGCAATACTATGATCGAACTCTTTGTCATACACCGGTTTAAATAGAGGAATAAAAGTATCAAAAAAATCCCGTTTTGAATTGGCGGTTTTAGTTTCCGATTCGCTATCCGACGGTGCTTTATCCTGCGTGATAAACGGATGTACAATGCCTTCCACATCAGGAATTTTTTTTACCGGTGTTCGATTAAACATAGTATTGGATAGGAGAGTTCCCGCAATTGAAATTTTTCCTTCCGGTTTAAAAAGCGAAGGATAAAAGAAATCCCTCTGCGGAGCATACAACTCTTCAGCAGTGACTGATTGCTTAGTTTTTGAAGAAAAATCAACGGTCAAAGATGCGGTATCCAGATTAAATGAAGAGATCCATGGACTGATTTTCCTAAATGATGGCCGTATTGATCCGTCTATCTTCCAAGAATAAGAGCTTTCACGTCCGATACTATCGGCGCCTTTTGCTAATTTTTCTTTATTCAAAAGATAATTAAACCAATTCATATCCTCCGATCGGTCAAAAAAATCTTTCTTGAAATAAGGGTCGGAAATAAGGGGCACACTTATCGAAAGTTGAAACGGCGCCTGTGAAATTCCAAAATTAATATGCGCTCTGTATCGAAACGGCAGCTGCATTCCCAGAAAAAAACCTTTATTGTAGTGCCTTTTTCCATGTGTATCATAAGTAGTATGTGAGATACCGCCGGTACCGATTCTATTCAGAGGAAAAAGTGTCCGAGACATTCCGAAAAAAACTGAAAAATCGAGCTGTCTAATCGGTGTGTTTTTAGGAATTGTCTTTCCTTCTATGCCGACTAAACCGCCGAGTTGTGAATAGGTATCTGCAATTAATTTAATATATGCAGAACTTATATCGGTTTCATCTTCTTCCATGTTTTTAAAAAACAAACCGATTCGTTCTTGTTTTTTAAGCCGATCACTTTTCATAAAATTAGAAAAAGAACCGGATTTTTTGGAATCGGTATCAAGCGGTTTACGCCCAAGAAGATATGTTGTTGTTTGAAGAAAATATCCCTCACGGTTTCGAAAGCCGAATACGGGATGGAAAAGCATTTCATCGGCAGGATGATAAAAAAACGGTAGATACAATATCGGCACAATTCCAATGGAGAAATAACCGTTAGCAAATGCCAGTTCATTACCCGGTAACATCCAAATCCGACTTGCACGGATAGACCACAACGGTTCTTCGTCCGGATCGGGGTTGGTACTTAGCACGGCATCTTTAAATCCGATTACACCGCTCGAATCACGACCAACCGTTGCCGACTGAATTGTAAAAGGGGATTGCCCTTGTTTCCGAGGTGCCTGTTTGATCGTACCGTCAAGGAATATACCTTCCATCTCGTCGATATTGAATAGCAGTAATTCGCCGATGAATTCTTCCGCCCCATCGGAACCGCCGCTCTTTCTACTGTAGTGAACATTCCCTTCCGCCTCAATGGTATTTTCGGAGCGATTATACACTAATTTATCCGATTCGATTGTTGAAACGGTAGAGCCGTCTTTTACCGAAAGAGAAACACCGCCGGTAAACACAATAATGTCGTCTTTTTTTTCCTCAACGGCTTTTTGCGCCTCTTCGGTTGTTACCGATGTCTGAGTGTCGGAGATATTTTCCGTACCGGCGGTTTGTTCTGTCGGAGATTCTGTTTTATCTTCACTGCTATTTGTATCTTTTTTCTTATCGGTTTTATCCGGTTTGGTACTGTATTGCGCCTTATTCTCTTTTTTGAATACCTCCATCACGCGCACTGAATTGATGGTAATAACTTTCGGCTCTTTCGCAATCTGCGCAGAGGGAGAAGAGAGAATGAATAAAAAAAGGCAAAAAACGGAAACAAGCGGCTTTTTCATTATACGGCTGTCTATAAAAACCTATGAGCTTTTTTGCCGCTGTCGGTCAAGCATCTCTTTAATGTAAAATCCCGTGTAGGAATTTTTCACTTCGGCAACTTCTTCCGGCGTGCCTTCCGCAATAACGGTACCGCCGCGGGAACCTCCTTCAGGGCCGAGGTCAATAATGTGGTCGGCTTGCAGGATGACGTCGAGGTTGTGCTCGATCATAAGGGCGGTATTCCCCTGATCCACCAGCCGTTGAATAACCTCCATCAGCTGTTTGACATCTGCAAAATGCAGTCCCGTTGTCGGCTCGTCCAAAATATAGAGCGTTTTCCCCGTCGAACGCTTGGAAAGCTCGTGCGCCAGTTTAACCCGCTGCGCTTCGCCGCCCGACAAGGTAAGCGCCGATTGCCCGAGGCGGATATAGCCGAGCCCTACCGAAAGGAGGGTTTGCATTTTGCGGGCAATTTGCGGCACGGGAGCAAAGAACTCGGCGGCTTCTTCGATGGTCATCTCGAGCACGTCGGAGATGTTCTTCCCCTTATACCGGACATCGAGCGTTTCTTTGTTAAACCGTTTGCCGCGGCACACATCGCAGGTGATATACACGTCGGGTAAAAAGTTCATTTCGATTGCGATTGCGCCGTCACCCTGACAGTGCTCGCAGCGGCCGCCCCGCACATTAAACGAAAAACGTCCCGGCTTATAGCCCCGCGCTTTGGCTTCCGGCAAGTTTGCAAACAGGTCGCGAATCGCGGTAAACACCTCTACATAGGTCGCAGGGTTCGAGCGGGGCGTTCTGCCGATCGGGCTTTGGTCGATATTGATGACCTTATCGATATGCTCAAGCCCTTTTATCTTTTTGTATGCGCCCTCCGGCAGACCGCTGCGCATCAGCGCATTGGATACGGCGGGGTACAGTACATCCGAAAGGAGCGTGGACTTTCCCGAACCGGAAACGCCGGTGATGCAGGTAAAGGCTCCGAGCGGGATGGAAACCGAAACATTCTTTAAATTATGCTCGGTTACTCCCTGTAAGGTTAAAAAGGAGCCGTTTCCTTTCCGCCGTTCTGCGGGGAGTTCCATGCAGAGGGTTCCCGCAAGGTACTGACCGGTAAGGCTTTCCTTTACCTGCATCACCTCATCGGGAGTCCCCGCCGCTACGACAGCGCCGCCGTGCACCCCTGCGCCTGGACCTAGGTCTACGATGTAGTCGGCGACGCGGAGGGTTTGCTCGTCGTGTTCTACTACGATGAGCGTATTGCCGAGGTTGCGCAGGTACAGCAGTGTGTCGATCAGCCGCTGATTATCCCGCTGGTGCAATCCGATGGACGGTTCGTCAAGGATGTACAGCACTCCGATTAAGCTGGAGCCGATTTGGGTTGCAAGCCGTATCCGCTGCGATTCTCCGCCGGACAGCGTCGCTGCCTTCCGTTCAAGGGTGATGTAGTCAAGCCCCACGTTTTTCATAAACTGGAGGCGGGAGGTTATCTCTTTTAGAATTTGATGCGCGATGGTTTTTTCCGTAGCGGTCAGCTTGAGCCTTTCCAAAAACGTAATTGAATCGCCGACGGAAAGGCTGCTTAACTCGTAAATATTTTTACCGCCGACGGTAACGGCTAAGGCTTCCGGTTTTAAACGCTTACCGCCGCAGTGCTCGCACGTCGTAACCGCCATGTATTTTTCATAGGATTCCCGCTGCGCTGCCGAATACGCTTCGTTATACCGGCGCTGCATGTCAGCATAGATGCCGAGCCACGGACGGCGGTACTTCGACTTACCCGACCCGTCCTGCCGTTCGTACACAAATTCAATCGGTTCAAGGCCGGAGCCGTCCATAATGATCTTTAGCTCTTTTTTTGATAGTTCCTTTACCGGCGTGTCGAGCGAAAAGCCGAAGCGGCGGGCAAGCGCTTCAAAACGGGCGCGGTTCCATGCGGAATCGGGATTATAGGGCAAGAACGCCCCCTCGTTAAAGGAAAGCGAGGTGTCCGGCACTATCAGCTTAAAGTCGAAATGCTGTTTAAGCCCCAATCCGGTACATTCGGGGCAAGCGCCGTAAGGGTTATTAAACGAAAAAAGGCGCGGCTGCAAATCTGGCATCGAAATACCGCAGTCGGGACAGGCATTTTTTTGCGAAAAGAACACTTCCGTTATCGGATCATCCGCAGTCTTTTGCCGCAACGCTATTAGCGTCCCACCGGAACTTTCCAATGCAGTTTCCACCGACTCCGAAAGGCGTTTGCGGGCATCGGCGGACAGCTGAATACGGTCTACGATAATCTCTATAGTGTGTTTCTTTTGTTTATCGAGCTTAACGCCGTCTTCCAAATTAACCGTCAGTCCGTCGATGCGCGCACGGAGAAAACCCGCCTTTTGGGCGTCTTCGATAATCTTCTGGTGTTCGCCCTTTTTGCCCTTGATAATCGGCGCGAGGATTTGAACACGGGTACGGTCTTCCCAGCTCATAATCGCATCGATAATTTGATCGACTGTTTGCTCCTGAATTTCTTTCCCGCACTGCGGACAATGCGGATGCCCCGTTCGGGCATACAGGAGGCGGTAGTAGTCGTAAATTTCCGTTACCGTGCCGACCGTCGAGCGCGGATTACGGTGCGTAGTCTTTTGTTCTATGGAAATAGCCGGAGACAAGCCTTCGATATAATCGACATCGGGCTTATCCATCCGGTCTAAGAACTGCCGCGCATACGCCGAAAGGGATTCCACATACCGCCGCTGCCCCTCGGCAAAGATGGTATCAAAGGCAAGGGAGCTTTTTCCCGAACCGGAAAGCCCCGACACCACAATGAGCTTGTCGCGGGGCAGCTCCACATCGATGTTTTTGAGATTGTGCTCGCGCGCACCTTTAACGATGAGTTTATTCACGTGTGCGCTGTTTTGTGTTTCATTTTCTTGCATGATAAAGATTAAATTAACGTTTACTTCGCCTTGCCTTGGTTCGCAACGGCGTTGATCTTGGCATTGATTTTTTCCTGATCTCCCAAATAGGCCTTGCTCACCACATTAAAATTAACATCAAATTCATAGACGAGGGGAACGCCCGTCGGCAGATTTACCTGCACAATCTCCTCGTCGCTCAAATGTTCAAAGTATTTAATGAGCGCCCGCAGCGAATTACCGTGCGCGGCAATCAATACGCGCTTACCTGCCAGCATATCCTTTTTAATGACCGATTCAAAATACGGAACAGCTCGTGCAATGGTATCTTTCAAGCTTTCGGTACGGGGCAACTCCGCCTTATCGACACCACGGTATGCGGTTTGGAGATACGGGCAGCGTGCATCGTCTTCCGAAAGAACAGGCGGCGCAATATCGAAGGAACGGCGCCAAATTTTTACCTGCGCCTCCCCGTATTTTTCAGCCGTTTCAGCCTTGTTCAATCCTTGCAGATCGCCGTAATGCCGTTCGTTCAGTTTCCATGTTTTAACGACAGGGAGCCAATTGCGGTCAAGCTCATCCAATACGAATTGCAGCGTATGGATTGCTCGCTTTAAGTATGAGGTATAGCAGATATCAAAGTCAAAACCGGCTGCGGCAAGCGCCTTTCCGCCTTCCTTCGCTTCCTCTACGCCCTTGTCCGATAATTCCACATCAGTCCAACCGGTAAACAGGTTCAACTTGTTCCATTCACTTTCGCCATGCCGTATAAGCACTAATTTCATTTTCTACCTCCATAAAAACTTTCCTATGATATGAAAAAACGATAATTCATATCCGAAAATATCGGATATTCTTTTTCTCTCTTAATCAACCGGTCGGTACCGATCGAGCCCGAACCGAGCGAATCATATACATCGGTAAAGGCGGCAAGATGCTCCTCACACTCCGCGGCGGCATAGTCGGCGGAGATTTGGGCATCCGCCATCAGCGGCCAATCGGTCGACTGCGCAAGTAGCAGTTCTCTCGCTGCCATATTCAGCATCCGCTCTTTAAGGCCTTGATCGTTCCGGAAACGTCCTGCGAGGTCGATCATCCGTTCGGTCGCCTTTTGAATACGAGGAAACATCCAATCGTTAGAGCTGTTAATCAGTTCATCAGCATACCCGCTCGGCAGGTTGGAAGCATAAAAAGGATTAATACTCTGTATCCGCCGCACTTTTTTAAGGTATTCGGTCGGTAATGCGCACTGCATATCACGCCGCTGCGCAACTTTGCAAAACACTGCTTCCAGCCATCGCATTCCTTCCATCCACGTTTTGCCGAGAAACCTGAGCGGCAATACGGAAACCGAGCACAGCGGATCGGTATCGGTACCGAGCAATTCCATAGCTTCCGTTAATACCGCATTACGGTTTGCAATAAACCGTTCGGCATCCTTTTCCGCTTGCAGTACGCCTGCCGCTGCGTTATATTCGCCGCCACCTCGCCGGTGATAGCAAAATCCCGTTGCACGCCGCCCTTTTTTCACATCGAACAGAGGTGAAAGCGCTTGTTCATCAAATTCGAAGCCGACGTCTTTATCGGTATCGAGGTAATCGGGGTGCAGATAAAACCCTGTTTCGGGATTGGTAACATCAGCACACGCTGTACTGTCTTTCCCTAAGAACGCCAAACCGCTTTCGCCTATGGCGGCGGAAAAGACACCATTTACCGGCGGTCGATCGGCAAATAAGAAACTCTGACCTTCCAATACGGTATAATCGATACCATAAGACTTGATAATGCTGTCTAATCCCGTATCATATCCCATTGACGGAAGCCAAAACCCTGCAGGCACCGCCTCAAAATCCTCCCGAAAACTACTGAGGCCTTGTTCAATCTGTGCGGTAAGCGCTTCCGGCATATCCTGATAAAACGGGAAAAAGCATGGTGTTGCCGATGTCGCAAGCAGTTCAATGCATCCCTTGGCAACAAAGAAATTTATTCCGCTCAAAATATCTTTTTTATAACGGGTATGAAAATCTTCTCGATTAAGCGTTAAAAATTCAAGGTACATCCTGACAATATCTTCACGGGCAGTTCCGGATGTCCGCTTTAATTCCTGTTGTGCAAATGTTATATGCCGATCCAAATACACACCGTACCGCTCTTGCCACAAGGAAGATTTTAGCATTTCACACAAAAGCGGAGAAATTACCAGCGCGCATTTAAACGAAACGGCATCGGAATCCAAACGTCTGCACATTCGTAAGAACGGCAAAAGACCGTATGACAGCATCTCATACAACTGTGCCGCTTCGAGCGGTTCGTTCTCATCCGATTGGCGGATATATGGTACGTGAGCATGAAAAATTAAAAGTAATGTCTTTTTAATCATCGAGTACCTCGAATATACTGTTCTCCGAACATAGGGCTGCGTAGGATTATCCAAAAACTTCAGTTTTGGAATAGTTTCCTTGCTTTTCTATCTAAAAGCCTGCCGGTAATGCCGAAAGTGGGACTTTTTTAAAGAGGTCAATCCTGATAAACCGATTATCTTATTCACTGCATTTTGCGAAATGCAAAGCCGTTGCGGAATATTCTTTCGCCGCATACCGACAACATTCGATTGCGACAATATTTGCTCACGACCGTTCGTAAAATGAGCCATTAAGTCGATACGGTGCAAGTATTCATCAAAAGAAACATGCACATAGCGCCTGCGGTCTTCCTTTGGTACCTGTATATCAAAAAAGTCTGAAGATTTTAAAGGGTTTTCAAGGTCGAGAGAATGCACGCGAAGTGAAAAAAAAGAAAAATCTTTTGCTTCCGTCAATTCGGTAAAAAGACGTTTATGAAAATCCCAAAAGACAAAAAACCACAGCGGATTCTTTAAGACAACCCTTATCTCGGTCATGTTATAGCCGTATGCTGCTTCTTGAGGTCGTGTTGATGCCAAAATAGGGTCAACACTATCATCATCATTCGCGAAACCGTCATCAAGATCAAGTAATTCACTGATCAAAAGGTACCGAGTCAAATCGGATGACAAAAACAACCCATATCGGTCGGCCAGCGCAAAAAGAGCATCCGTAGACAGCGTCTGCAAATAGGATCTGGTAAATTTCACCGCACTCCCACTCTCCATTGCGGCATCATCTAAAATATTCATCGTTATGTCAAGACTCAAGTCTTTTGAAAATATACGGCGCAGAGCATTGGAGTACAAGTGCTCAATATTTTGCTCAGCAGCATTAAATGACGAGATGTGCCCTATATATTTTCTTTGATTTTTATAATTGTAGACGTTATATAATCCTGCGGGGTGCATTTTTTTTCGGCCATTAAATACGAGAACAATTTTGAAACAGCCATATATCCTTGCTGTTCAGGTTCCTGGCAAATGGTAAAATCAATAAATCCGTCTTTCACCAAACGCTTTGTTGCCGGAATATCGTCAAATGATAAAATAGAGGGCTTTTTTCTGTTTCCCGAATCTTTATGCCATCGATCGACTGCCTTACAGACCCCTTCAACCCCAGCGGCGGCAATAAATATGCAGTTTGTTTCCGGATATTTTTCCAATGCGCTCATTGTCGTTTCGTATGCATACGTATCGTCATCAAGTGATTCAAAGGTACTTAAAACCGTATAAGAAGATTTTCTTTCAATTAAACCTTGGATAAAGCCTTGAATGCGTTCATTATGACCGCGAATATGAAAAGAGCCGGTAACTATTAAAATGTTCAATTCGCTCTTTGTTAACAACGACAATAAACCGGCGGCGGTGTTTCCTCCGTTTGTATAATCAGGTCCCACATAGCATAGACGATCGGTATCAGGAATATCGGTATTGACACTGATAACCGGTATTCCTTTTTCGATAAGCCTTTGTACGGTATATTGAACTTCGGGGATATCCATAGTGGCAATACATACGCCTGAAAGATTCATGGAAGCTAATTTTTCAATCGTATGGATATGAGTAGCGATATCAAAGCCTTTTATATGTTCTATGTGAAGGGACACTCCGAAATCGCTTAATTCTTTTTCCGCACGGTGAAAACCGGCAATAATACCGTCAAAAAAAGGATTTCCCACATCGGGAAGTAAACAGCCGAATTTTATCGGCTGTTTACGGGCGGCAAGAATTTTTCCTGCCATATTCGGTGCAAATCCCAGTTCATCGGCAATGAGGCGGACTCTTTGCGCCACTTCGGGATTTACTCCCATACGTTTATGCAGTACACGGTCCGCCGCGATATCTTTTATGGTAACCGACACCGTTTATCCGTTAAAAATAACTTCGTTGAGGATGTTTTCGTATAATTCCTGTTTACCCGAAGCAGGATGCACCGTATCATAGGATTCGGCAAGGGCAGCAAGACTTTCCATGGTCATTTTGCCCGCCGCAAATTCGGCGCCCTTTCCCTCTGCAAAAGATGCATAACGTTCTTTAACCAATGCATCGATTCGCCCGTCTTCAATAAGGGCAGCAGCTTTTTCCAAGCCCAGTGCAAACATATCCATACCACCGATATGTGCGATAAATAAGTCTTCCGGTGCGGTCGAATTTCTTCTGCGCTTTGCATCAAAGTTTAAGCCGCCCGTTTTAAAGCCGCCCATACGCAGCACCGCCCGCATAGCCAAGGCCGTTTCATATATGCTCGAAGGGAATTGGTCGGTATCCCAGCCGTTTCGGCTATCACCGCGATTCGCATCGATGGAACCGAGCATCCCCGCATCAACACATACCGATAATTCATGGTAAAAGTCGTGCCCTGCAAGCTCCGCATGATTTGCTTCAATATTCAGTTTAAAATCCTTTTCCAAACCGTAGGTACGCAAAAAGCCTATCACTGTTTCCGCATCGAAGTCATATTGATGTTTTGTCGGCTCCATCGGTTTCGGCTCGATATAAAAACAGCCGGTAAAGCCCTGCTTACGCGCATAATCGCGTGCCATCGTTAAAAAACGGGCGAGGTGTTCTTTTTCAGCCTGCATGTCGGTATTCAACAGCGACATATAGCCTTCACGTCCGCCCCAAAAGGTGTAGCCTTGCCCGCCGAGCTTTATCGTTGCATCTATTGCGCATTTCACCTGAGCTGCAGCGTGGGCTACAATGTCAAACTGCGGGTTTGTCGCAGCCCCATTCATATAGCGCGGATTACTGAATACATTGGCCGTTCCCCACAAGAGTTTTACGCCGGTTTCTTTTTGCCGCTCATACAGACCGTCGGTAATTTTTATAAGATTTTTTTCACTTTCGGCAGGACTTTTCCCTTCAGGGCTTATATCCCGGTCATGCCAGCAATAATAGGGCGCTCCGATTTTAGTAATAAACTCAAAAGCCGCATCCGCTTTGTTTTCGGCGTTTGTCATCGCATCGGTGCTGCTGTTCCACGGAAACTTCATTGTTCCCGCCCCAAAGGGATCTTCTCCTGCAGCGCAAAAAGAATGCCAGTAGGCTATTGCAAAACGCAAATGCTCTTTCATCGGCTTACCTAAAACGATTTTATTTTCATCGTAGTATTTAAATGCGAGCGGGTTTTTCGATTGTTTTCCCTCAAACCTTATTTTACCGATACCGGGAAAGTATTCGGTACTTCCTTTAAAATATGACATATAACCTCCTATAAAAATCTTTGCAGAAAGTGTCAACTTTCAAAAAATTTAGCCGTGTATATAGAGGGGCGTCAGCTGCCCCAAAATCTCATTATAATCGCGGTACGCCTGTTCGTATTCGCAAACTGCGTTGCCCGGTTCCGCCGATTTTTCTTTACTCAACTGAATGTGTTCGGCGCAAAGGCTCTTTATCCGCTCGGGCGTACCGCCTTCAAGACACCACAGCGCTTGCACGGCAGCGCCCATTGCGGCAGCTTCTTCCGATACGGGAACGCTGACCGACACATTCATAATATCCGCGGCGATTTGCCTCCATAAGGGACTTTTTGCGCCGCCTCCTATAAGCCGTATTTCTTTCGGTTCAAAACCCAATTTTTTAAAGGCGTCCAAGCCTCCTTTCAGGGCGAAGACAGCGCTTTCCATTGCAGCACGGCAAATGTTTTCCTTATTCGAATTTGTCATCGTAAGACCGGTGATGCTTGCCCTTCCTTTCGGTAAATTCGGTGTACGCTCTCCGTTAAAAAAGGGAAGAACCCGTACTCCTTGAGCGCCCGGCTCAGCTGCTGCAGCAAGACGGTTGAACTCGGCTACCGGTAAGCCGAAGAGAGAACGGATTCGTTCGGTTGCAACCGTGCAGTTCATCGTACACAAAAGCGGAAGCCATCCGCCCGTTGAGGAACAAAAGCCCGATAGACCGTGTTCGGGGTCGGCGATGGGCTTGTCCGAATAACCGTAGAGTGTTCCCGACGTCCCCATACTCATCGTTAAAAAGCCGTCGCTGACCGTCCCCGTCCCGATTGCCCCCATCATATTATCCCCGCCGCCGGAAGAAACCGGGATACCTTCAGGAATCCCTAAAAGACCGGCGGCTTTCTGCGATACCGTTCCGGCTTTTGTATCCGAAGCGATAAGAGGCGCAAGTAAATCGTATAAGCCTTCATCGATAAGAGAACAGAGTGTACGCGACCATCTGCGTTTTACAGGGTTAAACAGCGCTGTCCCCGAGGCGTCTCCAGCTTCCATAACATAGCTTCCGGTTAGTACGTAATTGATGTAATCATGCGGAAGCAAAATATAGCGCACGTTTTTCCATCCGTCGGGAAAATGTTTTTTTAACCACAATATCTTGGGAGCAGTAAAGCCGGGTAACATGAGGTTGCCGACTTCTTTTATAACTTCGGCATTACCTCCTGCTTTATCGGTTAAGATGCGGCATTCTTCGGCGGTTGACGTATCGTTCCACAGTTTTACGTTATAAAGAGCTTGTCCGTCTTTATCAAGAGGGACAAAGCCATGCTGCTGACCAGAGACGCCGACGGCCTGTATCTGCGAACGCAATTCACACGGAAGTTTTTCAAAGACGCTTTTTAATGCCGCATCGTACCATTCGGTTTTTTGTTCGCGGGTTCCGTCCTCTTTGGAAATCAAATCCAAAGGACAGGATGCTTGTGCGACAATACGTTTTTGTTCGTAATCGTATAAAACCGCTTTTAAACTTTGCGTTCCTAAATCAATACCGGCAACTATGTTCATATTTCCCCTGTCCTCTTTGGTACTCATTTGCAGTCTGTTTTTACGGATTAGACTGAACTTTTTTCACGACGTTTTGAAAGGACATCAAAAGCAACCGCCGCTAAAAGCACCAGTCCCTTTACCGCTTTCTGCCAGTTCGAGTCTATACCTAAAATGGACATTCCGTTGTTCAAAACACCCATAAAAATAGCTCCGACAACCGCTCCTCCGACTGATCCCGTTCCGCCGTATGCCGATGCTCCTCCGATAAAACATGAACCGATTGCATCGAGTTCATAATTCATACCGGCCGTAGGCGCTGCCGAATTAAAGCGGCCGACACAAACCAGAGCGGCAAGGGCTGAAAGAAATCCCATATTTACATATACAAAAAACAACGCTTTATTTGTATCAATGCCCGACAGCTTAGCCGCTCGCTCGTTACCGCCCATCGCATACAAATACCGACCCGGCACCGTATTTTGAGTAATGTAGGTATAGACAAGAACAACAACGGTTAAAAGAATTAAAATCACCGGTATTCCTTTATGGCGGCCGAGCAGTGTTGCTAAAAACAATACAATTGCAGGAATAAGAATAATGCGTATAAGAAATATTCCGAAGCTTTCAGTTGAATATGCTTTTTGTTTTTTTTGTATACGTTGCACAATTTCCTTTGCAATGAAAATGAGACAGCATAAAATTGCCGTTCCGACTGTTACGGAAAATATCAATCCTTTATCCTTTGTTATCGGAATAAAGCCGGTAAAATAACGTAAATAATTTTCCGGAAACGGCGACAAAGTTAAACCGTTAAGAATAATTAAGGCAACGCCTCTCCATAAAAGCATACCTGCCAATGTTACAATAAATGCCGGGATGCGTATGTATGCAATCCAAAAGCCGTGCCATGCCCCGATTGCCGTACCGGCTAATAAACATAAAATCATCACGACATATATATTCCAATGTAAAAGAATAATTAAATGGGCAGCTAATGCCCCGATAAGTGCGACAATTGAACCGATCGATAAATCGATATTGCCGCCACTGAGAATACAGAGCAGCATTCCGGTTGCTAAAATAACAACATAAGAGTTTTGACTTATAATATTTGAAATATTTGTCGGGGCAAATAAGGAGCCGCTGTCTGCAAAACTGATCAGGGCATGAAATAAAATCATCAATGCAATGAGCGCTATAAACATTGTATTTTTTTTCAATATATTTTTGATCGAAAGAGTATTAAGCATGATTTGTGTTCTCCTTTTTCGTTTGGACGATACAAGCCATTATTGCTTCTTGTGAAGCTTCTTCCCGCGGAATTTCTCCCACAATTTTACCCTCATTCATAACATAAATCCTGTCGCACATACCTAAAATTTCCGGCAGTTCCGAAGAAATCATCAATATGGATTTTCCTTCTGCGGCCAAGCGGTTTATTATGCAGTAAATTTCATATTTTGCTCCCACATCTATACCGCGCGTGGGTTCATCGAGTATCAGCACTTCGGGTTCGGCAAAAATCCATTTGCCGAGTAAAACCTTTTGTTGGTTCCCTCCCGATAAATTTACTACGGATTGTTCTATTCCCGTACATTTTGTTTTGAGTTGTTCAACACATTCCCGTGCAGCCTCATGTTCTTTATCGATTTGGATAACATTGCGGCGGCTTACTTTCCGTATATTTGCTAAAGTTGTGTTTTTGCAAATGCTTGTATGTAAAATTAAGCCGTTGCCCTTTCTGTCTTCCGTTACGTATGCCACCCCGTGTTTTATTGCATCTTTTACGGTTTTAAGCCGGACTTCCTTCCCGTTTATAAAAATCCGTCCGCGGATATTCGCGCCGTAGGAATGTCCAAATACACTCATTGCAAATTCCGTCCGCCCCGCTCCCATAAGACCGCTTATGCCGACAACTTCACCTTTGCGTAAATTGATATTGATATTTTTACATACTTCCCGTTCCGCATACAGGGGGATGTTCAACCGTCCAGTCTTTTACTTCAAACCGAATATCCCCTATACAAGGTGTGCGCGGCGGAAAACGTTCCGACAGATTTCTACCGACCATTGCGTTGATTATTAGATCTTCGCTGCAATCATCCGTTTTTTTATCAAAAGTTTTTATTACAGAGCCGTCTCTGATAACGGTTATTTTGTCCGCAACAAAGGATACCTCATTCAATTTATGTGAGATAATAATTGACGTTATATTTTTCTTTTTTAAATTCAAGTAATAAATGTAATAATTTTTGTGAATCCGTTTCGTTTAACGAAGCTGTCGGCTCGTCAAGAATGAGAAACGTAATATTTTTTGCCAAAGCTTTTGCAATTTCAACTAATTGCTGTTTGCCTATCCCGATATCTTTAATCAGCGTCCGTGACGATTCATGCAGCCCTACCGTCCGAAGCAGCGCATCGGCTTTTGCAAAGGTTTTTTCCCAATCAATTTTAAATGATTTTCCTTGCTCGTTTCCCAAAAAAATATTTTCAGCAATACTGAGGTGGGGAACAAGAGCCAATTCCTGATGAATAATGGCGATACCTTTACGTTCACTGTCTTTTACCGAATGAAACGTACACAGCTCGGATTCATATAGTATATCACCGGTATAGGTACCGTAGGGGTAAATGCCGCTTAAAATATTCATCAGTGTTGATTTGCCGGCACCGTTTTCACCTACGAGAGCATGGATTTCACCTCGGGCAATTTTCAGACTGACGTCATTTAGAGCTTTTATACCTGCAAATGTTTTTGTAACATTTTTTATTTCCAACAGCGTTTCCGTCAAAACAGTCTCCATTTTGTTTCCGTATTTAATCGCAATCCAAAAGCAGTGCCGACAGTTAATCGGCACCGCTTAAATCCTCAGCACAAATCGATTTTAGTTCTTCAACTGTGCTTCGGTATAATAGCCGCTTTCAACCAATAGTTTTTTATAGTTATCGATTGTTGCAAAAACAGGTTCGCACAAAAATGAAGGAATAACTCCGGTACCGTTGTTATACGTTTTTGTATCGTTAATCGGAGGTTTGGATCCTTTTACGAGAGCGTCAATCATCTCCGATACTTTACCTGCCAGTGTTCTGGTATCTTTAAATACCGACATACTCTGACGGCCTTTCAACATATTTTTTACCGAAGTAATATCACAGTCCTGTCCCGTAAGCAGCGGGAAGTTTTCCTTCGTGTATCCGGCCGCAACAAGTGCATTGGTAATACCCTGCGCAACGGAATCGTTTGATGATAATACCGCGTGCAGTTTTGTGCCTGTCGGACCGTAACCGTAGGCACTGATCAAATTCTCCATTCTTTTTTGAGCTTCTTCAGTTGACCAGTTGGGTGTTGCAACCTGAGCTTTTTCGGTTTGTCCTGAACGGACGACCAAGACGCCTTTTTTGATGTAAGGATTTAGAATATCCATTGCACCCGGGAAAAAGAAGTTCACATTGTTATCGTCTGTGGAGCCGGTAAATAATTCGATGTATACAGGTTCTTTTGCCGTGTCCAATTTAAGCGTGTCGCGCAGGTAAGCTCCCTGAAATTGACCGACCTTGTAGTTGTCGAATGTTGCATAATAGCGTACCGCATCGCTGTTCATAATAAGTCTGTCATAAGCAATAACGGGAACGCCGTTTTCTTTGGCGGTTTTAAGAACTTCCGTGAGCGATGAACCGTCGATTGCTGCTATAACTATTACTTTGCAGTTTTTAGTCAGCATATTTTCAATTTGAGATGCCTGTACGGCTATATCGTTGTTTGCATATTGCAAATCGACTTTGTAGCCCGATTTTTCCAACAACATTCTAATATTGTCGCCGTCCTGAGTCCATCTCTGCAGATCCTTTGTAGGCATGGAAACGCCTATTCTGGGTGCTTCTGACGTTTCTGTTGTGCCCCCCGCAAATAAGGCTCCTATTCCGGTCATAAAGACCATAAGAGCTATACCGATTTTCCGTTTCATACATTCCTCCTAATAAAACATCTAATCGAAAATATCAAACCGTGCTCGAGCACGGTTTTAATTATTCTACAATGCTTTCGACATATTGTCAAGGAAATGTATTGATAATTTATACATTTTGTCCCGAATTACCCTATCGTTTTCCATTCTGATCGTACCGTTTCATTGTCCTTCCTCCTCTCTTTTTCGGCAATTTTAGTACTGCACTTTTATTGTATCACTCCACTTCATGCGTCATCGCAAAAGAATGGAGTAATTTTATAAGCTCATTGTGAGAAAGGGGGCCTAAATATGATATAACAGCGGAGGATATCTCGAGCATTATGGATATAAATTATGTATCGGTTTTATGGGAAAAAAAGATAAAGAGAATAGTGAAATCAGCAGTATAAGAGAAACGCAGTAGATATGCCGTATATTTTCAAAAGGAGGTTGCGTCTTTTAACCATATACTATAGTATAAAACACCTCTGAATTCACAATCGCCCTTTCGGCGACGCACCTGCGCGTATCAGAGATGAGCAAAAATGAATATGATCGATTTTATTTACAGCATTGTTAAAGACCTCAATTTACCTACTACGATTCTGATATCCTTTTCTCTGATATTGATAAGTGGCTTTTTAGTCACTCGATTCACCAAAAGGCTCCAGCTACCGAAAGTGAGCGGCTATATTCTTGCCGGAATACTGATCGGCCCGAGCGGATTACATTTAATTCATCGCCATTTTATTGTCAATTTGGACGTTATCTCGGTTATCGCGCTCAGCTTTATCGCCTTCGATATGGGAAGATATTTTAAACGAAGCGACGGCAGAAAGGAATTCCGGAATGTTGTCTTTATCACGCTCTGCGAATCCCTGTTAGCGGGATGCTTAGTTACCGTCGTTATGCTCTTTGTCTTTAAGATGAGGCTTTCGTTCTCGCTTTTACTCGGCGCGATTGCAACCGCAACAGCCCCTGCCAGCACTATTATGACTATCAAAGAATACAACGGCAAAGGGCCGTTTGTCGATTTGCTGCTGCGTATCACCGCCTTTGATGATGTTGTCTGCCTTTTTTGTGTTCAGTATTATGGTTGCCGTCGTCAATGCGCAAGAAAGTGATGTCTTTAATATCATGAGTATTATAACGCCGGTCGGCCTTAATGCGGCCATGTTGATGTTAGGCTTCTTTACCGCCCTGTGTATGGAGTTTCTCATTACGGAAAAGCGGAGTTTCGATAACAGGCTGATTTTAGCTGTCGCGTTTCTTTTTTTGATTTCCGGTATCTGCTCATATTTTGAGGTAAGCCCACTGCTTGCCTGTATGGTGTGTGGCGCCGTGTATTATAATCGAACAAACGATAAAACCCTATTCGACCAAATGAATAATTTTTCTCCCCCGGTGATGAGCAGTTTTTTTATTATTTCCGGCATGAATATGGATCTAAGCATTATCGTAACGGCAGGGATTATCGGCGTTGCATATTTCTTCATCCGCATAATCGGAAAATATATCGGTGCATACACATCATGTAAAATATTATCAATCGATAAGAAGATAACGGAAAATATGGGGGTTTGCGCTAATGCCGCAAGCAGGTGTTGCAATCGGACTCGCGTTTATGGGTAAAGCAATGTTGCCGGAAAAGGACGGCCTTATCCTATTTAATATCATTCTAGCATCTTCGGTGTTATATGAATTGATGGGGCCGGTGACTGCAAAGATAGCGCTGATACGGTCGGGTGCGATTAAGACTCAGGATATCAAAAATCATTGAAATGATTTCTATTTTACGATATATTACCGTATAATATCATGAAAATTGTTATTCTGTACGAAAAAAACTGAAAAGAAAATTTCCGAAGCTGCCGCTCATATTATTGCATCACATCAATGCGATGTCGTACACTATCAAGTCGATACAATATGGGAGAAAGGTGTATGCTCTCCTATCGCACTGCTGCAGGATGCGTCACATATTCTATTTGTGCTCGGTAAAAATACATCAGCGCTAGACCTTGCGTTTATTTTCTTTTTAGGATTCGGCGTCGGAAAAAATCTACCTATTTTAACACTTGGACAGGAAAGCGCCTTGCCTTTGCCGGAAAACTGTAAACAATTTATCATTCCACTTGCGCTTGATATTTTCGAAGATTATTTTATTAAAGAACAACAGAATTTTCTTGCACTAGAACGAAAACAGCTCGCCCGAGAAAAGTTGTTGAATAGCGGCTTTCCTTGTTGTGAGTCTAATTTTGCTGCAGCAGTAGAAGAAGGAAAATACGAGATTGTTCGGCTCTTTTTAGAGGCGGGTTATAATGCTTCGCAGCGCGACACACGCGGTACTCCGGTACTTTCGCTTGCGATTAGAAATTCGCATTATGAAATTGCGTCACTGCTGCTTGACTATGGAGCAGAGATAAACCTCTGTGCCGAAGATCGTTCCTATTCGGCATTAATGGAAGCTGCTCAAATCGGCGATTTAAAAACTGCAGAATTACTGCTTTCAAAGAATGCAGACACAAACATTCAAAGCAAAGACGGACAAACGGCATTAATTCTCGCTGTCGGCAGAAAGGATACCCAAATGGTAAAGTTGCTCATAAAACATCATGCCGATTGGAACATCACCGACCGACTGGGCATGTCCGCGCTTGGTTACGCAAAACTGTTCAACAATCAAGAGATTTTAGAAGCCATGCAGCAGCCTTAGCTGTGTTTCAATTTATCGGCATTAACGTCCTTCAATAGTATCAGCCGTTTTATTCGGCTAAAGTATTATGCTAAAGCATTATAAGGTGAATAATTATGAAAGAAAAACTTGAAAGTTTATCGATTCGCTGGAAAGAACTGGAAGAAGAAATACAAGACCCTGCGTTGATTAAAAATCAAAACCGCTATAAGGAGGCGATGCGGGAACATGCCTATCTTTCGAAGCTGATGGAAGAATATGCGCAGTACCTTCGATTGGAAAAAGACATCGGGCAAACCCGCACAATGATGCAGGAAGAAACCGACCATGAGCTGAAAGAGATGGCTCGAGAAGAACTGCATAACCTCGAAGCGCAGCTGGAGCAAAGCGAGAACAATCTTAAAGTGTTGCTCATTCCGCCCGATCCGCTTGAAGAAAAAAATATCATTATGGAAATACGCGGTGGTACCGGCGGAGAAGAAGCGGCGCTCTTTGCAGCGGATTTGTTAAAAATGTACACGCACTATGCGGAATTGAAAAACTGGAAATACGAAATCCTTTCCTCTAACGAAACCGAGCTGGGCGGGTTTAAAGAAGTAACGCTGTCCATTTCGGGCAAGTATGTGTACGGAAGCCTCCGCTATGAATCGGGAGTACACCGCGTACAGCGCGTACCGGAAACGGAAGGCTCGGGGCGTATTCACACGAGTGCGGTAACCGTCGCGGTTTTACCCGAAGCTGAGGAAACGGAAATCGTTATCAAACAGGAAGACCTGCGCATCGATGTTATGCGCGCAGGAGGCCCCGGCGGTCAGTGCGTCAACACAACCGACTCCGCCGTGCGTATTACCCATATTCCGACCGGGCTGGTCGTTATCTGTCAGGACGAAAAGAGCCAGATTAAAAAACAAGGCAAAGGCAATGCGCGTATTGCGGAGCCGCCTCTACGATATGGAAGAAGCGAAGAAGCAGTCCGAGCGGGCGGAAGACCGGAAGAATCAAGTCGGTTCGGGCGACCGTTCGGAACGAATCCGCACCTACAACTATCCGCAAAACCGCGTAACAGACCACCGGATTAACCTGACCCTCTACAAGCTTGATGCGATTATGCAGGGAGACCTCAACGAAATCGTCGAAGCGCTCTGCATCGCCGCCCGCGAGCAAATGATGAAAGCCCAAGCATAACCGGATGTTTACCGTCGCCGATGCCCGCCGCTGTGCCGTCGATTTGTTTATGCAGTCGGCAATACTGAAAACGCAGCTCCGCTCGTCTTTAATGCTTGATGCGGATGTCCTGCTGCAGCACTTCCTCAATAAGCCGCGGGCATGGCTTTTTGCCCATGATGACACCGATATTTCCCCGATACGGGAAGCCTTTTGCGCGGCAGTAGAGCGGCGCTGTACCGGTTTACCCGTTGCCTATATCACCGGCGAAAAAGACTTTTGGGGGCTTCCCTTCCACGTGAGTCCCGATGTGCTGATCCCTAAGCCAGACACCGAACTGCTGGTAGAGCGGAGCCTTGCTATCATAAGAGAAAAAGCGGCGGCTCTCCTACCCGAACAAAATCTGTTCATACTCGACCCCTGTACCGGATCGGGCTGCGTTGCAATTTCCATCTTGCATACGCTTGAAGCTGAAAACATACGAAATCTCTGCTGTATTGCCGCCGATATTTCTCCCGCAGCCCTCGCCATAGCCCGCCGCAATGCACAGCGGCTCCTGTCGGCTGAAACACAAACGCGACTTTATATCATCGAAGGAGATATGCGTACATTGCCGGAAACCATCGCCCATGTTAGAGAATCACTATCTCCATCTTCCCTACTCACCAATATTCTCCGTTTCGACCTCATCGCGGCCAATCCGCCGTATGTACCCTCTACATTGACGCAGGAACTACTCAAAGACGGGCGGAATGAACCGGCATTAGCCATCGACGGCGGCTCCGACGGTCTTGATTTCATACGGATTTTGACAAATAATACCTGTACTGTCCTGAACCGCAACGGTGTCCTTTTAAGCGAGGTAGGAGAATACCATGCCAAAGCCGCAAGCAAGCTCTTTGAAACCGCAGGTTTTTCGGATGTCCGTATCCACCAAGATTTAGCAAGCCAAGACAGACTAATCGAGGGCGTATTTTAACGAAGGGTAATCAAAGCAGCTAAATTGATCAACCCTGCAAAATAATTGAGGTTGTGGTTTCGGTGTTGTTGACAGTAGGTATGTCTCTCATATACTATAAATACAGAGGAAGACATACTATGAGCTATACTGCAAAGGTTGATATGTCAGGCGAAAGTTGAAAATATGCTTTTTCTAACTCACGATTCATTAATTCCTTATTACAACGAACACTGCATAGTACCGGTAAAAAACCGGCATTGCAGGCAGCACAAGAAGGAATATCACTTAATCAATTATGCAGTATATAAACTTTCATAAAAGCCGATAAGAAAAGCAGGGTAATCGCATCGGAAAGGATAATATGTGATATGCCGTTTTTCATAAAATATGCCATAATAGGTATTTTTTAAAACTGGACGTTTTTAGAAGATACTCCAGATTGCTTTAAATGAGGAAGGAATACGATGAAAAAAAATAGGCTATTAAAGCTAATGAATATTTCTCCTATTCAAATGAGAGAAATTGCCGATACGGTCGCGGAGGTTGAAAAAAAGACTACCGGAGAGATTGCCCTTGCGGTTGTATACCAAAGCGATTCATATGCCTTTGTAGAGTTGTTCATTGCATGTTGCGCGGCGTTTCTTTCTTTTTTCATTCTGTTTTTATGTTCCGCTCCTATCTGGAGTCTTTTAGAACGCACCGTTTGGTTTCCGTCCCCTGCCCAGCTGACAGCGGTCATCGGAGGTGGTGCAGCTACTGCTGTATTTATTGTTTATTTACTGGTAAATATTCCCGCAATCGACCGGTTGATTATTCCGAATACTTTAAAAAATCGTCGTGTATATGCGCGTGCACTGCAACACTTTGTCGAAAGCGGCGTATATAAAACAGCGGAACATTCCGGCGTTCTCATCTTTGCATCCGTACTGGAACGGAAGTTCTTTGTCATCGCCGATTCGGGAATTGCTGCAAAAGTAGCGCAAACTAAATGGGACGGCATTTGCGAAATTATGACCACAGGATTAAAAGAACACCGCGCAGCCCAAGCCTTTGTTACCGCCGTAAAGGAATGCGGCAGGATTCTACAACAGAACTTTCCTAGCGACGCAGAAAATTCCAATGAGCTACCTGATGGACTTGTTATCTTGGAATGTTAAAATTCTTTTGAAAATATACTGCGCATTTATTGCGTCGCATTGCCAAAGGTATGTCTCCTTATACGTTTTTGCCAGCATATTTCGACAACGTCGAAATATCGCTTTTCTGACGGGATATCAATAGTTCCATGTAGAATCTAAAGCTAAGGAAACTGTCCAAAAGCTGAAGCTTTTAGACAGCCCCAATACCATGCCCAAGCCGCAAGCAAGCTCTTTGAAACCGCAGGCTTTTCGGACATCCGTATCCATCAGGACTTAGCAGGCCAAGACAGACTAATCGAAGGCGTATCGGAACAACCGCACTAAGGTTAGTGTAACGGTTGTTCCCTTCCGTGTGAAATTTTGTCAAAAATTTCACACAGTTTATTTTTACAGAAGGGCAATCACAGCAGACCAATTGATCAAGACCTCAATTATTTTGCGGGGCTGCTAAAAACACGATCTGCTGCGGTTACCATTTCCTGAGGATGACACGATGATACAAAAAGTTGAAAACTTAAGCAGTCTTGAACATTTTTTTGCGCAGTATCCCTGTTATGCGGAAGCGGAAAGTCCTGAAGACGCCGCCCGGATTACCGCGGCGTGGAATCTTTTGCTTGCAAACCGTATACCCGATACGGCTGCAGACGCCCCCATTCCGCATGACGCCGCTCATTCGCTACGCATGGCGCACAGTCTTGCCGAGCTTGAAATGGATTCCGAAAGTATCATCTGTGCACTGCTGTACAGCGAAGACGGGAGCTTTACTTTACCGGATGATCAACTGCGCGCACAATTCGGAGATACGGTAGCGGACATCCTGAATGCGGCGGCAAAGTTTTCCGACGTAAAGCTGTACGGCAAAAGCAAAGAACATACCGATACCGTGTGCAAGATGTTCTTTTCCCTCGTAAGTGACTTACGGGTTATGATTGTCCAGCTTGCCGACCGGCTCGATAAGATTCGGTATATTTCCGAATACCCTGCGGAATGGCAACGCAGTATCGCCGGCGAAATCAGTGAAATCTGGGCGCCGCTTGCCCAGCGGATGGGTATTTCCACCGTTCAAAATGAGCTTGAAGATTTAAGTCTCAAATACATCAACCGCGAAGCCTTTGATCAGATAAAAACCGTTGTTGCAGCAAAGAAAAAAGAACGGGAAGCCTTTTTGCAAAGCGCCGAAAAAACCATCTATCAAACGATGGAGAAAGCGGGAATCAAGGTTAAGGTGCAAAGCCGCGCCAAACATTTTTGGTCTATCTATCAAAAAATGAAAAAGCGGAACAAGGCGGCGGATGAATTGTACGACCTCCTCGCCGTGCGGATTTTATGCACCACCGTGAACGAGTGCTATACTATTCTCGGCCTGATGCACACGGTATGGAAGCCGCTTGAAGGCCGCTTCAAGGATTACATCGCGATGCCGAAAGCGAACGGCTATCAAAGTCTCCACACCACCGTTATCTGCAAAGGCGGCCAAACCTTAGAAATCCAAATCCGCACGCACGAAATGCACGAAATAGCCGAACGCGGCGTTGCAAGCCACTGGGTGTATAAAAAACACAGCAAGAACAAAACAGCGAACGAGCAGGAATTATCTTTTGTGCAGCAGGTCAAGTCGCTCGCGCAACAGCGCTTTAATAATGAAGAATTCCTCGCGGAACTGAAAAGCGATTTATTAAGCGATTCGATTTTTGTGTTTACTCCTAAGGGTGATATTATCGAGTTGCCTGCCGGTGCAACCGCCGTCGATTTTGCATACCGTATCCATTCGTCGATAGGAGAAAAGCTCGTATCCGCGAAAGCAGACGGCGCCATCATCCCGCTTTCTCGCCCGCTCAAAAACACACAAGTGGTAGAGGTTATCACGCACCCGAACGCGCACCCCACGCACAACCAGTACGAAAACGCCCATACGACGCGGGCTCGTCAAAAAATCCGTGCTTGGCTTCAGTTGAACGAAAACCTGCTCCGCAGTGAAAAAGAAGAAAAAGGACAGCGAACGGATCTTACGGAAGATTCGGCAAAAGAAGCGTTGCGTCCGCCCAAAGAAACACCGGAAGAAGCTGAAACGGCAAAACGGGAACTTGAATCAGCTCAAAAGGATCCCAAGAAGAACCCTGCATTGCGGATACGCATCGGCGGTTCTACCAACTTTCCCGTACGTTTTGCAGGGTGCTGTAAACCGACCTCCGATTCTGCCATCTGCGGCTATGTCGCCAACGGTAGAGGAGTTATCATTCATCGGAAAAGCTGTATCAACCTCAAAAGAATCCCCGATTTGGAAGCCCGCCTCATCGACGTTGAATGGGATATAAAGGAAAGCAAACAGAAAAATCTCGAAAAAGCGCAGAAAAAGATTAAGCCGCGTAAGTAATCCGTTCGATATTAAAGATATGAAAAAGAACGGTATTATTACGGTTATTGCGCTTATCGGATTCCTGTTTCCCGTATTTGGGGCGGATTTAGAGCTTGACCAAAGCGATCTTGCGGTTATTCAAGACCCCAAGGGCGCCGGATATCACTTTTATATTCGAAAGAAGCCCGATATCGCTTCCATCTTGATGACAGAGACGACAAAGGATCCTCAAAATCGGCTCGATAACTTTGCATACCGTGATTTCCAATACAACAGCATTAACGGCGATGAAAAACGTATCCTAAACGGCAAAGAGCTGGATACCCGCGGAAAGCGGCTTTACAGCCTGATAGACTCCAGTCCCGAAAAAGACACGCCGCTCGGCGAAGCATTTCATATCTGGGTACCGTACATTATCTGTTACGGCTATGAATGGGACAGACACGGCGAAGTGCAGGTATTGGACGGCACATTTTTTAATATCCGCGCATTTGAGAAGCCGTATGCCGATTATACCGGCTCCTTTAGCGATAACCCCTTCGTACTGCGTGTAACGCAAAAATCAATTAAGGAAGTACATGATCCGGCCTTTAGCGAACCGGCCGCCGCTTCTTTTTCGGAACTTGCCCGTTTGAGCGGCAATAAACTGATCTACTCTGAAAACGTCGACGGTATTATGCCCTCAATTGAAGTAATTCTGACGCCGAAGAAACACAAAAAACTCGATGTGGTGTTTGTCATCGATGCAACCGAAAGTATGAAGGATGATATAAAAAAAGTCAGAGAGCTACTTGCGGCTTCATTGAAAAAGGTACTTCCCAAATATGATTCATACCGGATAGGGCTTGTCCTTTATAAGGACTACTATGATGATTTTCTGACTAAAACCGCAACCGATTTTACCTCGGATATCGATCGTTTTTCCGCTGCGCTCAGGAGTTTTAGCGTATTCGGCGGCCGCGACATCCCCGAAGCGGTTTACGAAGGCATCGACGCGGGACTCGACCTTGAATGGCGCACCGATGCGGATACCGACCGTAAACTGATCCTTATCGGCGATGCCCCGCCCCATCCCCGCCCTCAAGGTTCAATTACGAAAGAGGGAGTTATCGAAGCGGCAAAAGCAAAGGATGTAAAACTGTTCCCGATTATATTGCCGCATAATAAGACCTACTAGACCAACCTTTTGAAATATACGGCACATCTACTGCGTCGTACGGCAAAAAAGTGTCCTCAACGTATCAAAGATACGCCTGCGGTACTTTTTTGCCTAACTCCTTGTATCTGTACCGTCTATTTCAAAAGGCTTACGGAAATTATACCGTATGTGCCGCTACTGAAAATCCTCAACGTACCAATTCCGCCAAGGACGGCGGTGGTTCTAGTCAGTAGCGTGTTTGCCCTGCAAACACGTAGGTACAAAATGTACAGGGATGTACATTTTGTACCGTGCCTGCGGTACTTTTTTGCCTAACTCCTTGTATCTGTACCGTCATTTCAAAAGGCTTACGGAAAGGGTATTATACCGTATGTGCCGCTACTGAAAATCCTCAACGTACCAGAACGGACAGGACGTCCGTGGTTCCATGCAGCAGCGATGTTTTTGTGGAACAAAAACTCGCGTCCAGAAGTGTACACGGAGGTACACTTCTGGACAGTCTATTTTCAAAAGGCTTACGGAAACTATGTTGCTACTCCGTTAAAAACGCCGCTTCGTATTCGCCGTTAGTAATAGTTCTGATAGGCAAACTTTCATAACATATATCGTATACGTCATTCATATCGCCAAGGTTGGTAACATGATCATATTTCTCATATAAGAAGCCGATCCGGTGATCCTGCTGCATTACCATTGCCGAATACCCGCTCTCTCCGGTAAATACTTGATATTTTTTCCACTGATTTTTATCTGCCAATGCCGAAAGACTGATGTTCTCTTCTATTACGCGCCAATAGATGCCGACATCCTTGCGGATGTTCGGTTCACCGCTCTTAGGGTGCGGTTTTGAGGATAAGGGAATAGACTGTAATGCAAGATATACCGGCGCTTTCGTATCAGCTTTACGAACCTTTATAATACATATTTCACCGTTCGTACCTCGTTCCGTTCCGAGCGGCGCAGTTTGAGCGCTTTCCCAATGCCCGCTTGCAGTTCCTTCATTTGTATAAGTGAAGATATTAAAAAGACGTCCGTTCTCAGTGCGGCTTGAAAGCAGTACTCTGCCGTCGGGAAGCTCTTCAACCTTGGCTTCATTGCCGGTCGGTATCGGCGACACTGTTGCACCACCGAGAACATGCCATGCTTCACCGAAATCGTCAGAGTACAATACGGCATTTCCGAAGAGGTGCTTTGCCGTATCTGTAATCAAAATTGCTGAATAAATACGATAATAACTACCCTTTTTTATCTTGCGAGACTGCATAATCTTCCCGGAACCGAAAAAGAGCGTTCCCCAACTACCGTTTAAACCGTAAATGGAAGTCGTAATATCCTCAGGCGATGTGAAGGTTCTGCCTCCGTTTGAGGAACGAATCCTGACGACTTTAAGCCGCGTACTTGCATTTCCTGCTGTATAATGTCCGTAGCGAGTGTCCCCGTGAGCACAAATAATCAGTACATTATCCGATTCCCTATCTGCTACGATAGCGGCATCTCCATAACCGTATTTCACGGAATTATCCGGTGCATTTGTAATTTTTGTACTGCTGTTATCCCACGTCAAGCCGTTATCGGTAGAGCGTTTAACTATTACATCCACGCGATGGATATCGGAGTGTTGATTCCACTCCCCATTAGGCCCGAACCTGCCTATATCGGCAGTATGATTGTACCGTAAATCCGTAACGGCAATCAGCGTCCCGTCTTTTGTCTGTGCCAATGCCGGAATTCGAAAATAGTTTGTCGCTCCTTCAGTTTTCTTACTTTCCCATAACTCCTTTTCTAAAAAAGTTTTAGGAGTCCATTTTGCGTACAGCGTCATATTCCCCATAGCGATATCGGAGGCCGTATTCCATTGAGCATTGCAATTTTTATCTTTATACCAGCCGGAAAAATTCCATGTCGGATGCGTAGGATTCGGTATATCAGTTGCAGAAATAGTATGATTTTTAATAACAGTTACCGGAGCCGGTGGGGTGGTAAGTCCACGCGTATCAAAGGTTACACTATATATTCTCGGAGAGTGAGGACACCCGCTAATTATAAACACACCGGCAAGAATCAAAATAAGGAAAAAAGTCTTTTCACAAGCGGCTCCTTTAAAATCGATCTTTTTAACACTATCAATATGATTAAAAGTAAAATGCAGCCTACATACAAGGAATAAGATTATAAGAAGTTACAGAATTACCTTATCTTGCATAGAATGAAAAATATGCGTACACTTTCGTTATTATGGAGAGCTTACCAACCGAAGTGCTGCAGCGAGTTGCTGCATTTAAACAACAAATGGCCGTATCCGTCATTGGGCAGGAGCAGCTGATTGATGACATTCTCGTCGCTTATATTGCAGGCGGACACGTGTTATTGGAGGGGGCGCCCGGTCTTGCCAAAACCTTAACGGTACGAACTTTTGCGGAGCTTTCTCAATTAAGTTTTAAACGCATCCAGTTCACGCCCGACTTGCTGCCTGCCGATCTCACCGGAACGCTCATCTTTGATTCTACCGCGCATCGCTTTGCGGTACGAAAGGGGCCGCTTTTTGCGCACGTAGTGCTGGCTGACGAAATAAACCGTGCTCCGGCAAAAGTTCAATCCGCATTGCTCGAAGCGATGGCGGAAGGTCAGGTTACCATCGGAGAAACGAGCTATCCGCTCCCCACACCGTTTTTCGTACTTGCGACCCAGAATCCGATTGAACAGGAAGGCACCTACCCCCTTCCCGAAGCGGAGCTCGACCGCTTCCTGTTTAAACTTTTTGTCCCCTACCCTAAACCGGCAGATGAACTCATCATCATGCTGAAAAGCGAGAATATCACCGCTTCGGTAAAAAAAATGCAAACACCCGAAACCGAAGCAATTCTTTCCGTCGATATGCTCCATACCATCCGCAAAAGCGCCGAAGCCGTCCGCTGTACTGAAGGTTTACACGAATACATTATTTCACTGGTTACGGCAACCCGTCCCATTATCGAAAAACGGGAAGAGCTGCCCCGCGGCAGTTACCTCAGCTATATCACCGTTGGAGCCTCTCCCCGCGCGAGCATCGCCCTCTACCGGTGCTCAAAGATACGGGCATTTTTAAACGGACGCGACTACGTTCTTCCAGAAGACATAAAAACTCTCGCCTACCCTATTCTGCGCCACCGCTTAAAACTTTCGTATGAAGCGAGCGCGGAAAATATCAGTGCAGATGAAATTATCGCCGAGCTGCTCGAACTTATTCCGCAGCCGTAACATATTGGAGGAACTATGAATAAAGAACTTGACGCCGTAGCGCTTTCGATACGGAGCCTTTCAATCGATGCAATCGAAAAAGCCAATTCCGGCCATCCCGGGCTTCCGCTCGGAGCCGCCGAACTCGCAGCGGTGCTGTATGCAAAAATTTTACGGCATAATCCGAAAAATCCCCAATGGGTAGACCGCGACCGGTTCATCTTGTCGGCGGGGCACGGGTCTATGCTCCTGTATGCCGCGCTGCATCTTGCCGGTTACGATCTTTCGCTTGACGATATCCGCTCATTCCGGCAGATCGGTTCCCGCTGTGCAGGGCATCCCGAATACGGCCTCACCCCCGGCGTTGAAGCCACCACCGAGCCGCTCGGTCAGGGCATTTCTACCGCAGTCGGTATGGCGATTGCCGAAGCGATGCTGGCAGCGCGGTTCAATACCGAAGAGTACCGCATTGTCGATCACTACACCTACGCGCTGGTGGGAGAAGGTTGTTTAATGGAAGGCGTTTCTTCCGAAGCATCGAGCCTTGCCGGTACGCTGAAACTCGGTAAGCTCATTGTATACTATGATAAAAACAATATTACGATAGACGGTTCAACCGATATCGCCTTTACCGAAGATGTTACAAAGCGGTACGAGGCTTACGGTTGGCAGGTGCTGCACGGTTCGATGTATTCTTACAGCGATATAGAAAAGCTCACTGCGGAGGCAAAAAAAGATCCCCGTCCCTCGCTCATCATACTCGATTCGGTGATCGGAAAGGGAGCGCCCGCCGTTGAGGGAACCGCCGCCGCACACGGAGCGCCGCTCGGTCAAGAGAAGCTGGCGCAGGCAAAGAAGACGTTGGGGCTTGATCCTGCAAAGCAGTTCTTTGTTGCCCCCGAAGCCTACCGTTATTTTGAAGAGCGGCAAAAGGAGTTTGCTCAAGCGGAAGCGGACTGGAATAGCCGCTTTGCCGCATGGAGCGCCGCCTATCCCGAACAGCGCAAAGAATGGGATCGCAGCTTTGTACAAGGCGGCATCGATCAAGCCGTACTCGACGGTGTTACCGATCCTGTCTTTAAAAAAGATGAAATGATTGCGACGCGGGCGGCTTCTAAAACCGCACTGAACGCTTTTGCAAAGGCATTCCCGAATCTCGTCGGCGGTTCGGCGGACTTGCAGGGGCCGAATGCGGTTGCCTTGCAGGATGCCCAATCCTTTACCGCAGCAACGCCGCAGGGACGATACATCCACTTCGGTATCAGAGAATTCGCGATGGCAACGATTACCAACGGTATTCAGCTGCACGGAGGTTTCCGCGCCTTCTGCGCAACCTTTGCCGTGTTCTCCGACTATCTGCGTCCGGCGCTCCGGCTCGCGGCGCTGATGCGCATCCCTTCTATTTTTGTATTAACCCACGACTCCATCTTTGTCGGCGAAGACGGCCCGACCCATCAACCGGTGGAAACACTCGCAAGCCTCCGCGCCATTCCTAATCTACTGGTACTCCGCCCTGCCGATGCGGAAGAAACCGCCGTCGCATGGAGAATCGCGCTTGAGCAGAAAGACCGGCCGGTCTGTTTAATACTGAGCCGCCAGAATCTGCCCATACTGGAAAAAGCCGAACCTCAGTGGAAAGCTCTGATGAAAGCCGCCGGCAGCTATATCGTAAAAGACACGATCGGTACGCCCGATGTAACGATACTTGCAACCGGTTCCGAGGTTAGCCTCGCCTGCGAAGCCGCAGAACTCGCCGCTCCGAAAAAAGTACGGGTTGTTTCCGTTCCGTCGAAAGAGCTGCTGGATGCACAAGCATCTTCCTGTAAAGCGCAGCTAGTCGGTAACAACGGCCGTGTAATGGTTGCGGAAGCCGGAGTTAAACAAGGCTGGGAAGGCTGGGTACAGTCGCCGGAGAAAGATATTTTCTCGATAGAACGTTTCGGCGAATCGGGACCCGCAAAAAAAGTTGCAGAGCATCTCGGATTTACCGCCCAAGCGCTTGCCGCCCGTATCAAAGAATAGAAACAAAGGATTACTAAGGCTGCCCGCTTTATGCAGCCTCGGTAAATTTAAAAGGAGAGAGACAATGAAACATATAAAAAGACTTACAGCGTTTTTAATCTTGAGTATATGCTTTGCCCCCGTGTTTCCCCAAACCATTCAGAACGGGGTACTCGATCTCCGCGGGAATAACTTCAACAGCGCTAAAACTATTGCGATAAGCGGTAAGATGGGATTCTATAATCGTCAGCTACTTTCTTCACCGGAAGATGTGCGTAACCCTGCAGTATTTATCGAATGTCCTAAAGAATGGAGCGCAACCGTTTTATCCGACGGAACAAAGATGTCCGCTTTCGGATACGGTACCTATACGCTGCAGATTTTATTACCGGAACGACACCCAGAATTGGCAATACAAATTCCTTCTCCGGTTTCAGCATGGAGTCTCTATGTGAATGGAGAATTACAAGACCATTCAGGACGAGTTGGAGCTTCACGAGAAGCATCGATCCGTGGCGAAGCAGATATTCTCTATTATATTCCAAAAGACATCACTGAAGTATTCCTTGCCATTCAAGTTTCAAACTTTTTTCATTCGCGCGGAGGTATTTACCAAACCATTAGATTTTCGACAAAGGCAAAAGTCGACAGCGCCAATTTTGCATTTCTCTTTATTGAGATCTTTGTTTTCGGTTTTGGTGCAGCAATTATCCTGTATCACCTTGCGCTCTATCTATTTCAACCGGATAATAAAAGTATCCTATGGTTCGTATTCTTCAGCATCCTTGTTGTTCTCCGCAACATGGTAAAGGGTCCGGTCTTTAGAATCCTTTTTTCTTCTTTACCGTGGAGTATTGATACTAAAATCGACTACCTTACCTTTGCACTGCTCGGTTTTTCCGTAGTCGGTTATTTTGCTACGCTCTATCCAAAAGATACTCATAAAATTATTAACCGTATCATTATGATCGAAGCGTTGACATACACCGCCTTTATTTGTGTAACACCGTCTTATATATACGGAAAACTCATACAAGTTCACCAATTCGTGATTGTCATGATTATCGTGTATGTCATTTATTTGATCATCAAGCTGCTTATGCGTAAACGGGAAGGGGCGATATTTATTATCGTCGGTATCGTTGCGTTAATATTATTTACTGTCAATGATTTACTTTATAGTATGCTGATTATTTCTACAGGCAACCTTCTGCCTTTCGGTTTTTCCGCATTTTTATTAGCGCAGGCATTCGGTTTTGCATGGAAAACACATATTTACAATCGTCAAAGCGAGGAGATAAAAATACAACTGTCGGATTCAAACAAACAAAAAACACTTTTATTTAATGAAATCAGAAACACTAGCGATAAGCTACAACAACAAGAAACGGTTCTGTCACAAAACATGGATGGAGCAGAAAAGGCAATGCAGGCCTTATCAATTCAAGTGCAAACGTTAAGATCCGAAATGTCCGAACAAAGTAATCAGCTTCGGAGTACGCAAAACGCAACCGACAGCTTTAACGCTTTCTTGAATACGATGCGCCAAGGAATTGAACGGCAATCCGATGCGGCGGAAGAAACGGTAACACAAATTAAACAGTTGAATAATGCTACTAACGGACTAACGGAAAAGTTCAACGAAATAAATCATAACTTTTCTTACATCCGTGAAGCAAGTGATGCCGGTAAACATCATTTAATAACGGTTACGGATATTATCAATGCGATTTACGAAAGTTCGGAAAGCCTGCTGGAAACAAACCAAATTATTACCGCTATCGCAGAGCAAACGAATTTATTGGCTATGAATGCGGCAATAGAATCTGCCCATGCCGGAGAAGCGGGAAAAGGATTTGCCGTTGTTGCCGATGAGATACGAAAACTTGCAGAAAACTCTGCGTATGAAGCTGATAATACCGGTAAGATTTTAAAGCATATCAATAAAAGCATTAAAGACTCTGCAGAAGCTTCGGATGTGTTGCGAAAAAGCTTTGACAATATCAATACACAGGTCAATAACTTCCAGACGATATTAGGAGATATTTCATCATTTTTAAAAGACGTCGATATACAGGCAGAAAAAATGAACAGCGCTATGCAATCGCTGGCTGATCAATCCGTTGATGTTCAAGAGGAACAAACCGAGGTATCTGAACTAAGAAACAAAATCAATGAAAGTTTTACCAGCTTATTGCAAGCAACCGAAAAAGTACATACGGAAATAGCGGCTATGTTCACAAATATCAAAAGTTTAAATGATGCAGTTGAGACAACACGCGGAGTAGAAGCCGAAACGAGCGAATCAATCGGTACGCTCAATGCACTGATTACACACACTGATCATCTGCAAAATATAAAAACCAATGAATAAATAGCTGAAACGAATCAACAACCCCGACGCAAGCGTCGGGGTACAGTGCTCAACGTTTCGCACTGTGTGTTCTATAAGGTGGTTGCAGTCGGCTTTAATACCCTTTCTCCCAAAAGCCGTACCGGACTTCATCATTTTACCCAGCGAGTTGCACCCGTTCTTAACAGTCGGAATTCACGTTTAATTAAAATGAGGATCGGAATTGCCGTTACCAGTTCGATAAACAACGTACCGTAGTACACACCGCGGACGCCGGTGAAACGAGGCAAAAGCAGCATAACGGGAACATACAGTACGACCTGCTGCATAAGAGCAATTACAGAGCTACTAAGGCCTTTGTTGATTGCGGGGAAAAAACTCAGTGTTAAAAAAGTAAGCGGCATCACAGGCAGCAGTGCCATAAAGATCCTAATTTGTATGCTATTCTCTGTAGTAATCAGGGCACGGTTCATCATAACACCGGCAGCTACTTCGGGCATGGTAAGTGCAAAAATCCAAAAGGGAAGTACGAGAATAAAAGCAGCCATTAAAAAACATTTAAATACTGCAATAACCCGCTCAGATCGTCCTGCTCCGAAATTAATACCGATGATAGGAGGCATCGCAATCATGAGTCCTGCAAGAGGTTGTATGACAAAACTGAACAGGCGGGTAACTACACCGTAAAAACCAATATCGTGAGCAGAGCCATAGCGGGCAATAACGTTCAATACCAACATACTTTGCAGCACCATCATAATTTGCATAATAAAAGAAGATAACCCCATTCGAATAATCGTACTGACAATATCTTTGTCCAACCTGATTGCGCATGCTCGCTGCAACAAAGAAACAGATATCCTGTCGCCCGCGGAATCCGCATCTCGCTGCACCAATGGGGAATGAATAATATACAGCATACAGATCAACGCCTGCACGATCATACCGATGTTCGTACCGATTGCAGCCCCCTTAATGCCCTGCTTAAGCAAAACCATCAACACATAGTTTGAAAGCCCATTTACCGCCAAACCTATCGCCATAATGACGGCAGCGGTTTTCATTTTGCCTTCAGCGCGAATCAGCGTATTGAGCGCAACAGCATATATCCAAGGAAGTGCACCCCATAAAAGGGTCCGGTAATACACATCGCCGAGCACAAGTTCATTTCCCCTGCCACCCATCGCAAAAAGCAGCGGCTGAGAAAAACGAAATCCCAACAGCATTACCGCTGCCGAAGCGATAAGCACCAGCGCATTCGCATTCCCTAATAACCGCCGCCGAATATCGGTATCTTCCGCGCCGATCGCAATACTTAATAGGGAACCCGCTCCCGTTCCGATCAGGAGCCCGAAGCCGGTAAGCGCAATTACCGGCGGCAGCGCAATGGAAATACCTGCAAGCGAGCCTTCTTCAGCAAAGCGCCCGACAAATATTCCGTCAAGCACATTGTTCGCTCCAAGCAGGAACATCGCAATAACTGCCGGCCATGAAAAATCTATTAAAATCTTCCAGAGATTATCGTTTAAAATTTGTGTCCGTTGTTTTTCCGTTTCCATGTTTACTCCTGCGCACTGCTTGTTTGGGGCAAGTACTTGCTTGCCATGTGCAGCTGGTAGTTAATGACCAGTTTACAATAGAGAATTGAAGAAATATATGCATTACACGTTAAAAAGATAACCCGTGCTAATGACGGTGTATACTGCGGATTGTCCATAATAGTAAAACCGGCATAAAAGGCGGTGGCAAACAGTATGAGAAAAAACGGAAGAACGACAAAAAAATTTTTCCGGAATATAGCCTTACTTTCGGCAATAATGAGCTTCATCTTCATGCTCTCTTTTTTATAAACCAAAATAGTCGGTACAAATACTAACCGGCTGAACCAGTATAACAGAAATATAAAGACCAACCCTCTGCCTACCCAATCCATATCGGAGAATGCGGCAGATGCTTCCGGTCGTACCGAACGGAGAATCATCATAACCGCAGTAACCGGTATGATGATAATAATCAACTGAATAAAATAGATAAAATAGAGGCGTAGAATTACGGCAAAAATGGAATTGAAAACGACATTCCCTATCTGTTGTTTTATATATGCGCGTTGGAAATAGATAATAGCGGCTGTTTGCAAAACAGCTACGGCAAGAATTAAAAGAGTTATAAGAGAGTTTACAGCCTGATTTGAACTGTTAAACAGAGACAGCGCATTTGAAACAACTGCCAAACCTATATAGGCAAGAGTATAGTTGATAAACGGTTTCCCCAGAAGTCTCATATCGGATACGATCGATCGGATAAGATTGATGAATTGTTTCATACCGGTTTTCCTTCTATTGTCTTCTTGGGCACCTCTAAAACCTGAAGTTTTTAGAAGTTCCCACTTAACGGTTTTGCTATCATAATCAATATCCGATGTTTTTACAACGAAATAATATATTTTTTAAGAAAGACCGGAGAAATACACAGGGATTCCGCATTATAAATATTTTAAGCGATTTCCTGCTTTACTGTGCGAAATACATCGTTGACCTTTCATAAGGGGTATCCTATAATTATGGAATGAAAAGCACTATTACCATTGAAATTTGCGCAGGCTCGCTCGATGATGCAATTGCAGCCGAAAAAGCCGGCGCCGCAAGAATTGAATTGAATTCTTCATTGTTTTTGGGAGGGCTAACCCCCTCGCTCGGCACCCTTCTCCTCGTTAAAAAAGAGACCAACCTCAAAGTGATGACGATGGTTCGCCCCCGCGCTGCAGGTTTTTTGTACACCGCATCCGAATTTAAGACAATGAAAGAAGATGCAAAACTGTTTATCGACAACGGAGCTGACGGTATCGTATTCGGATTTTTAAAAAAGAATGGAACGATAGACGAAAAGCGGTGCGAAGCGCTCATCAAAATTGCAGGCGATAAAGAAAAGGTATTCCACCGTGCTATCGATGTCGTACCCGATCCCTTTAAAACGCTCGATATTTTGATTGATCTCGGCTTTACCCGCGTGCTCACCAGCGGACAGGAACCGACCGCCTACGAAGGCATGGAACTGATCGCTGCGATGGTTAAGCACGCAAAAGGCCGCATAGAAATTCTACCCGGTGGCGGCATTACAAAGAAAAATGCGGCGAAGCTCGTAAAAGGTACCGGCGTCAATCAGATCCACTTTGCAGCGTTAAAAGCCGTTGCCGAACCTTCGACGGCAAAGAACCCCGCCATCTACTACGGCGGCGCCCTTTACCCGCCCGAAGACCGGTTTGAAACCGCCGACCTCGGCGCAATGTCCGAAATTATCGGCACCGTAAAATAAGCGCCGAATTGTTTTTTAAAACAATACAAGGCCGACAACAGCTCCGGCAAGAATTAAAAAGATGGGATGCAGCCGCTTAAACAGTATTTGTACAAGCAAGAAAAGGCAAAAGACGGCTGCAGCTTTCCAGTCAACCAATTCCGTCCATTGTCGCGAAGCGTGAAAGGCGGGCAATGTAAATACTGCAACCGCAAGCACGTTCCATGCGGCAGCGGCAATCATCCCCGCAGCTCCCGCCCGCAGCCCATACATGGTGTTCTTAACCGGCGCCGCATTTTGAAACGATTGGGCAAAGCGGGCAATTAACACAATGACAATCAGCGACGGCAGCACAATCCCTGTTGTCAACACAAGGCTGCCCCAAATACCATACAGCTCGTACCCGATATAGGTCGCCATGTTAATACCGATCGGACCCGGCGTCGACTCCGAAACGGCTATCATTGCAATAAACTGTTCCGAACTGATAATTGAGCGGGCTACCAACTCCTGCTGCATCAAACTGACGGCAACCAGTCCGCCGCCGATGGTCGAAAGGCCGATATACATAAAAAGGAAAAATAAACCGAGCAAACTCATTCTTTATCCTCCTTACGGCGACCGGAAGCTCTTTTGCCGTTTCGGATAATCTGTGCACAAAACCCGATAATACCCGCGGCAAGCACTATCAAGATACCGGAAATATTCCACACGGACATCGCGAGAAAGGCACCGACGGCAATCCCTGCGGTAACAAAGTCCGTAATAATCTTTTTGCCGAAAGTAAAAACCGCACGGGCAAGCAGGGCTGCTACAGCGACATAAACGCCTTTCATCGCGCGTTGTATCCATACAATATCGGAAAAGCGAGAGATGGAACCGGCTATCAGCGTAATGACAATCCACGAAGGACACACAATCCCTATCGTGCTTACAATCGCCCCCGAAAGACCGGCACGTTTATACCCGCAGAACGTCGCAACATTCACCGCAATAATTCCCGGCGTACACTGCCCTATCGCAAAGTAATTCAGAATTTCTTCCTCAGTTAGCCACTGCTTCGATTCTACCAATTCCCTTTGCAGCATCGGCAGCATACTCATGCCGCCTCCGAAGGTAAAAAGCCCTATCTTAAAAAAAGCCATGAACAACTGCACATACCGCATCAATCCGTCTTTTATCATCAATCTGCCTTCCCTGCCTTTACAGAAAACCGCAAGCAATGCGGCGATTACCCCACCGTTGCTATTTTTTTAAAAGCTTCAAAACTTTTGCTTTAAACTTTGAAAACACCGAAGGTTCTTGAAACTTGGCCGTTTTCTCTAATGCAACAAAATCCAACGCAGCTTCATCAAGACTGAAATCGTTACCGTTCTTTTGCTTGAGCCTATCCCAATGCTTGACAATCCAGACATAAATATCGCTCTTCGTCCGGTCTTTAAAATCGGAAAGCAGCGTATATTTGTCTATCACAGCGATAACCGGAAGATACACCGTTTTATACCAAGAAACCAGCGCATCGTTAAAGTCGATTTCGGTATGCTGCTGCTCGTTCATATAATACTTATGTACAAGGATATGATTATAGATAACATCGTAGCGGCCGGTTGCGGTAAAGTCCAAATCCCAATAATCGGTTAGATCGCCGAAATGTGTTTCGTTGTAAAACACCCGTTTCTCGTAACGGATAACCGCATCGAGCAGCGTGTCCAGCCTGACATCCGGCGGCAGCTGCACCTCGCTTTGCAGCGAGATCACTTCGGCATCGATAAACTCAACGCCCTGCGTCTTCGCCACCGACACACGGTGATTCCCGTCACGCACAAAGTACAACCCGCCAAGTTCGTACAGCTGAATGGGCGGCAAAACAATGTCGGATAAATGAGCCTGATCGATATTCACCCACCGCTGCTTCAATTCATTTGAACGGGGTAAAAAATGATTGTCAAAATCGTTATAACGTCCCTCGCTGCCGACTATTTTTTTAATCGGAACAGTTTTGAGCCCGATGTATACCTCATTCTTAGGTTTTAAAATTTTTTTTACGTCGTTTAAGGAAAGGAGCCGTTTTTTATCGGGATGCATAATATTCTGCATCTCATTGATCCATGCTTTATTGCGTGCTCTGGAAAAATCTTCTTGTGCCTGAAATCTGAAAGCATCCGATTGCATAGTAGTGATATAATGGTAGTAAATAAAAAACGGACTGTCAAGGCAAGCGGAGTCTTGTCAATATACACTGACTGTGATAGTATGCCTCCCGTGGTACGGTTTAAAAAGTCTCTGTTCGGTTGTTTTATATTGTACATCTGTGCTCTATTGTGTTCTTGTTCTCACAACCGATTCGATTATCTGTATACCGGTTTACGTGAACATCGCAAAGAACAGAAAACCTTGGTAGAATTATTGGAAAAAGAACAGAAGCCTCAAATACGGTTCGCCCTCATCGATAAGATTGCCTCTCATTTGCAAACTGAACATAAAATAAAATCACTGACAGTATTCCTGCAATCCGTTATTGACGAAGAACCGGACAATCCGTATAATGCCTACTTTCTTTTACGGCTCGCGGCAGCATATCGAGAATTCCAAGAAGATACCATTGCTGCATATTATTTTGAATACATCGTTCAAAATTATTCCGATATGGTTGTAAACGGACAATCAATCCACCTACTTTGTTTGAAAAATCTAATCGAGCTCGTCGGTACTGCCAGAAAATCGATTGTTTATTATTCGCGGCTTTTAACCGATTTTTATAATGAGTTTGATCCTGCACAAGCATATTTTATGCTCGCGCAGGCTTATGAAAAACAAGGGGAATGGCGGCTTGCAATCCAAGCTTATACGCAATTTTTAAATCTGCACCGGTTTGATGTTATTATTCCGGGAATTCCCGACAGCTACGGCTATGCGCGTAAAATTGTCGATTACAGTACGTCGACAAAGAGCTGGACGTTCAATACACTTGACGATCTCGTAAAGACCATCAAGACCGCGATCCGCTCACGAGATTATGCGACATTGGAACGGTGTCGCTCAAAGGTGAACTTCTTCGCAATGTCGTGGAAACAAGAGTTATCCGATACGCAGCAGCAGCCTGATACGAATCTAAAGGACTTTATGTACGGCAGCGCTATCAGTATTGCCTCCGAGTTGGATCCGTCCTCCACGCCTTACGAAGCTTATTTAAGGACTTCCGGTTGGAACCAATACGTCCGTACATGGTACCTCTACTTTAGGAAAATCAATTTCCCTGCCGATCCGACAATTCATGGCCGCTGGGAATGGGCAGGTATTTATTATGGAGAAAAAGTTTGAGCATACATTTTACCGATAAAAAACCACAGATAAAGTACTTCTGCGTCGGCATCATAGCAGGGGCGCTGTATATTCACCCTATCTATGCAAATATCCAATCAAAACCGCCTGTTTCGGACACAGAGTTATATGTAAATAAACAACTTCTCAAAAACTTTCAAAGCAACACATTTTTACACAGTACCCTCATTCCTCACGATCATCCATTAATCGAAAAATTTCGTAAGCAGTATATGAGTACCGATGGCTATAACTACCTTTCAAAAATAATGAAGCGTTCCGCTCCGTACCGGGATTTCATTATCGAGCTGTTAGAAACCGAAAATATGCCTGCCGAACTACTGTTTCTCCCCGTCATAGAATCGGGTTTTTTTGAAACAGCTACGTCGAAATCGGGTGCCGTCGGGATTTGGCAGTTTATGAAGAACAGTATCGGCGGATACAACATTCATATTGACGATTGGGTTGATGAACGGCGCGATCCGTGGAAAGCGAGCATCGCTGCGGTAAAAAAGCTCAAGTGGAACTACAGCCAATTCAACGACTGGCCACTTGCACTTGCCGCCTATAACAGCGGAGCGGGAACGATACGCACAGCTATCAAAAAGGCGGGTAAGGCGGACTACTGGTACCTTGCAGAGCACGGTTATTTAAAAAAAGAAACGCTCTATTATGTACCGAAATTTCTCGCCATTGCAGAAATACTTTCTCGCAGTGAAGAACTGAACATCGATTGGGGAAATACCGAAGACCACCCGCCTACTTCCACGATAGAAATCAAACGGGCAATCGATGTGCGGTTACTCGCAGAGGAACTCGGCCTTGACTCCGAAACTATTAGGAAACTTAATCCTTCACTCCGTTACTTTATCACCCCGCCGAGTATCAAATATCAGCTCCGTCTTCCGTCGGCATACACGGAGGCTGCACAAACAGTACTCAATCAATCCGATAAACTGCTGATAAAATACTATCAATACCGTATTAAATCAGGCGACACGCTCTATGCCCTCGCAAACCACTACGGGGTGAGCATCCAAAGTATTTTAAACTACAACACAGGCCTTAAACCCGAAACACTGAAAATAGGAAAGACTATCCTTATTCCTGCATTAAAGTCGGTTGGAACATATTCGGGCAAGAACATCGTACAGGCGGGAAATTTCGACGGTACGCACACCATCCGACAGGGCGACACACTGTGGTCACTCGCGCTGAAATATTCGGTTTCAGTCGAACTTCTAGCCCAGAAAAATAATCTGTCGGTAAATAGTGTCCTCAAGTTAGGGAATACCCTAAAAGTGCCGATACTATGACGAGGACATATCTATGAAACATTCAGTCTCCCTTACCGTTTTCGTTCTATGTGCTTTGGCATTCTGCTACGGCTATCCATCAGGGATGGAATCCCAAACAGTACAAAACTGGGAAACCGCTCAAGTAGATTCAAAGATTACAATAGATTTAAATAAAAGCGGACTGTACCTGCCGACCGATAGAAATGCGGCAATACGGCTTATCCAACAAAACCGTTCTTCGCTCTTAAAGAATGCTTACCTTTCCATATTGGTGGATTCTTCCCACAGGATCGGTAACTATCTGGCGGAAGAAAAAATTTCCTTCACCGACATCAATACCGTCATTAATAACGGAAAAAGTACGGCACCTATTCTCTCGCAAGAATTACAGACGGCTATTATCTATCATCAAAATCCTTTGCAGGAACTTGCCAATCTTTTTTGTAAAACACAATGCGCCGTATACCCCTTCATTTTTTCCCTTCGGTACGGCGAGTAAGGTATATACCGGTATTTTAATCGACGCTCGTGGACAACTGCCCGTACACGGTGAGTATTCCAGCGAACAACTCAATCCTTGTTTATTCCCCAAAATATGGAATAAAAACATGAACCTGATTTATGAGAAAAACATCGTAGACCCCGATCAGGCAAAAAAGCACAGCATTGTTTTGTATACAGGGACACTTGATGAAAGCGAATATCGAGATAGAATAGGTACGGAGCCATTAAGGATTATTGCACGCGGTGTATTCGGCGATAACCGTACCGATCCGATTATCAGCAATGAAGATGCAGAACGGATCCTTGCAAAAAAAAAAGAAAATATCGAACTGCTCCGCCAAGGGAAGATCGTTATTGTATGCGATAAAGATACCTTGCAGGTCTCTCCGACATATCCGCTTGTGGATGAACAGTTCTATTTTATGTATCATGATATAGAAAAATTCTTCTTAGACCGCGAACCGGAAAGTATCAGCGTCAAAGCACCTGAAAATGTTATCAAAATTACTATGCACGATGAGATACTATTCGTAGCGGATTCGGCAGAAATTCTTCCGGACGAAACAGATCGCCTTAATATAATTGCAGAAGCGTTGAAAAAAGTCGGACCAAACACACACTTCTTAATTGAAGGGCATACTGCTGACCTTAATCGCCCTGAAGGGCAACGCATCCTATCTTTGCAACGAGCTGATAAAATTGCTGAAGAGCTTGCAAAACGCGGCATTGAGGCAAATAGAATGCAAACCGCCGGATACGGAGCAACGCGTCCCATTGCACCAAACGACACCGCTGAAAACAGAGCAAAAAACCGCCGCGTCGAAATTACTATTCTGCGCGACTAACAGGAGTTGATATATGAAAATAAAAAGTATTGCATCTCTTGGATGCATGATTATGGTATTCGGTCTTTTTGCGTGTATGACTGTTCCTAAGGAATCAGAAATACCGGAAGAAGCAACAGCAGCAGATTTAACACAAAAAGCGCAAGAAGCCTTCGATTCCGGTAACTATCGCGCTGCACGTGTCTATTATGAGACTATCCTAAAACGCTTTGCCGATGATGACAGCGCGTGCATCGCCGCTCAATACGAAATCGCACACTTGCACATCAAACGACATCAGTGGAAAGATGCTCACGCTATGCTCGAAAAGATTATCGCACAATATGAAGGACCGATGGCAATACATTTACCGCCCGACTACTATAAGCTGGCAAAAATCGACTATGCCCGTGCTGCAGAAAAGCTCGGCACTAAGGCAAAACAGTAAGTTATACCAGTTTTACTATGGTTCTAAATGGAATAGACCGGATACATAACTTCGATTTCCTCTTTAAAGGGAAAAAGCTCGGTGTTATCACTTCGCTGTCCGGTCTTTCTAAAGATTTTACCCCTTCATGGAAAATACTTGCCGAACGGTACACAGTACGCGCCCTCTTCGCGCCGGAACACGGGCTTTATGGCTGTGAGAACGCCGGCACAGTGTGGGATAGCGAAAACAAATCGATTGCCGGTATGCCGCTCTACAGTCTCTACCGGCAAGACGGGCAAGATTTCAAACCTGACACGCTGACCGATATCGATACCTTAGTGTACGACATTCAGGATGTCGGCGCCCGATTTTATACCTACATTTCTACATTGATACTTGCTATGCGAGCTGCTTCGATGCACGGCAAAACCGTTATCGTTCTCGATCGACCTAACCCACTCGGCGGCGTTAAAGTAGAAGGTAACATCGTTAAAAAAAGTTTTGAAAGTTTTATCGGCATGTACCCGCTTTGCATCCGCTACGGTTTAACCGCCGCCGAACTTGCACGAATGGTACATACGGAAGAACAGCTGTGCTGCCCGCTGCACATTGTGCCGATGGAACACTGGCACCGCGATATGCTTTTTACCGAAACCGGCCGCGTGTGGATTCCCCCCTTCCCCAACCTGCCGCACTTTGACAATACGCTTGCCTATCCGGGTACCGCGCTATTTGAAGGAACCAATGTATCCGAAGGCAGAGGTACGGCGAATCCGTTTGCCCTTATCGGCGCTCCGTACATAGAAGCGGAAAAACTTGCCGATACGATGAATGCCGCAGGGCTGCGCGGTGTGCATTTTTTACCTGCCCGTTTTACTCCTTTCGCATCAAAGTATGCAGATTTGCCATGCTACGGCGTACAGCTCCTTATTACCGACCACAAAGCCTTCGAGCCGGTTAAAACGGGCATAACGCTCCTGTTTGCCGTTAAGACCGCCTACCCCGATGATTTCAGGTTTTTGGCCCCTGTGGAGGGGAACGTTTCAGTGTCGATAGACCGGCTCGGTGGAGACAGCCTATTGCGGACAGCCTCTTCCGCAGCCGAAGTGTGCAGCATATTTGAAAAAGAAGCGGAAGCTTTTTACCGGCATATCAGGCCGTTTTTTATCTACTCGTAGGAGGGAACAGCGATGAACAGCACAATGTTAACCGAATATATCGGACAGATGTTTGCCTGCGGTTTTCCGGGAACGGAGATGCCGGAAGACTTTATCGCATTGGTAAAAAAATACAAGGTTGGTAATGTCATCCTCTTTAAGCATAACATTACAAGCCTCGCACAACTCAAGACGCTCTGCACAGATATACAAACTTTGATTACCACTGAAACCGGACACCCTGCCTTCATCACGATTGACCAAGAAGGAGGCGCTGTTTCACGGCTTGCCGAAGACTACTATAACGTACCGGGCGCAATGGCGCTGGCGGCGACCGGCGATGAACTGAACGCCTACACCGCCGGTAAAATCACGGGAGAAATTCTCCATGCCCACGGCGTAAACTTCGACTTGGCGCCGGTGCTGGATGTTAATTCCAATCCGCGTAATCCGGTTATCGGAGTACGCAGCTACGGAGATGATCCTACCCTTGTCGGCCGCTATGGGCTGCAGACGGTACGGGGTCTTACCGCAGGAGGAGTACTCAGCGCTGCAAAGCATTTTCCCGGGCACGGCGATACATCAGTCGATTCACACCTCACGTTACCGACTGTCCATAAATCGAAAGCGGAACTGGAACAGATGGAAATCGCACCCTTTGCACACGTCATCAAATCAGGGCTGCTTCCCGCGGTTACCATCTCGCATATTCTCTTTCCCGCCATCGATGAGCAATTCCCTGCAACCATCTCGAAAAAAATTGTAACAGATTTATTAAAAGAAAAGCTCGGATTTAACGGGTTGGTTATCAGTGACTGTATGGAGATGAAGGCGATGCAAACGTACTTCGGCACCGCGGAAAGCGCTGCGGCGGCAATCAATGCGGGTATCGAACTGATTTTTATCTCCCACACCATACCGACCGCCTGCGCCGCTATCGAAACGGTAACGCGCGCCTGTGCGGACAAACAGATTTCTGCAGCAACCATCGAACAGGCAGCCGAAAAGATTATCGGTTTAAAAAAGCAATTCAAACCCGCACAGCCGCTGCCGGAAAAAACGATGGAAGAATATCGAAAAACCATTGCAAGTCTCCGGCGCAAAACGCTGACGGGCTATCATCTTCCCGAAAGTGGATTTCCCAACCTCGGCAGTAAACCGTTTTTTGCCGGCCCGCAGCCGTTCATTGTTACCAATGTGTCAAACGATGTCGATAATTCAATCAGCTTTGCGCGCTCCATGCAAACCGCATTCGGCGGCGTCGGTATCGATACGTCGATCGACCCCGACGATACGGAAATAACACGCATAGTCGCACAGGCGAAATCGGCTACCGGTATCGCCGCAGCAAGCTACAACGGACACGTCAAACAGGGACAGCTCAAATTGATCCAAGCCCTTGCCCGCCTGCACAAACCGATGATTGCCGTTGCCCTACGCAATCCCTACGACCTCGGTTGCCTGCCCGATAACGTCTGCGGCCTTGCCGCCTATGAATACAGCAACGCAGCGCTATCCTGTATCACCGAGATGCTCAAAACGAATGCAAAACCGGAAGGACATTTCAGCGTTGCTATCCCGGAGATTGTGCTTGAATAAGATACTAAACTTCTTATACCATAAAGTCATAATTCGTAAACTAAATGAAAAGCTAGACTTTGAACTTTCCGACCTCACTCGCCAATACCTTAATGCTTTGCGTATTCTTCTGTGTAATCTCGTTTACTTCCTGCACGGCATTATTAATTTGTGCTGCGCCTGAGGCCATTTCATTCATACCGTCAGTTATAACACGTGTCAGATTATCCAATTTACGCATTTCTTCCGCAACACCTTCTCCGCCTTTCAACATCTCTTCTGCCCCGAACTGGACTTCGGTCGTTACCGTATTGATGTTTTTAATAGCATCCAGTACTTCATTGCTGCCATTTGCCTGCTCGCGCATCGCTTCAGTAAGCCGGTCGCTCATCTCTTTTACTTGGGCGGCAAGGGTAAAAATAGCATTGAATTTTCCTTCTACTGTTTTAGAAGATACTGAAAGTGTTTCTATTTCGCTGCTGAGTATTTTAAGTGTTGTCGTAATGTTTTTCCCCTGTACGGCAGAATCCTCCGCTAATTTGCGGATTTCATCGGCGACAACGGCAAAACCTTTTCCTGCTTCCCCCGCATGGGCGGCTTCAATAGCAGCATTCATTGCAAGTAAATTCGTTTGTGATGCGATGTGCTGAATAACACTCGACGCTTCCATAAGTGATCCGGATTCTTCCGCTATCTTCTGTGTTACTGTATTGGATGTAACCAACGTTGCCTTTCCATCTCCCGTTGCAGATACAAGATCTTTCACGATTGTATCTGACTTATTGAGCGTCTGACTGATCGAGGTAATATTCGCAACCATTTGCTCAACTGACGACGAAGACTGCGCAACGCTTGCAGACTGCGTTTCGATGCTGCTGCTCAACTGCTTAATGGTACGGATAATCTCTTCTACCGTAGCGGCAGTTTCGGTAACACTCGCAGCTTGAGTCAGAACCTGTTGTTGAATACCGTCTATGTTTGCACTGATCTCGTTGATCGAACTTGCGGTCTCCGACATATTCGAAGCAAGTTCAGTACCGATCTCTTCCATAATATTACTATTAGTGCCGATAGATTTTATTGTAACGCTGATTTTCTCTATTGTTTCATTAAAATATTCAGATAAATCCGTTACTTCGTCATTACCGCTTACAACCATACGAACCGTCAAATCGCCTTCACCCTGCGCAATATCCTTCAGCGCCGCAACAAGTTTTTGGATTGGTTTTACGATACTACGTGCAACAAAGTAAACGACCCCCAGTGCAGAAATAAAAATAACTAACCAGATAAGATCCATCACTAAACTCATGTCATTTACCGAACTCATAAGTTGACTATACGGAGCAGTCATAATGACTGTCCAGCCGGACAGCTTACTCTTAGCATAGGAAGAAATTACAGAAGTACCATCGCTGTCATAATACCCGATACCCGGGGCTTGCGCCTGTAGCGCTTGTTGTTCAAATGATGCAAGCGGCGCTTGGGTCGGATCTGTTTTTGCTTCCTCATAGGCATTATATTGATCTTCGACAAAACGTATGTCTTTATCCGCAATGGTATTTCCCGTTAAACCGAGTATATAGCAATAACCGCTTTTTCCCAAAACAATATCTTTAATGATTTCTGATAAGAGATTGGCTCCTACTGCCGCACTTAATACACCAACAACTTCATTGTTATCGCCGATAATAGGAACGGCATAGACAATCTGCATTATATCTGAGACGCGGGATATACGCGGTTCCGCGACAAAACTTTTTCCCGATGAAGCAGCTAGAAACCAATCTTCGTCGCCGACATAAATTGGTCTCCTATCATTTGCTCTATAAAGATTTCCCTGTAAATCAGTCACGCTAAAATAGTCAACCCTTGTGTTATGCTCCGCTTCATACACAAGACTCTGTGCTTTTTGGTAATATGAAAAAGAAGTATCTCTAAGAGATGGCATACGGGCAACTCCCTCAACAAATTGAAGAGTCGCTTGTATTCTGCCGTCGATAATTTCTGCGACATCAGCGGCCTTATCTATTAAATGGGTTTCAATTTTTTCCGTTACAGCCTTACGCGCAATGAGAATTGCAAGGAAGACCTCAACACTGGAACCTCCTAAAATTAACAGCCCAAAAATCAGCATCAATCTTTTTCTTAACGAAAAACGCTTTTTCTTTAGCTTATTCCCCATACGTCCATCTCCTATTACATTGAGCTCGGCTACTTCAGGAGCCGATATCTGTCAAGCATCTCAAAAACTTCACTTTTAAGAGATGCCCATAACGACTCCTAACAGAGCCGTGCTGCCGGTTTCTATCGGTTTCAACGACTGAAACCGGAACGGCATAATTCGACAATTCTGAAATAGCAAAGCAAGGTTATTGTTTTCTTTACCTTACAGAGGAACTTATTTCTATAACTGATTTTACATAGGCAGTGTAAATTATATAGATTCTAGTTGGATTAGTCCATCCCTTTGTAAATGCAGCTCTTGAGAAGCCGTCGCATAGGATATCTACAAAGCTAATTTTTTTAGAATTTACCTACAACCGCTCACCCGCACGCAGCTTAGCCCGCATCGTTTGGATCTTTGCATCCATCGCTTCAAGCTCATGTAACAGTCCTTTCTCGTGATCGGAAGTTTCGATGACCGCATGGATACCGCCGTTTTTAATGACAATACGTTTATCGGCATAGAGCGCAAGCGCCGGATCGTGAGTAGCCATCAATACGATTTTATCGTTCGATACCAAAAGCTGCAAAGCCTTTTTCCGGTCGATGCCCGCGTTTTCAATTTCGTCTATCAGAACGATTGGAGATGAACTTAAAATGGCGGTATCGGCAATCATTAACGCCCGGGACTGCCCGCCGCTCAGCGCGGTAATCGGTGTATCCAGCCGGAATTGCTCCCCTGCCAGTTTATTTGCCGCTTCGATAATCCGCTGGACAGCGCCTTCCGTATTTTTAACCAAACGGCTTTCCGCATGGAGTTCGATAAACTCCCGCACGGAAAGATCCATTACAAAATTCATGTTCTGAGAAAGCTGCGCAACCAATTTGTTGTTAATCGAAAACCGGATTGCTTTATCGGGTACTTCGCCGTTGATAAGTATTGCGCGACCGGTAGGCGTGTCTTTTTGCGCCGTCCATTCGATATCGGCAAGCAGCCGCGACTTACCGGAACCGGTCGGCCCGACAATCGAAATAATCTGGGACGGATACAATACAAGGTCTTCAAAGTTTTCCGGCTCGCCGGATTTATTCGTGCCGGGCAGTATCGTAAGACTCTGCACACTCCGAACATCATCCCCATTTAAAAACTGTTCCATTTGAATGATGTATTCAAAGAACGCGTGGGATAAAGCTTCTTTATCGAGTGCATAATCTTCACACTGCTCTTCGGAAAGGCTTTGTAGAAAAGAGTCAAAAGTGCGCTGCGCATTGTCCAGAATGTGCAGCTCCGTCAATCGGTTTTCTGCAAAAAAATCTTCAATAAAAGGATATTCCGCAAGGAGTGTTTCTATTGTTTTTTTTGAAAGTTCTGTTCGCTTCTCGGCGGTGCCGTGTATTTCAAAATCGGTATCTGCGGTCATAGTGTTCCCCCATAAAATTTGTGCAAGATATTTTGGGCATCTCTAAAAACTCGGTTGGCTTTTTAGAGGTTCCCTTTAACGATTTGTTTGAGACTCGGCAATCTTCATCTTACGGATGTTGCCCATCTGGAAATTTTCGCCGACCCGCGTTTCACCCAAGCAATAGGAACACAGCGCCGCGGGCATCGGGAAGCGGAGCTCCATTCCCTGTACCGTCGAAATATCTTTATCGGGACTGAACAGCAACGTGCTCAGTTCAAAGGCCCCCTGCCCCGTCAGACCGTTTACCTGCATAATAACCGCCCGCGGATTAACGGTGTTGACACGGGCGCAAAACACTTCGCGTTCGGCTTGCGACACGATATCGCCCTTTGTGATGACGACAATATCCGCCGCTTTTAAGAGCGGACCGATTTTTTTCGGCGTATTGATACCCGACAAATTATCGATAACGCAGATACCGAGGATATTCTTAATGTACGGAGAACAGCGGTTGCACAGGCCTGCGGATTCCGTTATCAGAAGGTCGAATTGTTCTTTGACACCCCATTGTACCACCTCTTCGATATTGGAAACAAAGAAGTGATCGGGGCAGAGCGAGCCGGAAATACCTTTTTGAACGGGAATACCGGCCTTTTCGTACAACACATCGTCGTCGGTGTAGAGGCAGTCAAATTTCACCACTCCGGCACGAAGTCCTTGCGTGCGTAGTGCCTCAATTGTCTTTAAAATAACGCTTGTTTTGCCCGAAGACGGCGGGCCGGAAACGATCAAAAGATTCATAGTGTTGCAACTATATCATACCGAGTTGGAACAGGCGGTAACATCCGGTACGGAACGACCTTTTAAAAATATGCAAGCATCTGCGTTGTCGCATCGCCAAAACTATACATCCTTGTATAGTTTTGACTGTGAGTTTCGCATACAGACGAAACTCACTACTGGTTAATACAAGCGGCGTCCATGCCGCTACTGCAAACAGTCCTCGACGTATCAGAACCGCCACGGACGGCGGTGGTTCTATGCAGTAGCACGTTTGCATTGCAAACGTGTAGGTAAACAATGTACAAGGACGTATATTGTTTACCGTGCCTGCGGGTGTTTTTTGTACGCTCCTAGCATCTGCTCTACCTATTTTCAAAAGGCTAACGGAATGGCTATTGCCAAAAATCAACATCCCGACGCAGTGGACGGAAACATAGCCAATAGTTGAGCGACAAGCCGACCGGCTTTTCCGCGATGAGACAGTTCGTTTTTTTCTTGTGCCGTCAATTCTGCAACTGTTTTTCCAATCTTTGGAAGATACACAATAGGATCATAGCCGAAGCCATGATGGCCGCTTTCCGATTTGGCAATCACTCCCTCGCATGTTTCTTGTACCGTAAAAAAACGGTGAGCATCCAGCATTACCGCAATGCAGCAGACAAACCGGCAACTGCGGTTTTCTACACCCTCCATTTGCTGCAGCACAAGTTGATTCCGCTCCTCCGCTTTTAGCTGCACACCGTCTTTCATGCCGTAGCGGGCTGAATAGATGCCGGGCTTACCGCCAAGCGCATCGATGCATAGCCCCGAATCATCGGCAATCACCGGGCATTTAACGCTTTCGTACAAGACACGGGCTTTTAATAATGCATTTTCCAAAAAAGTTGTTCCCGTTTCTTCAGGGTCAAATACGATACCGGCATCGGCGGGAAGGCTGATGTGATAATCTTTTAAAATAGCGGCAAATTCTTCTTGTTTATGTCGATTACCGCTTGCTAAGTATATGTGCATGGTTTACCATAACACGCTTTTTTAAGCTCGACAAGATCGCTATTAACCGTTGCACGAGAAACGCCCAGTTGCTGTGCCAATACTCGATTGCTCGGCCCCCGCGTATATTCTTGTATCCGCTTCAAATATCCCTGCCAACGCGCATAACTGTAGGCCTGACGATTTTTCAAGCGCTTGATGACGGAAGCATGTGCCTCATCCACTTTACGAAGCTGAAGCGTTGCGCTCTTATACCGTACATAGTAAAAGTCCCGCTTAGCCACCCACTCGTTGTAAACACCATTCCGTTTATCAGTCAGCTCCTTTGCTTCCTCAATCAGCAGTCTTACCTTCCGTACCGATATTCCTAAATGCCCGGCAACCGTTTGCAGTAAATGTTCATTGATATAAAAACAAGACTTACACAACAGTTCGAGGAAATAACGCGTATAGATGTTTTTTCCTTTTATTTCCCATCTAATTGTTTTCTGAATGGATTGTGCTTTTTCAGGTAATACTGTATATGAAGGTGGTGGACTTGCTGCATACAATTCATAGCTTTGTAACCCGTCCTGCTCGTCTTGTTTCATTTTAACAATCTGCTGCTGATCATCTTGAGCAACGTCAGCATACGTTGCCTGTTCTCGATTCCGCCTCAAAAAAAGTTTCCAGCTATATGTAAGGGACATCCGCAAATATGTAGAAAATATTGATCTATCAGGATTATAATCGCCTATGATGGTGTCTAGTTTTGGATAGAGCCAAAGTAAAAAGTCACTGCGCATGTCCTCGCTTCCACAGTAAACCCCAAATTCACCGAGATTAAAATATAAATATTGAAACAGCGTATCTATGGCTTTTTTTTGTTTTTCTGTCCGTAGAAAGTCCGTCAATATCGTTTCAACAATATCCGCTTGCATACGTTCCTCCGTGAGCGTAAGTTTCTTCGTACGGAGAGTTTAATATCCCTACACATCTTTAGTGTAATAAAGGTATCAAAATCTCCCTATAGCATATACCCTGACGCTCTGCATCAAGGTATTTTGGCCTCTAAAAACCGAGTTTTTAGAGGTTCCCATGTGTAGTTTTGTCATAGCAAGATACATGCCAAAAAAAGATATACAGGATTTTTCGACAACCGAATAGCTTCCGGGAGATAATAATCAGCAAAATTCAATAATAAATTTCTTTAAACAAGTCATTATATAATAACAACTTACAAACCTTCATATTAAATGATATATATGAAAGGAAACCTTTGTTTCGTTGTTCTCCTACCGTCCTTACACGGTCTCATCGAAATATGGATACAATCATGAGTGCACCGTCTGTCAGAATATGATATGTAGAATATCAGAATTTGAGAGGCAGAAATAGAAATATCAATATCTTAAGTTATCTGCGCTATTGCCGATGCCTTTAATATGAGCTTCTCACAACTTTTTATCCTGATAAAGAATGTGGTTATTTCTCCCGAAGTGATTATCGTGACCATACTGCTTATATTATACTTGAACCTTGTATTCTATATTGTGCGATATCAAAAGCCGAAACTTCCTTCCTTGCAAAGCAGACTCCAAAAAAATTTGCAAAGGCCCCCGACAGAAGCTAAAAAGGATGGCGCAACCGCCGAGCAAAAGAAATAAGGAAACCTCCAAAAACAGCACGCCTATCGGTTTGTTCCATAAGAATTATCGTATCCGCTAACATAGATGACGAAGCAGTTTTTAGAGGGTTCACTTAGATGTAAGTTGCAGAAAGCTTAATCATACTTTAAAATGCGAAGTTATCGCCTCATGAATACTTATCTGTAGGATTAGTCTGAACGTTTTTGAACTTAAAGCTCTGCCGCTGGATGGGCGAAGCGCCATAGAGCCCGATAAGAGATCGGTGCAATTTTGTCCCATAGCCTTTATGCAAATCATATCGGTAGAGCGGATATTGTTTATGATATTCCATCATACGGTGATCCCGCTCGGTTTTAGCCAAAATAGAAGCAGCCATCACACACGGATACCGCCCATCAGCCTTGGGTTCCGCAATAAGCGTGAAATTGCCGCCGATATCAGGCAGTTGATTACCGTCAACAATAACCGTTAAATCCTTTTCGCTATCGGCAAGTGTATTTGAAGTATTTCGCCCATACTGTGCAAATAGAGCCTCAAACGCTTCCTTCATTGCGGTAAGTGTCGCTTGTAAAATGTTGATTTTATCTATTTGTTCGGAAGGAACCGATGCAATCTGCCAATACAACGCACCGCTCAGAATAGCTGCCCGCGCGATTTCACGGCGTTTAGGAGATAGTTTTTTTTTGAATCATCCAGTACAGAAACGTCAAAGGAATCGGGTAAAATAACAGCTGCAGCGTATACGGGGCCTGCCAACGCCCCCCCCTACCCGCTTCATCAATACCGCAAAACAACATCGAGTATCATTCCTATTCTGTTTATTCCCACCGTACTTTCCGTGATGCTCTATTTATCGGTACAACACGTTATCTGCGGACAAGCACTTCCGCAAATCCGGTTAATTCAACAGATTCCGGCAATTCAGCTTTAGAAGCATTGTCGGCAATGACGGCCGCATCCATCATGTCGAATAAAGGAGACGTATACGAACAGCGTACTTTCCGCATTTGCACGGATGAATCGGTAAGCTCAGCCAATCTTCCGGTATACTGCACGGCAAGATTACAACCTATGTCGGTCAACGTACCCTGTGTTTTCACAAAATCAAAGCACAAAGCCACTAAACCCGATGCCGAGAAAGTACTTCGAATGGCAGAAAGCGAACTTTTTTCAGCACGTATCAGCACTGCCTGCGCATGTTGCTCGGAAGTAAGAGATGTGTCGGTACAGGTCATGCGGCTATTTCGCAGAATCACTGCATCGCCCCCTTCATTTACGGTAATTGCAACTTTATTCAGCGCAATGGAAGCCTTCGAGCCGTATAAAACAGGCACGGTACGTGGTTCCGTAAACCGTTCCGATCGTTTTACCGAGCATCCCGTTATCTCCAATGAAGTACGTTCAACGACAAAACCGGCATTTTCTCCAAATGTAATTACCGGATTATTCTCACCGATTATCTTAATCGGAACAGTAAGAAATACAGCTTCCTCGACATACACATCCGAACGAAGAAAAACAGAAACAGGCTTAGCTTTACCGTTTTTTACCGGAGCTCCTCGCCGGTTTATTCGGTTATGGACTGCTGCAACAGCCTGCTCAAGAGAAACAAACGGACTATCGACCGTACCTTTTTCGACGGATGTTCTTGCAGCAACATCTACATACAAGGCTAAACCATTCTCTGCAGCAAAAAGGGAAAGAGAAAAGAGAAAATAAACAAAAAAAAACAATAACGGCTTACGATTTCTATGCATCGGTTTCTTATAAAACACCCTTAAAAATTTCGCGCAATTCGGGATATTGTGCATAGTAGTGCTTTTCAAGTTCTTCAGGAGTTAAACCGGTCAACTCATGGCTCATATAGTGAATCCAACGACTGTCTTTATCAGCATAGATATCATGCTTTCTGCACCAGTAATCCGGCTGAATAGGTTCGCTACTCTTTCTATTATGGAAAACCTTATAATCATGAACGGCTATCTTTATATCACGTCGCGGAATACCTTTTTCCAAGAAAGCCGATACAAGATAATTGATCGTAGCGCCGCTATCGAAAATATCATCAACCAACAATATCTTATCGCCGCTCCGCAGATGTTCGGGTGAATACGTCCATCCGTCAATCATCATCTTTGACTGTTGATTGGCATCGGAATAAGAATGAGCAACAACAGCGGCATACAAAATAGGCTTCACATCTTTATTTACTATCTTAAACCATTCATGAATAGCATTCCCCAAGGATGAACCGCCTCGCAGCGAAACATATATCACATCAGGAATAAAACCATCCTCCCAAATTTGACGCGCCAAACGGAACCCGTTGTTACGAACCGTGTCGTATGGTAAAAATTCTTTGCTCATAATCTCTTCCTTATCTTGCAATTGTTACCGTTATTTCTCACATAAATACGTTGACCTCAGCCGCGCGGATACGGTTGTTTATGTTGAGGAAAATATGTCTTTGATAGGAAATACGGCTTTCATTTTCCTAGTATAACGATTTCAAATCGCTTATTCAATAGAAGTTTAAACTATCATGATTTAAATACGTACGATAAATTATTCACCAAATCATTGAGCAGTAAACTATATAAAAAAAGCCACCTTTCGGTAACCCCGATGGCAGCCTTTTACTTCGGTGTATCTTATAAGATTATTTAAAATCTTTAGGTCGGCGTTCAATACGATGACATTTTGCACATTCAGCGATATTTTTTATTTTTCCGTTCTCAACCATTGTTTTTAGCACAACTTCACCACCACACGGGCAGCTAAACTTCTGCGTAGCGACAGCAGTACGGGAGTTTTTACTAGCACCAGCCATACCTCAAGCCTCCTCATGAAAAATTTCGTCCTTGAATATAGAAAATTTATGATGGACTGTCAAGCCCTGAACCCGTATGCATCATGAAACGGAACCTAAGGTTTGTAATTTATCCTCTCTTGTGATACACTTGCTCTATGTTACAAAAGTATCCGGCGTCCCTCCAATCCGTACAAGCACGAATGCAGTATAAACAAAACCGCACCGGAGGCATGCTTACGCTATTCCCATTGCTGATATTAGTGTGTTGTCTTTGGTGCTTTCCGGGATGTACAACCGTTCCTATCACCTATACGGATACGCCGTATCAGCCTGTCACCCGGGAAGAGATACGCTGGCGTTCTCTATCACCGGGCATTGAAGCTGCCGATATACATGATCTGAAGCTTCCGCTTATCGTCCATATCGTAAAAATAGATTTACTCAATCCGGCCGTCTCCGTTATAACTTCGGAACCGGCTCTCTTTACAAACAGCCGAGGGCATATCCGCGGCGAAACGACACTGGATTTTGCGCTGAGACACAATACCATTGTCGCTTTTAATGCCGCTCCATTCAAAACACGCTCGCTGCTTTTCAGTGTGTACCGCACTATTGTCGGTATTCATATTACGGATTTCCGGCGAATGAGTATGCCGCATGAACGCTACGGCGCACTGCTTTTTTATACGGATAAAACTGCCCGCATTATCGACGCTCAAACAGAGAGTCTTCTATCGGCGGATATCCGCCATGCGGTGGGCGGATTTTGGACAATTCTTCGAAACGGTACCGTATTGCTGCAAAAACTTCACCGCCGCGATTCACGAACTGCCGTCGGACTTGCCGATAACGGACGGACGCTCTTCGTCGTAGTGGTAGAAGGAGAAAACAAACGGAAAAGCCAAGGTCTTTCTTTTGAAGAAACTGCAAGGCTGATGCGGGAACTCGGCGCCGACGACGCACTTCAACTTGACGGCGGCAGTTCAAGCTCGTTGGTTCTACAGGAAAACAGGACACAGCATATTGTCGCTCCCATTCGCAGCTGGAATATCCATATCCGTGTTGCAAGCAATGTCGGTATTGTTATAAAAGACAACACATCAGGCGCTCTCTTGAATACCCCAGCAGAATAATAGATACCGTTGCCTTTTAAAGAACCCTTTGCCTTTATACTATAAACGATGTAAAATGAAAAAAATATGGAGGCTACCAATATGAACGAAGTGATCAACGCAATTTTAACACGGATAAGCGTGCGTAAATTTACCGATCAAAGAATTGAAGATGAAAAACTAAAACTCATTGCCGACTGCGCAAAAGCTGCTCCAACAGGAAAAAACAGACAGGCGCGAAAATTTACGATTGTACACAATCGGGAAAAAATTCAAGAACTCGCACAAGCCCTTGCAAAAGTACATAACCGCAGCGATTACCGTATATACGACTGCGATGCTATTCTCTTGATTAGTTTTGCAGAGGACGACATATACGGCCAATGCGATTCGTCTTGCGCAATCGAAAATACTTATTTAGCTGCGGAATCCCTTGGGTTGGGCGCCGTCTGGATTAACCAATTGCGTGATAAATGTAATGAACCGGAAATCAGGAAGATACTCGACTCCTTTCATATTCCGCACAATCATATAATATGCGGCTTTGTTGCATTGGGATACCCAGCAGAAAAACCGGCGCCGAAAGAAAGAACGGAACCGGTAGAATTTATATACTAAAAAACCTCTAAAAAGCTGAGATTTTTAGAGGTTCCCATAAGAGAGAAGATTGTTATGAATGAAAAAATCGCTATTCTCGGCGCAGGTTCATGGGGAACGGCAATAGCTTGTACACTCGGTCGAAACGGGCATCGTGTCATGCTCTGGAATCGGAGTGAGGATGCATGCTCAAGCATCAATACCGAGCATATCAATAAAAAATATTTACCGAACTATATCTTACCACCGACGATCTCCGCTTCTACCGATATGCAAGAAGTATGCAAGGATGCGGCTGTACTCTTTTTAGCAAGTCCCTCCCTCTATTTAATGGATATCGTAAACCGACTCTTAACGATTCCTCCTTTTAATACCGATACCGGTACAGAGACATATCCACTCATCGCTGTACTTACCAAAGGATTTATCCCCGATGAGCACAGAGAACCGCATTTAATCATCGAATCTCTTGAAAAAAAATTACCCGATTTTTATCGAGATCACCTCGTCTATGTCGCAGGTCCAAGTCACGGAGAAGAAGTTGCCGCCGGAAAGCTCACCGGTCTTATTGCAGCTTCAAAAAATCCCTTAAGCTCCATCCGTTGCCGCGAAATTCTTAAATCGCGTAGTCTACTGGTATACTCAAGTCTTGATATCGTAGGTGTACAGGTATGCGCAGCGACGAAGAACGTGATCGCCATTGCATTCGGCATGCTTGATGCGCTAACTGAACATTCAGACTTTTTCGGCGACAATACCGAATCGCTTTTATTAGCAGCCGGTTTGAACGAAATTCAAATTATCGGGAGAGCAATGGGAGCAACGCATCCTGAAACATTTACATCGATTTCGGGTATCGGAGACCTTGATGTGACGTGCCGCAGCAAATACGGTAGAAACCGTAAATTCGGCCGCGAAATTATCACCGCAGCCGTCTTAGACGGTTTTAGCGGCATCGATGACCTTATTGCGCAAATCGGTACTATCGGCTATTTACCGGAAGGCATCGTCGCGTGCGCGTACCTCAGTAAGATTGCCGTAAAATACGACTTAAAGCTTCCGCTTTGCACCGGACTCTACAAAATTCTGAACAAAGAATTATGCCCTGCAGAATTTATCGAGGATATGCTGCGCGGAACAAAAAACTAGCCCTTTTGAAAATATACGGCGCATCTACTCCGCGCCTTACAGCTCCACAACGATTTTCCCGTTTACCTTACCGCCGTCGCATGCTGCACAGGCTTGGGCAATATCGCGGAACGCAAAGTGTGCACCGATAAGCGGCTGTAAGGTATGCTCGGTTAAAAAGCTGAAAATTGAATCGATGTCGGCTTGCGTAGGAAAATTGCTGTGAAAGCCGGAAACTTCTGTTTTGGAGCGTGTCGGAGAATCGTTCAAGGATGGGGTAAAGATCTAATATGTTCAATCTACTACCCAATCTTCAATTTTCAAGCCGTTTACTCTTGAAAATTCGTTCGCATTATGAGTAATAAGAGTCCCTTTTTCATGAAGAACGGTAGCAGCAATCAGTAAATCATTTGCGCCTATCGGTGTACCTGCAAGCTCCAAATCTTTTCGGATTTCTGCATAGGAGTAAGCCATTTTACCTGTAAAATTCACAATTTCAAACGGCTTTAAAAATTTTTCCACTTTCTCCGTAGTCTTTTCTCTTGTCTGGCTTTTAAAAGCGCCAAGCAAAAGTTCTCCTTTTACCACTGAAGAAATTTTTATCTCTTTTGGCGAAACTGATAAGAATTTTTCGCGGACAGATGGAAACTTTCCATTCATAAAGTAAATGCACGTATTTGAGTCTATAAAATACATTAAAAAGCCTCTCGCGTTTCAAGTTTTGGCTGATCAGGTCTCGTAAATGCCGGGTCAGCAACAGAGCCGAATAGATCAGCCCAGCCCTCCGGATAATGAGGCTCTATTCTTTCCATGATTTTGCTCACGACCCACTTTGAAAGCGACATATTTTCCGCATGAGCTTCGTTTTCAATTTTGAGAAGCTGCTCTTGCGTAACATATAATGATAACTGCGGCATATTCGTACCTCTTTTTATCCAAGTGTAAAACAGTTTATTATAAAAATCAAGTATATTTGCACGTATATTATAAAACAGCGGGATTAGCAAGCCTTTTTACATTATCACGAAAACTACAGGTAACTGTTGATTCCCCCTTCCCATACTGCACATCACGGCTATTCATTCTTTCTCCTCGTTAATTTTGCACCGTAATGTGCACAAGCTGCAAACAGTACGATAATTGCACTATAATCGGTAAAGAATATAACATAACCTTTTTCCATATCGAGAAAGAAGACAAAAACATGCTGCGAAAGCATAATGCCGCTTATCGTCAAAAATGCTGCACACACAAGAATACCGCAGTTAACGATTGTCTGCATAATGCGGAACGGACGGTACGGACCTTTTACAAGCGAGGCATACCAACGCCGGTTCAATGCGACATGAGTTCCCCAGAACACAAACAGCGAAACGCCTAAAATTTCATGCACACCTGTCCACGGAAAAAAGTAATTGCCGCCTATCAGCATCAGTGAAATAAGCGTCATCGCGCTATCTATCATCATTCGGAGCGTACTTTGTTTCATCATCAGTGCTCCCGTGTGCTTCATCTGCATTCGTCTATTCCTTACACTTATCCGCATCGCGTGTTTTAAAAATCCGTCCGGGATTTGCAGCACCAACCGCGTAATCAGGTACGTCTTTTGTAACCACAGCTCCGGCTCCTAAATTTTACATGCCGTTTACGCTAAGCCATTTCTTTATCGCAGCTTCCGAGGATGCGCAGGAAGAACCGGTTATTGCAAGACCCCGTGCTACCGTTGCCGCAGGACAGAGTTTTTTGATATCACTTTCGCTGCGCCCCATGCCGCTTCCTTCGTGTGTGCAAAAGGGTAATATCTTTTTTCCGCTAAAATCAGCGCTTTCCAAAAATGTAAACACCGCTTGCGGCATAGTCCCCCACCAGCACGGATATCCTAACACAATGGTATCATAGCCGCTGAGATCGGGAAGCGTACCGCGCAGTTCGGGGCGGGCATTCATTCTTCCCTCCTCCGCGGCGATATCCGTACACTGCTTGTAGTTTACGGGATAGTCTTTTACGGTACGGATTTCAAACAAATCGCCGCCGACTGCTTTTTGAGCAAACTCTGCAGCAATTGCTGTGTTGCCTTTACTAATGGAACGGATTTGTCCTCCAAAGTAATTTTCTCCCGTATGGGAAAAATATGCGATTAATGTCTTTGCCATCGTTTCCTCCAAAGAGCTTATTTCAATTTAATGCCGTCAATCCACTTGAGCGTATCACGCTTGGCTGCCGCTTGCGAGTTTTGAGCCGTCTGACCGCTCATTGCAAAACCGTTCAGAACCGTTGCCCGCGGACATTTCGAAGCAATCGTTTTTACTGTATTTGAAAGCCCGCTCCCGGCATGGGTACAAAACGCCGACTGTACAAATGCTCCTGTTTTTGTTTCTGACGTTCGTTGATGCTTTGAGATATACAAGTACTAACGTCCAAAATACAGCGGCAGAGCGTTGTACAAATATTCGGCGATTGCATCGTAGTCATGGCGACCGCCTTGTTTGACAGCATAGCGTACATTTCCCCCGCTGAAAGTGGAGCGGGTCAGCATTTCGGTCAGTTGGTTGTTTACCTGATCCCAGATAGGATCGCGTGTACCGACTGCGGCATAAATTTCATAATCTGCAGCAGTATATCCTTTTTCTTGCACAAGCTGTTCAAGCCGGTCAGCGGTTTCCTTGGGCCGATAGCGCCCGCCGTAGGTTCCCATAATCCAGCAATCGCCGCTTAAGGGAAGAAAATACTTGATAAGATCGTTATTGTAACAAAATTCGTACCATGTAGTAACAGCTCCCAGTGAAAAACCGCTGAATGCCCGGCTATTCCGTGATGCATTTGTATTAAAGTGAGAATCGATAAAAGGCAGCAAGGCATTCTGGAAATCATGATGAAATATCCCCAGTTCATCAACACTGCGTGAAAAATCCTGTGGGGCATTATCATTATCAAATGTTGCAGCAACAATGATGAGCGGTTGAATATCCCCTTTTTCAATCATAACATCGAACATATTTTTGATAAAACCGTTCCCTATTGTAAACAGTTCACCGGCTATCCCTGTCCACCCGTGCATATAAAAAAGAGTATTATAGCGTACTTTTGTGTCATCCGCGTTATACCCGTAAGGAAGATAAACGTATGCTTTCTTCGTAATTGCCGGGCGGGCGGCTTGAGTGTAATCATAGGTAGCATACTCAATCAGATGCACTGTTCCCTGTTTTGCGGCAGTAGAAAAATACGCCTTGGGAATAGCTGTTGTTACTGTATAATTTTGTAACAATGTAGTCATTTTTGTCTCCGCTGAGGTGCAAGATAGCACGCACGTAAAAATCGGCATCATAAGAATGGTCAATTTTTTCATATAGCTTCCTTCATTCGTACAAAGATTATCCCCTGCGTCGGGGGTGTTGATTGAAATTTTGAAACGGTGACAATATACCCATCATTCGGAACATTCAAAAGATTACCGCTTTTGTATGTTCCGTTCCCAGAATTTCATCGCGTTATCGATCCAGCCCTCGGCAACAGTGCCCGTTCCCAAGCCGAAGCCGTGCGGCAAGCCGTTGAAGACTTCTATCTGTGCATCGGTTCCATTGGCTCTGATTTGCCGGATGCGATCTTCCATCACCCGAAAGCTTGCGATGCCGTCCGCTGTTCCGACGCAGGCGTATGTCGGCGGTTCGTTACCGTAAACTTCCGAAAGTCCCGTATACTGCATGATGACGGCAGCTGGACGCGGGTATTTTTTTTCGCCGAATCGTTCCGTCCCCAAACTGCCGAGCCATGCTGCCATCCGTGCGCCGGCCGAACCGCCCCACAGGGAATAATCCGCCGTATCGATCTGCAGTTCCGCCGCATGCTCGTGCATAAAGGCAATAGCACGTGCCAAATCTTCGCAGGCGGTTTGCGAGCCCGGTCGATAGATGAGCGCAAAAGCGTTATAACCGTGCTTGGAAAGTTCCAATGCGTGTGGGAAACTGTCATGCATTGCTCCGACATATACAAAGCCGCCGCCTGCACTGCAGATTGCACCTTTTGCACCTTTCTTACCACGAAAGAAAAAGAGCCCGGTATTCCGTTTTCGCGGATCGTACTGTTTTTCCGCTTCCGTGTAGATATCGAAAAAGACCGGCTCGCCCCGGAGGGTTTGAGCTTTAAAATAACGGATGATCTCTACCGTCTTTGCTGCATCGATATGGCTGTACCATCTCAACTGCAAAGTGCCGAGTGTCGCTCCGCTCCAATAACCTGAATCCGCCGGGAAGAGCAGCCTACCCCACGGAGAAAAACCAGTATCGGCGATAACGCGGTCAATCACAGTTTGCGCGGTAATATCTTCAACTTTTATCCGTCCTCCCGATACGATGTCGGTAGTTTTTACACTGCCGCCTTGCTCTGCCGTTTGTGCCGTACAAGATAACGAAAGGAACAGACTGCATAACAGAAGAAACAGCTTCTTCATCCCACACATCGGTCTACCTTAAAAACCTAAACCTTTCAGCCATGCCTTTACACTTACCTCGCTAAAGCTGCTGGGGAACCGTTCACCTGTCACCCAATTACCGGTTTTGGCAAGTTTTTCAAGACGTTTCCGGCTTTCACCCGTACCGGTCGAAATGGAAGTACAAAATGTGACCACGCTCTTGCCGGTAAAATTATTGTTTTTGACAAACTCATCCACAACCCATGAGGCTTCTCGCCACCAAATCGGATAACCGATAAAAACGGTGTCATAGCTTTCAAAATTCGGGACTGTTGTTGACTCAAGCGTTACAGACACTTTGTCAACACCCATTTCATGTTCTTGAACAACACGGCTGTTTTTATTATTCCAATTCAAATCTGCCGATGTGTAAGGCTGTTTCGGTCTTATTACAAACGTATCAGCTTTCGTCTCCTGTGCAATAATCTTTGCCAAACGTTCTGTTGTACCGGTTGCCGAATAATAGACCACCAGTACTTTTTTCGCATTGACCGTAGTATTTGCGGGACTACCCGGAACAGCACAAGCAGGGACACCCTCCGCTAAAAGTACTGCCGCAACAGCAAATACTGCCATCATTTTCTGTGTGAACTTCATCTTTCACCTCCATTATATTACCGCTTTTTATCGAACTTTAAATAACCAGCCCATAATAGCGGACTCCTTTGCAAAACTGCCGTACAAAGTGCAAAACCGAATAGCACTAAACCAAATCTTTTCATCATTATAACCTCCGATAAAAATGTACGGCTTTTATTTAACATTCCTTGTTTTCAACCATGTTTCAACATGATCTGCAATTTCTTTGTTATTCAATTCTTGGAACAGAAAGTGACTATTACCGGTGATACCTACTTTCGGAAGGTCGATAACTGTTGCGTCTCCGCCTTGTGCTCGATAGCTTTCCGCAAATGAATAGCACATCCTACGCATCATCTGCCACATTCCGGTCGCTTGAATCTTAGAATCACCGTTATCAATATAGTCGCCGAAATAGAATGCTACCGATATTTTTTTAGAAAGCACTGCTTTAAAATCTTCGCTGTCTGTTCCTGGTGCTCCACCCGGTTCAACTGCGACAATTGCAGCAATATGATCGGTGTATTTTGCTGCCGTCCATCCCGATCCGCCACCTTGGGAATGTGTTACTAAAATTGATTTTTTACCTGTCATTGCAAAGACCCTGTCAATCGTTGCAGCTACAGCTTTTGCAACCATTTCGTTATCAAAGTCAGCCCCCATATCCGATTTCATACCGGTATCGGGTGTCATCTGCCGAAAAAACTGATCCACCGATGCATCATCGTTCGGAAATTGAGACCCTGTATTGACTACAGAGCGTCCGTTTTCCCATCGACCGATTCTAAACTGTGTATACCACCTCTGATCCAATGTCTTTGTGCTGATGGTTCCGCCGACCGAACTCTGTCCCGCTTCACCCCGGCGCGGTTCATCAATTAAAAAAATACTGTGTCCCTTTTTCAAAAAAAGATTGCTCCAGCCTTCACGTCCGTCCGGTGTTGTCATCCACCCCATACGGGACTGTCCATAACCGTGTAAGAACACCATCGGAAGTTCTGTTTCCACCGCCGGAATTTGATACAATACATTTGCGTGATCCGCATGTGTTGTTTGTCCGGATCCGCTTGCCTCCCATTGATTTTCAGGGTTGAACACTCCTGCTGAACGCACCACGATTCCGCCTGAGGAAAACATCCCCTGTTTTGCAATCACAAGATTGTTGTGATTTGTTGTTGCACATCCTGTTAATGATAGTAACAACCCGACCGATAACAGCACTCCGCACAGGGTACATTTTAGAATAAGCGCATGACCTGTTTTCTTTGTTCTATTCATTATCATCACCTCCGATACATTATTTCTTTTTTCGCTCTTCGATCATCTTTACAAACCATTCCACCATATTCGGATCTGTGTGGGAGAAAAACGAGCTTTCAGCCTTGTCCAGTGCAGCTATACGCTGCATATCTTGATCGCTTAAACGGAAATCGAATACTGCAATATTTTCTGCCATACGTTCCACCCGTGCCGATTTTGCAAGTACGACAATATTCCGCTGCAAAAGCCACCGCAACATTACCTGCGCAGTAGTCTTACCATATACTGCACCGATTTCTTTCAGTACCGGATTTTCAAAAAGTCCTCCGCGCCCCTCACCGAACGGAGCCCATGCTTCATGTACAATGTTGTACTTCTCCATCCATTTATGCGCTTCAATTTGCTGATGAAGAGGATGTGTTTCTACTTGATTCACCATAGGACGAATCCGGGAAAACGAAGCTATATCCACCAAACGGTCAGGATAAAAATTCGACACACCGATTGCTCTTATTTTACCTTCGTCATATAAATCTTCCAACGCCCGCCACGCACCGTAGTAGTCGTTAAAAGGTTGATGCAGCAGCATAAGATCGATATAGTCAAGCTGCATCTTTGCCAGTGATTTAAGGACGGACGCTCGGCACGCATCATACCCGTAGTGTTCAATCCATACCTTGCTTGTAATAAACAGTTCCTCCCGTGCAACACCAGATTTTTTCACCGCAGCCCCAACGCCTTCTTCATTAAAATACGACTGGGCTGTATCAATTAAACGGTATCCAGCCCGTATTGCAGCAAGCACACGCTGTTCCGTTTCTTTTGCATCGATTTGGAACACACCGAAACCGAGAACCGGCATCTTTACACCGTTTGATAACGTCACAAAATCCATCGTTTTCCTCCTTAGTGTATTTGGCTGTTTTCAATATAGCAAAGAGAGTAAACTATGTACAATAAAAGTTTTGCAAGGCACTATATCAGAAGTGCATAGTGAGATATACTATACCTATGGAACTTTATCAGTTGCGGCAGCTTGTGGCATTTGCAGAATACGGAACGCTTTCTAAAGCGGCAGAGATGGTGCACACGTCTCAGCCTGCTTTAAGCCGCTCTATGCAGAATTTGGAAGCCGAGCTTGGGGTACCGCTTTTTAGTCGTACTAAAAATCATATTGCGCTTACCGAGGTAGGTGTCCTTGCAGCACAGCACGCACACGTTGTTGTTTCTGCACATGATGATATGATTGGTGCTGTTCGAGAAGCAGACCGCAGACTGCGCAATTTTTCTTTCGGCTCGATTGCTCCGGCTCCAATGTGGGAATTGGCACCGATCGCATCAAAAGTTTTTACCGGTAAAACAATACAGAGCGATTTACAGGAAACAGAGGCATCACTTATCCGCGGACTTGATGACGGAACATACAATCTGATTATACTGCTCCATCCGCTTGAAGCAAAAAAGTCTGATGGAATGCCACAGTATCTGTGTAAATCGTTTATTCGAGAAAAGCTTTCCGTACTTTTGCCGGTCTCACATCGGCTTGCAAAACGAAAAACGCTGCAACTGCAAGACCTTGCCGGAGAAAAACTCTTGATACACAATACCATCGGTTTTTGGTATTCGGTATGTAAACAAAAAATTCCTGACGCAGTGTTTTTGGAACAAAGCGAGCTTTCGGTCTTGCGTGAAATTGTACATGCCAGCGAATTGCCTTCTTTCATAACGAATATTACGAATACCAATAATGCCATTCCGCACGGTAAAGTCGCTGTTCCTTTATCCGATCCGGAAGTGAATGTGCAATTTTGGTGTGTCTGTTTAGCGGAAAACGCAAGAGAGTATCAAGCGCTGTTTAAGGCGATAGAAGGGCATCTCTAAAAACTCGGTTAGATTTTTAGAGATGCCCGACGAGTTTTATTTAAGTCTTTATTTCACAACGACTTAAATAAAACATCGCAAATTAAATCTAAGGAAAACCTCTAAAAACTTCAGCTTTTAGAGGTTCCCAGAAGAATAAAGGCGCAATCAAGCAGGGCAGTAGATTATCCTTATCTTACACACTATATCTGAAATACCGTTATCCAAAAACATATTCCGGCAATAAGTGAAAGCGGAGTCATAACATATTTTTCTTTTCTACTTTTTGAAATCATGTTCATAATAGTATTCAAAGATAGATAAGCGGCAAAGAAGAAACAAATATATTTAGTAACCTTAAAAGAAAACCACAAGGAGATAAAACCTCCTGCTTGCAAAATAATTATCATTGCAAAAATTTGGATAGCCACTGAAATGACTGCCGCAACTCTCAACTTCTTAGGTAAGATTTTATGTTGCCCGCCCATTGTAAATTCGCCCAGAGGCAAGCCGCATTTTGTTATACGGTGGCCGGCTTTGACACAAACTCCTTACCGAACTTTTTGTTCGAAGAAAAACACTGCCTTCCACCGGCTCCCCAGTCCCGTCAAACTAGGGTATCACTTTTCACTCGTATTTTCTAATCGTAACAACTCCTTTACAAGGGTCATGCCCTTACTAAAAATGGCGAACTTATGCCCGGGTTCCGCTGAATCACTTCAGTCCATCACATTACCGCTTGTTCGTTTAGTTTTTATCATGCCTCCTTTCCATTTTTTGAATTTTTGACAACAAAAAAGGAAGTATCGGCAATTTGCTTTTGCTTCCTCTTGGTAATATCCTATTTGATTTTTTACTTCGACAAACCGGGATTTATGAAGCTGAATTTATCCACTGCTTTAGTTCCTCCGATAAGCGCTCATCAACATCAATCCTCGTCTGCTTACACTCTTTCGGATACTGCTTTGCCTCCTTAAAAGCCATGCTGATAAACAGCCCGGAACCCACGGGAAGAATGCCTGTTAACATGGTCTGCGGAAATATAAAATGCGTTCCATGTTCATAGGTCATGAGAACTACACTGTTATCCGCGTCCCTTTCTTTCAGCCTGTTTTCCATTCTACGAATGTATTTGCAGGTATCCCAAAGTACATCATCCTCCGCACCAATCAGCAGAATGCGGCCCTTTATATTCTCCACCTTTATTTTCTCGGCTTCCTGCACGGGATGCCTTTTCTCCGATTCATCGAACAAATCGCGACTGGCAACCATCGCGCCGCGCCGTTTGGATTCCTCAGATATTTTCTGCCAGTATTCCGGATGGCGATACGCATAGGGCAGATAAGGAAGCGGCTTACCGTGATACGAAACAGATGACTCTCCGTCTCCCGGACGTTCGTGAGCCCCGTCTTTCCCATCCTGATAAAAACCTTCCATCACAAAATCAGAAGGAGAAATGGCTATCGTAAGCGTTATTTCCGAAAAGCATGACGCTGCGACAAGCGCAAGCATACCAGTTGTCGAGGCACCCATAATACCGATTTTTTCATTACCCATCGTCTTCAGAAATGCAAGTGCCTTCTCAAAACGTTCGAGTGGATAGTTATGGTGACCGTAATCTTTTGGGGCCGGTGACATTGTGAGGACGTTCAGACCTTTCTTTTGAAGCCATTTGACGCCACCCTTTGCCATCATGTCTTTTGTATCATCACCAAGCATGGCAATCATGCAATATTTACTGCCGTTCGGATTCGGCCAGTATACGCCGTTATATCCATCTTTCTCTATTGTTTTGATTTCTTTCTTCATGGGAAAGTTTCTCCTCTTCAAATTCAAATTTGTCAATTTCTCGTCCATCCTACTATATCACTTTTCTCATATTTTTCCAATTTGACGCACTGTAGATTATCCTCATTTTACATACTACATCTGAAATGCCGTTATCCAAAAACATATTCCGACAATAAGTGAAAGCGGAGTCATAACATATTTTTCTTTCCTACTTTTTGAAATCATGTTCATAATAGTATTCAAAGATAGATAAGCGGCAAAGAAGAAACAAATATATTTAGTAGCCTTAAAAGACAACCACAAGGAAATAAAACCTCCGGCTTGCAAAATAATTATCATTGCAAAAATTTGGATAGCCACTGAAATGACTGCCGCAACTCTCAATTTCTTAGGTAAGATTTTATGTTGTCCTCCCATTGTAAATTCGCCCAAAGGCAAACCGCAAGCAACAAGAACTGTCATAATTGCTATAATTCCAAATAATACTGCACCTAATATTGAAAACATAAATCAATATTCTCCCTTCGCATAAAAGACGCATAACAATATTTGCACGCATGGGTACATCCGGTGTATGGATTAACGGAATAATCCGCTACGGGTAAATTCGATTTTGATATTACGCTGCGCACCGCAATGTGTTTGATAATGGGGGCAGCGTTCATCTCATCAAATTCCATCTTTGTATTTTACTCTTTCGCTACACTCACCACCTTCCGTATTCCGTCTTTAACACTAAGAGCTTGTGCATTATTGATAGCGCATAGTTCGATATTTGAGAAGGATTGCATAATGTCTGCGGTAACTTTTTTGAATGGTGCGGTAAGATAGTGCGGCAGCACATAAAAATTGATGAGCCCTAATCCTGCATAATCACTCTGAGAATAATCTTCCGGAATAGGATCCATTTTTTCAATATAAGAAAGCTCCGGAGCACATACAATAGCGCCTGCTGATTCTCCAATAAATAATTTCCCTTTTTCCAGCTGTTGCTTTAGCAACGTATCCGTACCGGTTTTCCTCAATTGATCAATAAGGAAAAATGCATTACCGCCGGTAAAATAAATAATATCCGCTGTGTCAAACACCTGCGTAATATCGGAAGCGTTTGCAGTTGAAATCTCAATTTCAGTCAGCTCAGCTCCTAATTTTTTGAATACTGTACGGGCAGACCCTACATAGCCTGTATACCCTTCATGTATCGATGCAGTGGGAATGAAAGCAACTCTTTTTCCCGCAATGAGATCTTTAAGAAGAGCGCCTACTTTTGAAAAGTGTGAGCACAAAAATAAATTCATTTCCTTACACCTCCTCGGTGAATGATGAGTTTAGATCATTATAGTATACGGATAATTTTTCACTGCTTTGGTCAGGGGTTATCCTTAGCACCGAACATACCCGTAAGTGAAGCTGCTTCGATTGCGTGTCCCTTAATCGCGGCTTTAAGCTCTTTTACGCTGCTGCCCGCCGGAAGACTCAGATTCATATCGAGCGCATAGAGATAAAAAATATAGCGGTGCGTACCGAACGGCGGTTGAGGCCCGTTGTAGCCGCTCGTACCCCAGCTTGTTTCGCCTTCGACGGCATCCGATGGCACATTACCTTCTCCGATCGACGTTGTTTGCGGCGGAATGTTCCACAGCGTCCAATGATAAAATCCGCCGGGAAGCGGCGCATCCGGATCGTGCACGATAATCGCAAGACTCTTTGTACCCTCCGGTACACCGTCGATTTCGAGCGGAGGAATGTGATTCGCTCCGAGTTTTGCAAATTCTTGGGGCATTTTTTCGCCGTCGGCAAAAGCCGTGCTTGTCAACTTCATAGAACCTCCTTCGGTAAGCGGCTTGATTTCGTCTTTACTTGAGCAGCTTCCGCAGGAAATAACAATCAGCGCCGCCATAAATGGCAGCATTTTCGTATAGATATGTTTCATACCGATATTTTATGACAAAGGCATTTTAAGTCAAGATGCCAGACGGTTGCTTCGGGTACACACATCAGGCTGTTTTTAATCGTCTTACACAGTAATGATTGAGGATTGATGATAAAATACGCATGGATTATGCTACCGTAATCTTGATATTCAAACAGTGCACCATCTTTATAACACCATACAAAGGGTGCCTGCCGTAATCAGCAGCGAGCCAAGTATCGATTTTGCATTCATATTTTCATGCAGAAAAATCACTGCTAAAATCAATGTAATCACTACGCTTAACTTATCGATAGGCACAACTTTGGATGCTTCGCCGATTTGTAATGCCTTGTAATAACACAGCCATGAAGCCCCTGTTGCCAAGCCTGAAAGAATCAGAAATATCCAGCTCTTCTTGCTGATGTCCATAATTCCATCCTGCGTATCGGTAATAAAAACCATGCCCCACGCCATAGCTAATACCACAACCGTTCTTACCGCTGTTGCCAGATTTGAGTTTACTCCTTCAATCCCGACTTTTGCCAGAATAGAAGTGAGTGCCGCAAAAACAGCGGATAGAAATGCAAAAACCGCCCACATCATGTTACCGCCTTACGCTTTCCCTTTATACCGTAATTTCAATTTGATTATCTTCAATTGCGACAATACAACTTTCATAATATCCGTCTCCGGTTGTCCGCGGCCCGCTTACAACTTCAAAGCCTGCCTTTTTAAGCCTTTCAGTTAAGGCATCAACCGCATCTTTGCTTCCGACGGAAAACGCAATATGGATGTACCCTGTACGCGCAAGTGTTTTCTCACAATCCGCTACATGCGGCTTTTTCATAATTTCCAGCCGTGCACCTTCATCAAAAGTGATAAAATATGAGCGGAAATCGGTCGTTTTATTATGGTATCCGGCATTGGGATGTCCGCCAAAATAGTCAACAAAAAAGTCTTTTGCTTTTTCCAAATCATTGACATACATGGCAATATGTTCAATTTTCATTTCTGCCTCCATTACATTCTTTTTCTATATCTTGCAATCCACACCGCCGGCGCAGAGCACTGCCGCGAAACTGCAAGTATTACCATCTCCGCCCCTCATAGTCTATTGGATAAATCTACATTTCTAGAGCTGCGGATCGGACAGGAGCGTATTGTTTCCTAAATGCAAAATCCGTGTGCAGGCTTTATGTATAAACTCATAGTCGTGAGTAACGACAAAGATGATGCGCCCCGCTGCAAGGCTGCGGATAACAGCGGAAACCCGCGCCATGCTATCGTAGTCAAGTCCGCTTGTGGGTTCATCAAACACAAGCAGCGGCTTAGCGCTTACCTGTCCTGCCGCAATAGCAACCCGCTGTTTTTGTCCGCCTGAAAGAGAGCCGGGGTGCCGTGTACGAATTTCCGTTAACTGCAAAGCGTTAAGCGCTGCTTCTACCGCAGTCTCCGATGCTGTTTTCAAACCGAATGAACATTCTGCCTCCACGCTTTCGGCAAAAAGCTGGTAGTTCACATCCTGCATCACCATATATGCACGCTGTAACCGTTCTTTCGGTTTAAGCGGCTTGTCGTTCCATAGAAAACTGCCGGATGTTTCCTCGTGCAGACCGCACAAGGCACGGACAAAGGTTGTCTTTCCCGTACCGTTTGCGCCGGTAATTGCAATAATCTCTCCTGCATGGGCAGAGAAAGAAAGATCATGGAGGATGAGTTTTTTCTTACGGTACAGTGAAACATTCTGCAGCTCTAACGTAAGCGGCTCTGCCAGCGCTGGCTGAACCGGCGGTTGGGGAGACTGAGCCGTATCTTGTGTGGTCTGAACCGACGCTGCTCCGCTCATACGGCAGGGAGTTTCTGAGCGAATACCCATCGTCTCATTATGTAAAGAGGAGGGGTTTTCTTCCTGCAAATGAATTGCCCGCAATCCCATTCCGTGACGTGTTTCAGCGGAAAGCGACTTAAACTCCAGCGGTGTGAATATGCGGGTGATGGTGCCGTTTTCCATATATACGATTTTATCTGCAAGGTCAGCTAAATAATACAGCCGGTGCTCCGCAACGATGACTGTCTTCCCCTGCGCTTTTATATTCCGTATGTAGCTTTGCAGCGCAGTAATTGATTCCGAATCCAAATTTGACGAAGGTTCATCAAGTACATATATATCGGGATTCATCGCATACACGGAGGCAAAGGCGATTTTTTGTTTTTCGCCTCCGGAAAGCTCAAAGATATTTCTTCCGCTCAAAGTTTCGATATGCAGCTCTTCGGCTGTTTGCCGTACCCGCTGTACCAGTTGCTCCTGCGGATATCCTTCATTTTCAATACCGAATGCAATTTCGCTGTCGGTATCAACATTAAAAAATTGTGTCCGCGGATTTTGAAACACCGAACCGACCCGTTTGGCAATTTTATACAACGGTAATTCGCTGACAGGCTGATTGTCAATGAGTACGGAGCCGGTGAGCGTGCCCATATAAAAGGAAGGAATTAATCCGTTGATCAACCGCGTAACTGTTGTTTTGCCGCAACCGGAACGTCCGCAAAGCAGAACACATTCACCTTTTTGTATTTCTAAATTGATATGATGTATGCCATCCGTTTCATTACCGGCATAGGTAAAAGAAACATCTCGTATCGTTATCATAGTACCGTATTGCACCTTTAACGTGGTATATACACAGCTTATAGTACTGTAAATCATGGATTTTTTCCATACAGCTTAAAGTAAATACTAGACATCTGTTGATAAAAAAACTACACTGAACGCCTAGTATACGAGAAGTCAATCGAAAGTTGCTACTTTCTTCTTGACTTTTTAGAGGAGATACTATGCCTACCATTCAAGTACGGAATATACCGAATGATATGTATATGCAAATACAATATCTGGCAGCACAAGAACAACGATCGATTGCGGAACAAACAATAATTCTTTTAAAAGAAAGCTTGAACAACAATAATGCCAATAAAAACAGGCGCCGAATGACATTAAAGAAAATGGAAGACCTCACTATCCCTGATGTCCTGCTACCGGATCCGGTAACCTTACTACGTGAGGATAGAGAACGATGAATATAGTACTTGATGCCAGTGCAGCTATTGAAATGGCATTAAATATGAAACATGCGTCTTTGTTTAAAGAAATATGTGCAAATGCTGACTGCATTTTTGCACCGGATATTTATCCATCAGAAATTACAAATGTTTTCTGGAAATATAGGAACTTTTCTTCTTTGGATACAACAATATGCGAAAAGGGTATAGAGTATTGTATCGAGTTGATAGATGATTTTATTCATACAAAACTATTATGTAACAAGGCTTATAAAGAATCAATAAAATACCGGCATCCTGTCTATGATATGTTTTATCTTATCGTTGCACAAAAATACAACGCAAAATTATTAACGCGCGATAAAAAGTTAGCAAAAATAAGCGCTGAAATGAATATCGAAGTTATTAGTTATTAAAATAGCAATGCCAACGCTGTATACAGTAAAAAGACCGCAGCGGTTATAGCATCTGCAAATCTAAATTGAGTCTGCACAAGACACGTTCGCGGATGGGGATTTTCGATACCACGGGTAAGGGCAGCGATAGAAAGCTCGTCAGCTGTTTTTGATGCTGCTGACAGCAACGGCACGTAAATACACTCAACGGTCATGGTCGGCTGTTTCACAAATCCTGCAAGCGTCGGCGACACATCACGCATCCGCATTGCATCTTTAATGTACCGCCAATCTTCACCGATTGTGGGGAAATAACGGATCATTACTGCAAGCGGAATAACAATCTTTTTCGGAACACGGAGCCGGTGCATCGCAGATAAAAATTCGTTCACCTTTGTTGAAGTGATAAACAAGCCGCCCATCATACCGCAGGGATATACCTTGTGAAACAGCCCAAACGCAGCCAGCAGTGTTGTCTTCAATGTGCCCGTCAGACCGGCTGCCCACAGTGTCAGCGCATACAAGAGCGCATAACCGACGATCCCCATTAGTGCGCTGCGCCAATACCCGCACAAGATTCCCACCATTCCAATAAGAACGACAAGCCCGGCTCCGTATAAAAGAGACGGTGCAAGAGAGGCAGCAATAACGCACAAGAGCAGTATAAAAAGCTTTGTCCGCGGGTCAAGAATGAGTTTTACTCGTTGTTCCATAAAATAGCTCTTTAATAATTGGTAATGAGCAATCCAATGCATAATCATAAGTAGATGAATACTTCTAATTATAAATTATGCATTACTAAATTATTTCACTGTCTGCATTACAAGGAATGACAAATACGCAGTTATCAACTGCATAATTCTTCTAAAGCCGCTTCTAATACTTGAGAAAAGTTTATCCCTTGCGCTTCTGCTTTTCGTTTTAAATTATATGGGATAGTACAATTTGTTCTTACTCTTCTGTTATCCATTTCTTTTTTTACAAAATCAGGATAAATAGTAATTGCATATACTATATCACCTATATTAGTTTGTATATTGGAAAAATTTTCAATTGGTAATTTGTCTCCGTCTCTTTCCATACCGTATATATGCAATTCAAGAGCTTCCTGTGCCATTGCCTGTGCTTCCTGAAAGTTTTTTCCATAGCTTATACAGCCTGCAACATTCGGAAAATAAACACTATAAGCGCCGTTGTCTGCCGGTTCAAACACCGCTAAATAAGTCATTTTATGCATACACAGCCTCCTATTTTAATCCTGCCTGTTTTAAGATGCTATTCAAAGTACCGGGTTTTAAATCACCGCTGTGCATCGGGATTGTTATTTTACCTGACATTTCCGAATGTTTTAGTTGACAATGAGACCCTTTTGTTTCATAAACATACCAAGGTTTATTTTCAGTCGCTGAAATAGCGCGACTGAAAAACACTGCGAGTTTGCTACCTGCAAACATCGCAGATTATATGTGCGCTTTCCGCGCACGAATTGAACAACTTCAAAAGTTGATACTTTGTTCAGTTATTCAATTTTAAGGAAGCATTTTGTTTTAATAATTTTAAGACTTCTTTTGCAGTCATAATTATATGATACGCATTTTAAGTGCGCATGTCTATGTCTTTAGAAGTTACTTACTCATCACTTTGTTAATTGGTAATGTGTAACCGGTACATTAATCCATTATCCATTACAAATTACTAATTATTACACAACCCCTGCTTTTTCAAATTGTTTTTTCAGCATCTTGCTGCCTACCCATGCACTGAATGCTGCAACGAGCAATGTTCCGCCGACAATCACGACAGGCATCCATGATGCTGCCGAGGTATTCATGGTTTCAATGTAGGAAGCGTCGGTGCCTTTTTTCAGCATAGCGTGTATCCATCTGTCCCGGTCGATAAAAAAGATGAGATAGGTGAAGGTGTTTGAAAGCATAAACAGCATATACGAAAGTGCATTGAGTTTTTTATTGGTATAGGCGCCGATCCCTGCAACGATGTCGGCGATAATGCCCATTCCGATATTGCCGAGTGCCATCGACCAATGCATTCCGGTAACAAAAAAGGAAAAGCCTAAAATGATGCCGAGGATGGTAATGCTCCAGCGTTTGTGAACCTTTGCGACTAAAAGCAAATATACCGGACCGCACAATAATGCGCAGCCCATCGGCATATAAAACGTCAATACCGGATTAGCTGCAAAAAACATGCCGCCGAGCATTGTAAACACAATCATCAATGCGGTAAAAATACCGGTTGTTACCAAATCTTTTACCGATAAGCCTTTTTGAGTATTCATATTTAGACCTCCAATACTATAATTTATAATTTATAATTTGTAATGCGTAATGTGTGATTACTCCAATGTATAATTCCTCATTAAACATCTCTAAAAATTCAAGGTTAGTGTTTAGAGGATACCCATTAATCATTCTTCATTATTTTTATACACAAGATAGGCTTTGACCATTTCGGTGATCGCCTGTTTTTTCATTTTAAAAAGTTCTTTTTCGCCAAGATATTCAAAACCGATCGTAAGTGCATTCATAAAAGTAAATAAAAATGAATCGAGTTGTTCGATGCCGCAAGCATTCTGCGCTTGTCCGAAAGCGTCAAGCATTTCCTGGAAACCGTCGGTACTTAGTTTTTCAAACAGGTGCTGTAATTTCGGATCGCGGCTCTTTTCCAATAAAAACATGGCGTAAAGCGGCTTATACGGATTTTCATCGATGATTTTTTCAGTAATAAACTGCGCCGCCATATCTTCAGGAGTGCTGTAATTCCCCTGTTGATGCCGGTGCAAGGTCTTTTCGATACGGCTCTTATTAGCCTCTTCCATTATGTCGTAGAGAATGTCGCCGGTATTTTTGTAATAGTGGTACACCCCGCCGACGGATAAACCGCTTTCAGCTATCACATCCTCCATTGTGGTTGCTGAGAATCCTTTTTCGAGGAATTTCCGTGCGGCTGCTTTTCTAATTTCCTTTTTTCTTTCTTCGGGAAGTAATCGTGTTCTTTGCATAGTAATGAACTTCTCTTTACCGAGGAAACCCTCGATAGGAGGAGTATATTTCAAGGGGAGAAATGTGTCAAGCGGCTTACTTTTGCAGGCATCTATATCGAGATAATAAATACTACGCGCCATTACAGCCTGTGTGAAAGCCGGGAAACTACACTGAAGTAAAATACGGGTTGCATCTTTTGATTGAAACCTACCTGAAAAGTTAAAGGAACACTGTCGTAAAGGTTGTAGCCGAGTCCGCCGCCTGCTTCATAGAAGAGAGAACCTTTGCGCCGTTCGGTAATACCGAAGCCGACATCGGCAAAGAGCGAAAGAAAAAAGCCGTTTGTTTGGGCGGTAATCCGCGCAGGGTACCAACGGAACTCAGCGCTGAACAGATGCATATCTTTAAATAATGCCTGCGTTTTAAAGGTACTGCGCCCGGTCATGCCGCTTTGGGTTTGTCCGATCGCATAGCGGCGGAACGGCGCAGCCTTGCCGTACTGCACAGTTGAGGTATGAAAGAGCGAATACATGAACGCAATATCAACATAATAGAGATGAAAAGAAGCGGGAATTGCCGCCGAAACAGTATAATAATGAAATGCAGCCTTCGGTATCCAATGATAATAAAACGCAGCGGTACCGGTACTCTTAAAAAAACCGAGATCAGTAAGGAAAAAATCCAGCTGCAATCCTGCAGAAACCTGAGTAACCACCGTCGGTGCGGTTACGGTACTCCACTCATCTCCGATGATCTCATTTTTCCGCAGCCGTCCGGCAACAAGCGGCATGGTTACCTTTATTCTGGGAAAACTAAAACCGAAGGAAGTTATCCCGTAGACCGCTTGATCAGCAGCTTTTTTATGCATGGCGAAGGGAACAATGTCATATACGGCGTAGCCGCTCCAAAAGAAAGACTTTTTCTGGAGCGCTAATCCGACCGAGGTATCCAGCACCGGTGTATCGGCAACCGAGAACGAAAACCCTGCATTGGGAAAGACACTGAAGTCTTCTTTCCGATAAAACCATCCGAATCGTACTGATAGCGGTAAGCCGTAATACTGCGAAATTATTTTAAATGCCGACACCTTAACGTGAAAATCCAGCGGAGCGTTCGCCGAATCGTGGGAAGCTGTACCGCCGGAGTTTTTGCTTTGTGGATTGTCAGGAGACTTTTCTCCGGCAGTATCCGTGGCGTGCCCATCGGCTCCGGTATTACCGCCCGGTGTCTCTCCCATTGCGATTCCGGATGCCGCTACGGCATGATCCGATGCCGCATTATCGGTTTTTGATACAACAGAAGCCGATGCCGCAGCAGTATTCAGCGCGGACTGTGGGTATCCGGTTACCCCGGCGCACAACAGTAGGCAAAGCACACAATACCGCCGCATCTTACGGCTTATGTTCCGTATCATCTTTTTCGTAGTGATCTTTTGGAAAAGTAAAAATTCATCCATAACTTTTATACATCTCCATTAAAACTGACGGCAATCGAAAGTATACCGAGATAGCTCATATCCGTCGTTTGCTTTTTCAGCATATCTTTTGAAATATATCCGATTTTAATCGAAAAATCAGATATGAAAAACTCCGCCTGCATAATTCCAACGAGCTTTTTTGCTTCCAGTCCCTGCACTCCGGCGGAAATTTGTGCATAGTCGGCTAGCCCCATACTTTGAAAGACCGAATACGCAAATCCTTCCGTCGAATATGATACCTCTGCAATGGAACTTAACGTAATCGAGTTCAATAGAAAATCTTTTGAAATACCGGCAAGCGTTCCCCAATCGGTGATATTTTTATGCAGCAAATCTACCGGCAACTGCGCATTGGCATAGAGCTTAAACTGATATGGCAGCAGCGCTGAAATCTCCGCTGCTGCGGTACAGGTATAGGCTTTTTTCTGTTCGGCGGAAGCAGCTGTCTCCGGTAATTCCGGTTGCAACAGTGCATCTGCTTCAAGCCCCACCGATACGACCGGATTGGTGTACACAGCTTTTGCCCATAGGCTATACCACTTGGGCACTTTCCGGAACGCCGTTGAATCGGCATCGGCAAAAATACCGGAGGTCAACAGGAATTGCTTGACCGGTACTTCAAACACGGTATGCCACACCAATGGATAGATCTTTTTTCCAAATCTGTCCGGTTGAGGAAGATGCACAAAAAAATAATTTTTCATTATGCCCTCTCCAAAAGAAAATGAATCCTTTCCGATGGAAAGCGAAAATCGGTCGGTAAAAAGTGAATAACGCAGCTTTCTAAAAAACGGTCTGAACTTTTGCTCTTTTACAAGAATCCCCGGCTGTACAAGAAAATTTTGATTACCTGCAGAAAGTTCAATATTGCAAAACACAGTACCAGCCATATTCGGAATAGTATCAGGCGCATATTCATTTGTATTCTTCTGTAAAAATATTGATTCATGCTGCACTTCAAATCCTGCACCTACCTGTACCGAATCAATGCCGGAAAGTGCGCACACGGAAAATGCAATGCATAAAAAAAATAAATAGGCTATCGCTTTTCGCATTACTCTTGTGAACCTCTAACCATCTAACCTTAAATTTTTAAAAGATGGCCTATTGAATAAGCCCTTCCTTAAAATGCCCCAGTCGAACAAAGTGTCAACTTTGGAGGCTGGTGCATTACGCCGTTTCGTAACGTTAGTGAGAATCGGCATACAATACGTGACGTTTGCTGCAAGGCAAACTCATCGGTTAACGAGGCTGCTCTATTTAGCAGCCGAAGTTATACCTTCCTTAAAATGCCCCAGTCGAACAAAATATCAATTTTGGAGGCTGGTGCATTACGCCGTTTCGTAACGTTAGTGAGAAACGGCATACAATACGTGACGTTTGCTGCAAGGCAAACTCATCGGTTAACGAGGCTGCTCTATTTAGCAGCCGAAGTTATACCTTCGATTTTTTGACTGAGCATTTTCATATTTGAATACTGAAAAAGACTTGCGGGAACATCAGTCGGAGTTATCCCCTCCGTTATCCATGTGCTGACCATGTCTTTATCAAAAAGCAGATTATATATATCGATTTGCTTAAAACATTCGTACCCATCGACTATACCGCGGCTGTATCGTAATGTCCTCACCGGATTTTTTTTCGTATCGGTAAAGGTCAGCTCGAATACCTCATCATCCGTTTTTTCAAACAGTACGAATTTATACGCGGCCTTTGACGATGTCCGCTCAAGCGTTAAAACGCCGTCCGTTGAATCCACGATCCGATATTCGTTTCTAAAATCGATTTTCAGAATATCCTGAATTTCAAACTCCTCAACCTTATACGAACCTGAAATTTTTAGCGGGCTTTTCAGCTTTTTCGTTAAAAGCCAATACCCCTGATCGGAGCTGAAAAAATACTGTATACCGCTTTTCGTTTTCATCCGTACGCACTGCCCATTTTTATGGAACAAACAATACGCCGTCTCCGATTTACTCGCAACGCTATTAGATTGAGCGTTCTTTCTCTGAGCGTTCTTTTTCTGCTTTATAATACGCTGTTGTACCAACACCGTCCGGTCTGAACCATACGCTTTATTCACTGAAAGAAAGCGTTCATAGTCCGTCCGGTTCTGCACTTCATCGGCATATAACACCGCGCTGCATAATCCCGCTATGCCGGAAAATACCGCCATGCAGAGCAATACTATCTTTATGTGTGTGTTCATACCTAACTTCCATTATAATGAATAAGCTGCACCGTGCTATGTTTGCAGATGGTGTACATCGGATGCAGTACGGAAATAATGCCGGTTAAAAAAATAAAAAACTGGGTTGTCAAAATCGCCGGGAGGGTGATGTAAAAACTGAGGCGGTATGCCCGTGTATATCCGGGCGGGGTCATGGTAATATTCCATGTTTCCGTCAGACTGTTTCCCAGCTGCGCGAGCACGATGCCTCCGATAATACCGGCAAGGCTAATGAGGCATACCTCAAGCGCCAGCATCTGCATAACGGAGGAGCGTTTCAGTCCGATTGCTTCCATCGTGCCGAACTCCCCGAGCCGTTCCATAAAACTTGCGGAAAGACTTTGTGTCAATGCCGTGAAAATTAAGATATACAAAATGATGCTGATAAAAGAAGATTGATTGCGGAATAAACCGCTGATCTGTTCCCACGAAGGATTGCGCTCCTTCCAATTCTGCGTCTGATACGGCAGCTGATGTTCGGCAAAATACGAATCGAGGGCAGCCTGTGCAGCGGGCATATCGGTATCTTTGTGGAGGTACACACGCATATACGAAGCGGAATCTTTCAGCTCAAAAAAATCGAGCAGCGCGCTGCGGGAAGCAATCACCAAACCGGCATCGTTTTGCGGAGTACCTGTATCGAGCCATCCGCTTACTTCAAAGGATCCTGTCAACAAACCGCTGTCTCCGATCGAAGACATAAGGTTGACAAAGGGTTCTTGCGCCGTACTCAGTTTGAGTGTTTCAAAAAGCGCCTTACCCAGCACAAGGCTTTGGTCTCCTGCAAATACCGGTGTCCCTTCCGTTGCGCCCAAACGCTGCGGTGAATCGTACCCCGCGCCCCAAAACACAGCCGTATCTGTATCGGTACCGATAATTCCCTGAAAGTTTAATACCGCATCGGAAGATTTCACCGCAGGCATATCCGCATAGATGCTCCGCAGCATCTCCATATCCCGTGCACTTAACAGTGCCGCGCCGGTATTGTCGGTATGCTGCGGCTCAGCTGCGCTTTTCATGCTTACCTGAATATGCCCCGAATTTGAAATAAAGCTGAGCGCTAATCCCTGTTCGGAATATTCCACAAAACCGCGATACAGCAGCATTGCGCTTGACGCTATTGTAATCAGTAACACCGAAAGAAAACTGCGTTTTGCATGAAACAGAATATTGTCCCATACGCTCTTCAATAAAAACATCAACGGTCTCCTTGCCTCTGTTCCATTAAGCAGCCTGCCTGCATACTGTACACAGTATCTGCATATTCGCTGATGATCGGGTCGTGTGAAACAAAGATACCGATACCGTTCTTCCCTTTTATATAACTGCGTAGATACCCGTACACCTGATGGGAACGTTTTGTATCAAGCGAGGAGGTAATTTCATCTGCGATAATATAGCGCGGATTGGTAGAAAGTGCACGGACAATAGACACCCGCTGTTTTTCTCCGCCTGAAAGTTGATCCGGTTTTTTACGAATGAGAGACCGCACATCAAAATATTCGAACAGCGGAAACAGTACCGCATCAATTTCCTTTTTTGATTTCCGCGTTATCTTCAATGGAAGCGCGGCATTTTCGTAAATAGTCTGCGCCTTAATCAATTCAAAAAACTGAAAAATCAGCCCGAAGTGTTCCAGCCGAAATTGAGCGCGCTTGTTCACATTCATGGTATTGATTTCGGAGCCATCCCAACTGACGCTTCCCGCATCGGGTGTGTCGATGCCGGTAATCACATTTAAAAATGTAGATTTGCCCGCGCCCGAATTTCCGTAAATCCATACGAGCGATGCAGGCGGAACGGATAGGTTGATATCTTTATTAACCTCATAGTTGTTCTTTTCTATCGTATAACTTTTATACAGATTTTTGACAGCTAAACCGTGTATTTCTTTGTTCTCTCTATCCGTCATATACCGTTTCCTTTTTATAAACTGAATATTCCCTTTCGGTAATTTTCATAGACGCGCAAGAGCAACACATGATTGGGAAACAATGAGGCAGCTTTTTGTAAATAGGCGCGTCCTTTGGTACTTTCATATTTTTTCATAGAGTAAATTGAATATAAAAGATACGCATTAAACCGGTCTGCTGCAGATAACTCCTCTATATACTCCTCCTGCGATTCGATGTAGCTATTGTAATTCCCCGTTGTTACGTCAGCGGGGAAGATATGCCAGCATGCCAGTTTTACCGCCGCTTCAGTGTTACCGGGATTGAGCATGAGTGCCTTGCGGTATAGCACCGGTACTGCCGAGGCGATTGCAAAAGTATTTTTCGGCACGCCTATTTTTGTATACAGATAATTTGCATACCGCATAAAGAGGGCGGACATCTGTTCCCTTGTGAATCCCGCATGTTTTCGGGTCAATTTTTCTGCTTGCCGTAAAAAGTCCTGCGCTTCACCCTGTATGAGCGTATCGTATTTTCCGCACTGCCGGTTTCCCTCGTAGACATACAGCATGGAAATCAACTTTGCGTGTTCAAAATACAGATCAAGCAGCCCCGCATCTTCAAAAGAAGTGTTAAGCGCTTCCCGGATCCGGTCAAAACTGTCCAGCAACAGCTGCGGATCGAATGACTGCATCCGGTAATACTGTTCTTCAAGAGCTTTGCAGTCGGTAATAGACAATATGCCCTGAACAGGTGCCTGCGCTTGGCTGACGGCAGCGGTCATTTCCGTTTGTGTTTGCTCCTGAGGTAGCGGCGCATTTTGAGCAGCGGGAATTTCCGTGTATGCATACACAGACAGCGCCGCGCACCACACGAACAGCACCGCGCGTTTATTCAAAAAATAGTTTGCCATTTTTATTTCCTTCGCTTACCAGTTGCGTAAAGGTTTCTTTAGGGAAAAGGTCATGTGCAGCACGTAAATCGGCAGCAGCTTTTTTTGGGTTTTCAAGTGCGATATATGCTTGTGAACGGTACAGCAGTGCGAAGTATTTTTCCTCCGGTGTTTCTGAGTACGAAACCGCTTTTGAAAATGCTTTCAGTGCAGCATCGGCTCCTCCGCCTGCAATAGGAGGGGCAAAGAATAACCAGAGTCCGTATGAAAGGTGTCCTTGCGGGAACTTCTTATCTTGTTTAAGCGCCTCTTCATAGAGATGACGGGAACGGAGCGCTTCATCGTACATCGTCTGCCCTGATGAAAACCCTGCCAATCGAGATTTAATATCCGCCCAGCCGACAAGCAGCCATACATTTACCTCGCTGTCTTTTTTACCTTCCATAAACGCTTTGCACCGATCGTTTTGCTCGGTCAAAAGAAGGTAATTTTGCTTTGCGTTTGCTTTGTCCGCCATATCAGTCTGCTCGACTGTCAGCAGCGTAAAAAGCGTTAGTTTTTCTTCTTCGTTAAGATTTGACGCTTCAATGTTCTTTCGGTATGCTTCAATGCGATTTTGAATGGCTTCTTTGCTTTCCGCATTATAGAGATTGATTTTAAACTTTAAAAAATTATTATACGCTTCTTGAGCGCACAACGGCATTACACACATACATAGCAACGCTGTAAACACCGCCGTAACGGTCCGTATCTTCATAGTATCATCCTCATTGTAGAAATTTCAGCAATTTCCGTTGGAAAAACAGATTGCGAAAGCCTCTTTATGTACCTCAAGCCGGTATTATAGAAGTTTATTCTAAAAAAGTCAGTGAGAAACGTCATTGGGTACCGTGACATTTGTCATCTTTTTTAGTTTATTAAGCTAGACACCAGGCCGTAAAAAGTCTATCGTACATGTGAATACCATAGAAGCTTCGCGAAGACAGCAGACGGTTTTATCGATATGATTGTCCTAGTACGTTTATTTTTGATCAATCTTTTGTGTGCTCTTTTTTTGATGCAGACCAGCGGCGTTTCGACAGTGCATTATTTTATAGTCTTCTTTTCACTTTCTCTTTGGCTGGAAATGACGGAAAACAAAAAACTGAGAATAGCATGCTTTGGCCTTTTTATACTCGCAGTGTTTGCCTTAGGTAAGGCCATCCTGTTTTTCTCACCGGTGCTTTTAGTTTCGGATTTCGATATGTCAGATTTTGGCAGCGGGAAAAAAGAACATCCCAAACGGCAAACACCGTCGCTTTTTTTCAATGCGAAAGAAATCGCAGTTAAAGTAATTATTTTAAGCTGCACTCTTACCTGCTTAAACATTCCGTTCTTTGTTTTTACCGCCATCATCTTTTTTTATGCAATCGAAAAAAAACGATACGATAGTATTTCCAAACAATTTACAGCCTTGCAGGATTCGCTTACCGAACGCACTCTTCAAAACGAGGTTCAAAAACGGCATTTGCAAAATGAAGCGCTGAAAAATTTAGAAGCAGCGATCTTAGCTGAACGGAATCGTATTTCGGGAGAACTGCATAACTCGATCGGTCATACCATTAGTGCCGCCATAGTGCAGGTTAATGCATTACAGTATATTACCGTGCAGGATGAGGTAAAAACAAATCTCAATATGTTACAACATTCGCTGGAAGCGGGATTGACCGAAATACGTAATTGTCTTCATAATCTGCATAACGATTCGTTCGATTTGCAAACCGGCATCGAAAAGTTGATTGCTTCGTCTACGCAGACCTTGCATATTCGTCTAACTTGTAAAACGGAAACGATGCCGTATACGTTAAAATACGACATTCTTTCGGTAATAAAAGAATGTCTTTCAAACACCTTAAAACACAGCGGTGCTTCGGCAATGGTAATCAGTATTTTAGAGCATCCTGCATTTTATTCGGTATCGGTACAGGATAACGGAACAGTCTGTTCCGATACCGAACCGTGCGTTAAGGGAATCGGGCTTACCGTTTTAAGCGAAATTGCCGCAAGACATAACGGCACCATTCATTTTTATTCCCAAGACGGTTTTAAGGTGCATATAACATTTCCAAAAAAATGATACCATTTTACGGAGGCATACAATGAATATCGTAATAATAGATGATGATCCACTGGTAATACAATCGCTTAAAACAATTTTGACGGCGAATAATTTTGCGGTTGTTGCCTGCGGTTCTGACGGAACGGAAGCCGAAGAGCTATTTGAACGATATAAGCCTGATATTTTGCTTATGGATATCCGTATGCAAAAAATGAGCGGTATCGAGGTTGCGGAAAAAATCCTTGCGCAAAACAAAGACGCAAAAATATTATTACTGACAACTTTTAATGACGAAGAATACATTATGCGGGCTGTTAATTTCGGGTGCAAAGGCTATATTTTAAAACAGAATATCCGCCTACTGGCTCCTGCACTGCACGCCGTTGCAGCGGGAAGCGTTGTCTTCGATTCCGAAATTATTACAAACCTTCCCGTTGCAAAACAGGAACGGAAATCATTTAAAGAATTGAACTCCCGCGAAAACGATGTGATGGATTTATTAGCGGACGGACTGAATAATAAGGAAATTGCGCAGCGCCTTTCTTTAAGCGAAGGTACTGTTCGTAACTACATTTCTTCGATATTGGAAAAACTGAATCTGCGCGACCGCACACAGCTCCTTGTGTATTATTATACGAAATAGAGAAGACCAATGACAAATGTCATACGCCGATATGATATTGCACACTTTTTTTAGATTGGACAAAAGCGTACAATACGCATACCTGAATTGACGGAAAGGGAAACGGCTGATGAAACAGCCGAATAGACGAGGAGAATGTATGAGCACACCGGTATTATCGGTAAAAAATCTGGTTAAGCGGTATAAAGAAAAAATCGCATTGGATCATTTTAATTTGGACGTTGCAAAAGGAGAAGTGCTGGGGCTGTTGGGGCCGAACGGCTGCGGTAAGACAACGGCAATCAACTGCATCCTTTCGCTGTTAAAGTACGATAAAGGCGAGATCAGGATTTTTGATGAGCCGATGCGTCCCGACGCTTTTGCAATAAAACGGAAAATCGGCCTTGTGCCGCAGGAAGTATCCGTCTATTACGATTTTACAGTTAAACAAAACATCGACTACTTTTGCGGACTGTACATCGATAACGGAGCCGAACGAAAAAAACTGGTAGAGGAAGCAATCGACTTTGTCGGTCTTAACAACTACGAATCGTATAAAGCGAAAAAGCTGTCCGGCGGATTATTACGGAGGCTCAATATTGCCTGCGGCATTGCGCATAAGCCGGAACTCATTTTTTTGGACGAACCGACCGTTGCCGTCGATGCGCAGAGCAGAAACTTTATTCTTTCCGGTATCAGGAAGCTGGCGCAAAACGGCAGCACCATTGTGTACACCACGCACTACCTTGAAGAAGCGGAACAGCTTTGCGACCGGATGGTGATTATGGATAACGGGCGGGATATTGCAAACGGTACCTTTGACGAGTTGAAAGACCTTATCCGCACCAGCGAAAAAGTTGTCGTTGAGTTTGTCGGTCTGCACGATACCGCTGACAGTATAATGGAAGCATTGAAAACCATTCCGCACGTAACCGGCGTTGTACAAAACGGTTCGGAATGGCTGATCACTTTTGAAAACTCCATCAACAACTTAAACGAACTGATCCTCTTTATCAATAAACGGCAGCTCGCATATCGCAAGTTGTATTCCGAACGTCCCAGCCTCAGCGACATTTTCTTAGAGCTTACGGGAAAGGAGCTGCGGGACTGATGAATTTTTTACGCGAATTAAAGTACACGGCAATTTCGATGATCTCGACGGTGCAAGGAATGTTTTGGACGGTAGCATATCCGATCCTGTTATCGTCGCTATTTTTTGTGATCTTCTCCGCCATCAGTACACGGGGATTAAGTACCGCTATAAACACCGGCATTACCAAAACAAATCCCCACCGAGTCATCCTTAATTTTATTCCGATAGTGCATGTTATCTCGATGGAACAGGATGCTGCCGATGCCGCTTTGCGCGAAGGCAGTATTCAAGTGTTTATCGCAGACGATTTATCGATCAGAATATACAAAGACGGTACCGCACAGACAATCGTTAAAAATATAGTAGAGCAGATAAAGCAAACCGATGCGCTCGGTATCCCAATAACGCCTTCCGTTTACCGGAAACGGTTCATCGACAGTAAGGATGAACAAAACAATTCGATGATGATTTTATTCTACTCGCTTTTGGCGATGGTCTCCATTTACAGTATGTTCGGTGCAATATCCATCCCCGAACGCATGCAGGCAAATATTTCAAAATTAGCGGTAAGAATGTCCGCAGCGCCTATCAAGCGGTTCAGACTATATCTTTCCGGCGTTCTTTTCTTTGTCTGCTTTAACCTTGCATCGAATCTTTTATACATCGGCTATGTGATGCTTGTGTTAAAACTTAACCTCATCACGGATTTTGCGGTAACGGTTCCGCTGTTGATCTATGCAAATCTGTTCGGAACCGCCTTCGGCCTCTGTATCGGCTCAATTCCCAAACTGACGGAAAACACAAAAGTGATGATAGGCGTGTTCAGTTCGCTGTTTCTCTCCTTTTTATCCGGTATGATGAGTGTCAGTGTCAAAACCGCGTTGGATGCTTCGGTTCCGATTCTGAGTAAAATAAACCCCATCGCGCTTTTTACAGATACATTATACAACATCAATATCCTGCACGAATACGATTCAGCGTCGTTATTTTTTATTGTGTACTCAGGATTCATCGCGCTGTTTTTAAGTATTGCGTTTTTTAATGCGCGGGAGGTACAGTATGACAGTCTATAAGCATTTTTTGCTGATGGTGTGGCAGCGGAAAATCGGCACCGCTATCTTTCTCGCTATCTTTTTATCGCTGTGTTTTCTAATGCTGCAGCCGGAAAGCAGGAATGCGCACGGTTTTTCCGAAACGCCGCTTACCGTTTGCATTGCAGATAAAGATCATTCACCGCTTTCGGAGCAGCTGACCGCTTACTTGCAAACAAAACACAGGGTTACGCTTTTAGACGGTTTCGGTTTAAGCGATGAAGCGCTTTTGGAAAAGCTCAGAAAAAATATTTCCGTCGGTACAGTTGATGCAGGATTGATTATTTCCGAAGGATTTGAACAGAAAACAGAATCAGGACAAAAAGGAATCATCAGCATTAAAGACGGCAGACAAGCGGCAGCGTTCTATATCGATTCACAGATACAAACCTTTTTACGCTTTGCACTTTCAACAAAGGAAGCAACGGGGGCTTTCGACTTTGAAAAAGTACGAAACGCGCTTGCGGTACGAACCGAGGTTATCAATGTGAACCGAGAGGAAGACACATCGACTGCCGCAGGGCTTAAATATTTTTTCAATTTTCTGGGATGGGCGATATTCTCGCTGATTATCAATTCCATCGGCTGGGCGCTGTTTGAATTAAATAACGAGCGGCTGAGAATCCGCACGGCCGTTTCACCGGTGTCGAATATGCGGCTTGCTTTTGAAAATTTTGCTGCGCAGCTGACCGCCGTAGCCCTCTTTCTTGCGGTGTTAATTGCCTTTGCCGCATTGATGTACCGGCAGACTATCCGTACCTTGCCGCTTGCAAGCTATACGCTAAACGCTGCCGTCTACGCAGCGGTGGTTTTAAGTGCGGTTTTTATGCTGAACGCCGCGTTAAAAAAAGGGGCGGTAATGGGAATTGTCGGTACGGTGCTTCCCCTGTCGCTTGCCTTTATTTCGGGGATTTTTTTGGATCAGGAACTGCTGCCGAAAAGCATTACTACGCTCGCTCAAGTCTTTCCGACATACTATTACGTGCGTGCAAATACTTTTACCGAACGGATGCTGCGTCCCGATTGGAATAATATCGGTATGCAGCTTTTGTTCCTATTGCTGTACTTTACGCTCGGCGTCTATTTCAGTAAGCTGAACAGAACGCGAAATAAAATCGAGTTTGCACAGAAGTAAGCATAACAAAATGTCATTGAATGTCGTCCGGATAGCGTACTTCTAAAATGATTACAGCAGATACAGGATATGGTAGTGAAAAAAATCTATGAGCATCTTGAGAAGGATGGAAGTATTGTATTAGTAAAACATAGAAAGCTAACGGAAAGTGCCAGTCCCCTTATATGCTGTAATAAATAGAAAAGAAATGCATGATGCTTCCGGCGAGCACAAAGAGGTGCCACACGCCATGCATCCATTTTATTTTTTTCATAGCATAAAAAACGCAGCCGGCGGTATAGAGTACACCACCTAAAATTAAGAAGCGAAAGCTAAGTAGAGGGAGTTGTTCTTTCAGCGGCTTTGCAGCAAATATAATAAGCCATCCCATCGGGATATAGGTAACAACCGATAACACACGTACCCTGCTTCCAAATATCGCATAGAGCACAATACCGACTACGGCTAACCCCCAGATAACACCGAAGATAGACCAACCGACCGCTCCTCTCAGTGCAGTAAGGCAATAAGCGGTATAGGTTCCGGCGATCAGAATATAAATTGAACAATGATCGAATATACCGAATACTTTTTTTGTACCGAGTGGTAAGGCATGATAGAGTGTTGAAAACAAATATAAAATAATTAACGAAGATCCGAATATTGTAAATCCGACAATACATCGCGCCCGGTATTCATCAGGCGCATAATGAACCGCCCGGATAATAAGAAGCACCAAACCGGCAATCGAAAGCAACGTTCCAATGCCATGTGTTATTGCATTGACAATTTCTTCGCCGGTTGTATATCGTTTTGTAATCACGTGCGCCATCATCGCCCCCATAAAAAACAAAACACTAAAACCAATCCGTTTTAGTGTTTTGATTCTGCGGAATAACGGACTCTTAGTCTTTAATATTGTAGCGTTTCTTAAAGCGATCAATACGTCCGGCTGTATCTACCAGTTTCTGTTTACCGGTAAAGAAAGGATGACAAGCAGAACAAATTTCAACTTTAATATCTTTTTCTGTAGAACGTGTCCGAATAACATTTCCACATGCACACGTAATCGTTGTTTCCACATAATTAGGATGAATATCTTTTTTCATTATAACACCTCTTATACACTGCCCCGAAAAGAGCATTACTATAGGTATTTCTAAAAACTTTAGTTAGTTTTTAGAGGTTTACTATACCATTTCAGCATCAATCAGCCGCGGCCGTATTATTGCATGGTTCCGGAATTCATCAATTTCAAGAACACTTCATTATTCTTACTTTTCTTCATTTTGTCAAGAAGTAAGTCCATAATTTCGATGTCATCCATCGGATTGATAACCTTCCGCAACAGCCAAATCCGTTGCAAATCAGCCTCGTTAATCAAAAGTTCTTCTTTACGGGTGCCCGACTTCTTAATATTAATCGCAGGGAATATACGGCGATCTGATAATCGACGATCTAAGTTGATTTCCATATTACCCGTTCCCTTGAATTCTTCAAAGATAACCTCATCCATACGGCTGCCGGTTTCTATCAAAGCCGTCGCGATAATGGTCAAACTTCCGCCTTCTTCGATATTACGGGCAGCACCGAAAAAGCGCTTGGGCTTATGCAATGCATTCGAGTCGACACCGCCGGATAACACCTTACCGGAAGTCGGTACCGTTTGGTTATACGCACGGGCAAGACGTGTGATGGAATCAAGTAGGATAACCACATCTTTTTTGTGTTCGACTAACCGCTTTGCCTTTTCCAATACCATTTCCGCAACCTGTACATGCCTCGTTGCCTGTTCATCGAAAGTAGAGGAGATAACCTCGCCGTGCACCGTTCGCTCCATATCGGTAACTTCTTCCGGCCGTTCATCAATCAACAAAACGATAAGATATACCTCAGGATGATTCTGCGTTATAGCATTCGCGATTTGCTGCATCAATATTGTCTTACCGGTACGTGGAGGCGCAACAATCAAAGAACGTTGCCCTTTCCCGATCGGACAAAACAAATCCATAATACGAGTTGAATAAAGTTCGCTGGTTGTTTCCAGATTGAGTTTTTGGCGGGGATACAGCGGGGTAAGGTTATCGAAGGGAATACGGCTTTGAGCAATAGAAACATCCTCAAAGTTTACCGACTCAACCCGCAGCAGAGCAAAAAAACGCTCTCCCTCTTTAGGTGAACGGATTTGCCCGTATACGGTATCGCCCGTTTTAAGATTGAACAACCGTATCTGACTCGGCGAAATATAAATATCATCGGAACCGGACAGATAGCTATTCTGCGGCGAACGCAAAAAACCGTAACCATCGGGTAGAATTTCCAAAGCGCCTGAGGCAAAAATAATTCCGCCGTTTTCGGTATGATTTTTCAGAATAAAAAAGATAATTTCTTGCTTTTTCATCGCAACCATATCTTCGTGTGGTATACCATATTGCGCTGCCAAATCACGCAGGGCATGCATCCCCATACGTGTCAAATCGTTAATAACCAATTTTAGTTTATTCTCATTGTCTTCGGAACCGATATTTCCATCTGCACCGACAGCGGTGGAATCCTGCGTTCGATTATAGGTTCTTCGCATAGAAGATTGGCGGCGCGGTTTCTTCTCTACCTCAGGCGCAGTTCCGTCGAAGGATGATTTTCTGTGCATACGTGGCCGTACTACTAATTTTTTTTCAGGCGGTTCATCGGGCGCAGAAGAATACTCTGCATTACTGTCTGTTCGGTGTGCAAACCCATCAGATTCAAGGGACGCAGTACCCGCGGCCTCTTGTTGTTCCAGATTCAACTCAGGTTGTTCTTGGAAATCCGGAGCGGCTCCGTCAGCAGTAAAAGGCGAACGGCGTACTTTTAAGATTGTCATAAAATTTCTCCATAGTAAGTTTTGCTTTTTAAAATATCAAAAAGATACGGAGTATTTCCTAAGAAAGATTAGCTTTGATAAGTTGTTTTAGAAACCACAATATCCAAACAAAAAGCCTTTATCAACAACCTATCGTTGCATACAGCGCTTACGATACGATTGTATTACAGGGATTTTTTTCTGTTTGGAATAGCTGCTGCCCGTAGGCACCCAAGTGTTTCCGTTTATTTCGCAATAAGGCTTTTTTAGATCATACAGGCCTACTGTGAAATTTGAAATGCCAAAGTCACTGCCGAGCATCATCGTTAGATTGCTCGGCAACTTTCTTATTGTATCTTGTTGCTTTTTATCTTGTCAAGAGTATCGCCTTAACTTTATCGGTTTTGGCAATCTTCTTTCAGTCGCTGTAATAACATTTGCATTGCAGCAGTATAGGTCTGTTCACGGATAGCATCGCGCGTACCGCTAAACAGATACTTTTCAGAATACACACAAGCGGTATGTCCATTAGCCGCACAGGCGATACATACCGTGCCGACCGGCAGTTGCGGAGTACCTCCGGAAGGTCCCGCTAATCCGGTTACTGCAATTGCATAACCGCACTTGTTCAAGGAATCGGATGCAATCGCTAATGCGCCTTTCGCCATTGCAGTCGCTGTTTCTACACTTACCACGCCAAACCGTTCCAAGATTTCAGTAGAGACATTCAATAGCCGGCGCTTTGCCTCTGCCGAGTATGTAACCCAACCACCCCAGAAAACAGCGGAAGCTCCCGGTACATCCGTAATATATTTTGCAATCAAACCGCCGGTCAGCGATTCTGCCGTTACAAGGAAAAGATTTCTACGTTTTAGTTCGTCAAATATATAATGAATTTGCGGAAACATTAGCTACGCAGCTTTTGCTTGAGCTGTTCAGGATGCATGGAAAAAAGATTTCCGTCAACTCCGGCATTGTCCCGAATCATATGTACGGCACCTTCAAACGAAACGCCGTCTGCAATCTTAATGCGGGCAGCATGAACATCTCCATGCACAACACTGCCGACCTTCATCTCTATCTTATCGGCAGCCGTTAAAGAGCCGTACACGGTACCTTCAATAACGATCGAAGCAGCTCTGATATACTGAGTTTTACAAACCGCACCTTTTTCTATCAATAAGAACCCTTGTGCATCTATAGCGCCCGAAAAAGTACCTTGGATATGCAAGTCTTCACTAAATTTCAAAAAACCGTCAAAAACCGTCTCTTTTCCTAAAACGGTTAGTTTTTTTTCTTTATCGATTTTTTTCATGCAGTTTTCCTAGAATTAAGTATAGTCCGTACTGAACCGATAATCAAGAGGCACCCAGCCGTTATTGCTGCTATAAGCCCAAAAATATCACCCCACAGCATATACCATGTATTCGACCTTGCTGTAAACACCGGAATATCAACGCACAGATACCCTTCGATGAACGGCTTTAGCATCGCAGTAATATGCCCATGCGGACTAATTGCCGCCGTTTGCCCCGATGCAGTTGCCCGCACCATCGGCAAGCGCGTTTCTACAGCTCGAAACACGCTCATACTTAAATGCTGATATTGGCAGGCAACGCTTTTTGCCCATGCGTCATTCGACATATTGACAAATAACTTCGCCCCATGACGTGCAAAACGCCGTGTGATGTACCCGAACGTATCTTCAAAGCAAATCGGAACGGAAAACTCCAATCCATTCACCGAAAAAACCGTCGCTTCGAGTCCTTTCTCCCAAAAATGAGTATCATTCGCAACTAATGCGTCATAGATAGCCGGAAAAGCTTTTTTATATGGAAAATGCTCGGTAAAAGGCACTAAATGCATCTTCCGATATCGTTCGGGGTTTGGGGGCAATACATTCTCCTTAGGACAAAATAGCAAAGCAGCATTATAGTCGAGCCGCTCTTCTACGCCCGTATCGGTTACCGCTTTTACCGCATCATCATTTCCGATTAAAAACGGCACCGACTGTTCGTCTAAATAGGTTAAAAGCTCATGCACCAACTCAAAAGTATTTCGATCTTCACGGTACCGATAGTGCCAATCGATACGGGGTATAAAAGCGGTTTCCGGCCATACGACCAGTGCAAGGTTTGGATCGCCGGCAATAGCCTGATCAGAAAGTTTCTTAAGCGTTTTAAAATCTCTTTTATATGACTCAACTCCTCCTACCCATGGATCGGAGTTCGACTGAATAAGCGCAATACGAGCAGTCGGCAAGTCTTTATAATCACGTTGAATGGACAAACCGAAAATCAATGCTGCAACAAAACAAAGACACCACATCAAAGCGGGGATGCGTTCTTTATAAGCAAATGCGCGAAGCCCATGCAGCCAATTCCGAACAGGCTCCTTACAATGAATTTTTATTCCGGCAGCTATCCATGCAGAAGGGAAGCATACCAGTGCAGAAACTCCCCATACACCAAAAATTGAGGCAATCTGAATAAGTGGGATAAATTGCCACTGCGAATACCCTATCAAACCATAAGAGAAACCAAGGAAGCCAAGCGTTTTAATATACTCGTATCCGATCCAGATTAACCATTGAACGATAAAACCGTATCGAGGAAAATAGATATCAGCTAATTTAAGCAGTGGAATCGTTAGCATATAGTAAAAAAAGTATTCCAGTGCAACAATATACATTGCAAGCGGGTGGAACCCCCACAGCCAATAACTAAAAATACAATAATTAAACACCCCGTAAATTCCACCCCATAAAAAAGAAGAAAGGAATGAAATTCTACGAACTAAAATAAAAAGAGGAACAAAAATAAAATATGCGAGAAACGGCAACCCGGTCGAAACTAAAAACCCGGGCTGCGAAAAAGCAAAAAGAGCAGAAGAGCTTATGAGCAGAGCGACGTTAACACCCCAATAAGCAAGCTTCCTACTTCTCTGCATCCGGAGAGTCCTTCTCCACAATAGGTCGTACAGCTGCACTCAATATTTTTCCCGGACGAAATACGACAACTGAATGATCCTCCGTATTCACCAATTCACCTGTTTTAGGATTTCGCATACCTTTTCGCCCCTTACGAAATTGCACTGAAAACGTACCGAAGCCACGAATTTCTATTGTTTCACCGCGTCGCAGCGCTTGAAACATTTCCGAAAAAAACAAATCGCTTACGGAGTGAATGTCCTTCAGCATGTGATCTGTTTTTTTATAAATTGCATCAACAATACTTGTTTTTGTTTGTTTAATTATTTGCTTATGTTTACTCATCTTTAACCTTCCAGACGGAATACGAAACTATCTATAAGTGCCCTTAATGCAGCGACACGAACATTCAATAATATCACAAGAAAGTCAGTCGGCTGTTGCGCTAAAAAGGCAAAAGCGTAAGGAGATTCCATTTTTATCATATTATCCCTTAAAATTAAAAAATCATACATTAGCGATTTTCTAGCCGATATAAAAACACAAAAGCTACGGCTCTCCACTATTTGATTCATAAAATCGGAGAAAAGATAAGGGATAATTAAAATGTAAAGGTAAATACGCTATTTTTGTGAAAAAGTTACATTATACAACTTTTGCATACGAGACTTTTTTCGCGCAGCAGCATTTTTTGTAATAATTCCTTTCCGAGCGGCGCTATCAAGCTGATGCGCAAGCTCCTTTAATAACGTCACAGCGGATTCAGCATTTTTTTCAATAACAGCAAGTGTATATTTTTTAGCGCATGTTCGTGCCGCCGACTTCACCGATTTATTATGGATACGGCGTACTTCACTCTGTTTATGACGTTTTATAGCGGATGCATTATTTGCCATTTATAAACCTCCAATAAAATTGTTAGCAATCAATACAGGGTTGTAATATTAAACCATATCGATCTTTTTTGCAATAGCTGCCCGTAATTTCTTTTCTTCTTCCGCAGAGAGCCCGAGTGCAGCGGCATTGTCAAGGTCATGTAAAGCCAAGATAAGCTGATCCTCTTGAAAATAAGCCAAAGCACGCCTAAAATATACATGCGCCTGATATCCGTTTATTTCAAGAGACTTGTTAAACATTGTGATGGCCTCGGAATTTTTATTCATCATCATCAATACGATACCGGCATAGTAGTAAGAGCGGAAATTTTTAGGATTTTCATTCAGACTGGCAGAAAAATCTTTATATGCATCTTCGTAGGCACCTTGTGCAAAAAAAGCCATACCGCGATGCTTATAGACAATCGAAGCTACCAGCGCATTCGGTTTTTGATTTAATATTTTAGTATACAGTGTTTCTGCCGTTTGAAAATCTCCATTGTTATGAGCCTTGATAGCATAAAAAATCATAGTATCAATTGTTTCCAAAGAGGAAGTATTCGATGAATTCATACCGGATTTTTCTTCAGCTCCCGAATGATCACCGAGTAAACCATCTGTAAATTCGTCGGCACGCAAATAAAACTGTTCACGCCGCCTATCAAGCTCCATATTCAAACTGGTCTGTGCATCTCTAATTTCTTGAAAGAGTATATCTGCGAGACTAAGACTTGCATTAATTGAGGCAAACTTTCGCTTAAGAGGAAAATCAAAAGGAGAAAATTCAAATTTATAAATCAGTTCATGCTCAACTTCAGCCCATGCATCTTGTAAAATTGTTCTAATTTGGACTTCAAAGATTAAATTTTCCGGCAGCAGTAATCCCACCTTAAAGCTTTCAGGGATGTCCGCTAAAATATGAGTAGACTCATAGCCGAATTCACAAAAAGTACGATCCGCTCCTTTTCGTTCCACCTCTCTGACAGTAAAATTTTTTATAAGGATATTTTCAACTTCACTAAGATTCTGTAAAAAAGGACATACAATTCGGATACCAATTAAATCAGTTACAAGAGGAAATCGAATTGCTGGATCGGTAGGGGGGAATTTTAATAATTTTTTGTAATAACTGTCAAAACTCTTTACACGTGTTTTATAAGTGAGCAGTGCAGATACTTTAACGGTTGCTCGCAAATGATCTTCAAGACGTTTTAATAATACGGTAAAATGTGCATGGAATTCGTTATATTGGCTTTTTAATTGGTTTTTATCGGGTATCCACACAGTATTAAATGCCATAACCAAATTCAGAACAAAAAAAATAGGCGGTACTTACTTATAGATAAACACCGCCTATTTTATCATTAACTTAAATCAGCTATTGATTCGTATTTCCAGCCGTCGCAGCAGCAGAACCTTCAGAAGGTGTGAACCCTGCTTCGGTTGCCATCTTCTCCTGCTCCAAGAAGCGAAGAACCTGTGTTTGGCCAAAACGAGACATCTCAAGCTGCATGCGTTCGTTGTTCATCTTTGTCTGGATGCCCCAGATATTTTCATCAGCAAAATCGCGTACAGTATTCAATACAGCTTTATCATAGATAAGCTTAACATCTTTGAAGTAACCTACAAACGTCCCACCTTCATGCGCGGCGTCACGAGTAACCAAGAAGCCTGCAAAGCTGCTATACGGAAGTGAGGTAGGATAAGCAGGATAGATGCGGGTTTCGCGACTGCGTACATCGGTCAAATAAGCAGGGTTATTCCACACAAGCTCTTTCCAGCCGTCAAACAGCAGATATCCCATGAAATAGCGTTTTACTTCATTCTTTTCATTGCGAATGAGTACATACAGCCCGTGAGGAAAGTTCATACCATAGGTATTAACCGCAATAGACTTAATGACACCGGTATTACGAACAACGCCGTATCCGTCTTCAAAGCGTCCCTTCCCAGAAGCTTTTTCTTCGTCAGTCGGCTCTTGAATATTTCCTTGTTCATCAACCTGTGAAAGCGGTTCATAGACGGGTATATCAAAAGTCGGTTCAATCGTCGCACTTGCATTATGTGCCCACAGAGGAAACTCAATGCGGACACCCATTAAGGTTTGACCTGCAAAGTTTTTTGCTTCATCACTGACTTTTGCTTCGGTAGCATGAGAAACTGCAACCGCAGTCGGATTGCGAGAAGATGAGTTCAAAACCACTTCCCACTGACCGATAGCCAAAGATGTTCTCATCAGAGCCTTCTGCTCATCGGTGTAGGTAGAACCTGCGACGGTAGCATAGTCCATAACCGTTTTGCGGTTCTGAGTCATAGCACCATTCTTATCCGCAAGGATATCTGCGTTCAATAACGCAAAGTCAACCAAAATTGCTTCTTCAGCAACCGCAAATGCACCGATAAAGAGAAGTGCAATTGCTACAAGTATGCTTGTTCTTTTCATTCAAAAGCTCCTTTTCCATTGTTAAGAATGCCCTGTTGAGAATAAGTATACGAAAGATACTTATTCTTGTCAACTCTTTTATTATCGGTTGAAATACGATAATTTTTTACATAGGCAGGCATACCATCAATATAAAAATAAACGGTATTGATACTTTTACAGTTTACCGCGATATTTTTTCGTAACAAACTATAAACGGTATAAAAGTCGGGAGTTTTAACGCTCGGCGTTAGAACTTGGGCAGGGAAATCGATATATAATGCATTATCACGCACAAAACAACTACGGGGTAGTAATTCGGGATCGGAAAAGCGTAAAAAGCGGTGATCGGCAGGACCAAGCAGCAGTTCATTCACCAACAACACGGCAAATTCCGATTCGGGATGCTGCGGTAAATACCTTTCTTCAATACCGATACCACCATCACTTTGGGGAAAATACAGAAGTGCACGCTCAAGTTTAGGGCTCGCCATATACGATAAAAACAATATTCCGGCGATTACACTGAGCAACGACCAGCATATCAGCCTCTGCTTTGTAAAAAAACTCATCTCATACCTTACCTATTGACCCTCGAAGCGAGAGATAAATGCAGTGAGGCCATTATATATTCCCTGTGCGCATTTTTGCAAGTAGGAAGGAGTATTCAACCGTTTCGCTTCTTCGGGGTTTGTTACAAAGCCCAGCTCGATGAGCACGCTCGGCATCTTTGCATTCCGTACCACAAACCATTCCTTTTCTTTTAAACCGCGGTTTTTACTCTCTTTACCGATCTGCGCTTCCAAGCCGTCTGAAATATTTTTTGCGATTAAAATACTTTCGGTAGAGAATTCTTCTTCAAGCATTATATTTAAAATATGAGCAATCTCTCTTGATGCTGTATTTTTATCGATTAAATTGCGTCGATAGTCGGTAGGTAAATACCAGATCTCAAAACCGTAAGGTTTCTTATTAAACGGAGAAGCATTTGCGTGGATTGAAATATAGAGGATGGCTTCATTTTTCTTGAGTAATACTTTATTTGCCATCTCAACCCGTTCCTCTAAACTGGGATACGTGTCATCCGAACGAGTTAGAAGAATTTTTTTATCGGGATAAGTCTTGCGTAACATATCATAGAGGGAAAGTGAAACGCTTAATGCAATGTTTTTCTCATAAACGGGGATAGTTTTACCGTTTTCGACATAAGAGCCGGTCGTGCCGGGATCTTTTCCTCCGTGTCCGGGATCAATGAGGATCGCACCGACACGGAAAAATGAGCCGATGTCGAACTGTTTAAAAAAAGTCTCTAGCTGCGTAAAGAGAGCTGCAGGAAGCTGCGGCTGAGCATTTGTTCCCATCAGAGGAGCTTGAGCGATTATCGTTTCACGATAGTCAAAAAACACAAGCGGCGTACCGATCCGGCACTGTGCCGTATGGTTCCCGACTGTAAACGTTATCTCCTGCGAAAGTGGATCCCATGTGAGGTCGGCGCCAAGCCTATCCGCCGTCTCAAGCGCAGAGACGTTTTTTTCCGCAGAGAACGCAGGAGCAACGCTCACGAGCAAAAGGAAAATAACAGTGGTAAAAAACTTGGCATTATACCTTTTCGCAGTCATACCGATAGAGTAAACCTTGTAGTCCGCCCCGGATAAGAGCTTTCCAATAGCCATTCTTCCGTTGTATGTCTAGTGAAGATGAGCCACGGCTTTTCCTCGAAGATAAAGCACTCACTGCACTCCTTTCCGGCGAACCGGAAATGCCCAGTATGGAAGCCAATCCCGGCTCCTCCTCAAGCGCTTGATGCAGCAATTCCCTCAGCGACCTACCCTGCAGATCGCAGGCGGTACCAAGCGCTGCCGCTAAAAAGCAAGGCAGTACAAAGCTTTCTTTTTCTTCGTAAACGGCATCCGCGAGTAACCGATCAAAAAAAGCGCTTGAGGCTGCTGAGGAACCTCCACTGCGTTGCCTCTTACTATCTGCCGCAGGAGCCGTGGCAAGAACCTCGACAGCGACCTTTGCAGCGGTCTCGGCGCCGGCGAGCGGTTCCGTAAATTGCAAAAAATTCGGTGGAAAGATCTGCTGTTCCGCCGGGGAGTGCAGCTCCGCCAAGAAAGCATCGGTTTCCGCAACATGAGGTCTAAGCCGCAGTACGATTTTCCGGCAGGCAGCCTCGCTTGCCTGCACCGCTTCTCGGCGGCTCGGCGCAGCGCTTAGTACATTGCCGCATTTTTCGACATTGTTTTGTGGAAACACCACCGTATCGCCTGCACCGGCACGGGGAAACACATCTTTGACAAAGGGCGCTGCGCGTGCGGCTTCCAAGCCGCTGACGGATGCCACCTGCCCGGGAATGGAAATCCATGCCCGCTCCGCAGACACAAACGGACAGTTTTGCTTGAGCGGCACTACGAAAAAATCCTTTCCGCAGGTGTGCAGCCGGGGCGAATCGCCGAGCGCAAGGGTCAACGCCGCAGCTGTAATATCCAAACCGCAGCTGTACGGCACCGTCCAACCGGACATGTAACCGCCGGAAAGGCGGGCGGCGATTTCTCCGACAAAGGCCTTACCGTTCCGCACCAAAATATCGCCCTTCACCGCCCCGTCGGTTAAGCCGAGCGCATGAACGCCGCGTTCAAACACCGACATAACCTCATCGGCAATGTCTTGCGTGCAGTCCGACGGGATCGTATGCCCCATCTCGATAAAATACGGGGGGAAAAAGATATGCCGGTCGGCAAGTGCGGTGATATACAGCCGCCTGCCGAAGATCAGCCCTTCAATCGAAAATTCACTTCCTTCTATGTATTCTTCGACGATGGCGCGCCCGCTCCGCGAATACTGCAATGCCGTAGCAACCGCTTTCCGTAATTCCGAAAGATTTCTAACCAGCGAGCATCCGCGGGCGCCCATGTTGTCGACGGGCTTTACCACCAGCGGAAAACGTCCTGCAAGTTCGCCAAGCCGCCGTTCAAGTGTATCGGCTGTAGCTGCCCCTAGATCACTATACCGGACATTACCCCTTGCTTCTAAACGGTCAGCCGGAGCTGCAAGGTCGGCGGCGGTCAACTCGATAAAAGCGGGAGACGGTACACCGGCTTTGCGAAAGCATTCCCGCATCCGCACCTTGTCCGTTGCATTGAGCGCCGCTTCGAGCGTGTGGCCGCGCAAGCCGCAGGCAGCCGCAACCGCGGCAACTGCGGCGGAGAAATCCGTCGCAGCGGTAAACACCGCATCAAGTCCGCCGTTTTGCTGTAAATACCGCGCATAGTCGATAAGGCGCGCGGTATCTTTTAAATCGATGCATACGAACTCGTCGGCTTCCGCAGCGCACACCGCGGACGGATTTCCATCGGCTGCAACCACGGTGCAGCCGAGCGCGCGGGCAGCGCGTATCGCAACACCTTGCATAAAGCCCGCACCGAGCATAAACACCCGTTTTTTAGTCATCAAACGCTCCCTGCTTTACCGCATAAATCTCCATACTGTCCCCCAACTTAAAGAGCTTGCTGACCAACATCAATATATTCCAGCGGAAGCCACCTTTCCTTATCTTGGCAGCATGGGGGAACCGCTCCGGATGATGCCCGATAGATACGATCTTTTTTACGGTAAATCCATATTGTTCCAGCTGTTTTTTTACCTGCCATCTATCCCAGATGGTATAGTGATCGGTTGGGCTTTGCGCAAAAAAGAGTCGACGATTCCACCGGCCGGTAACGCCCGACAGCGCAGGCGTGGAAAAAGCAAAAATTCCACCTCCAATCAAAAGATCAGAGACCTTCTGCAGCACCGAATTCAAATCTTGAAAATGCTCAATAACGAACCACATCGTTACCGCAGAAAAACCGCCTGATTCCAGCGGAATACTGAGAGACTGGTTATGCTGTTCGGTAAATGTTTTTTCAACCGTAAAGGGAAACCGTGCCGGAAGTACGGGAAACGGAGCCTGACAAGCGGGAAGCTGGAGCGTCTTACAAACATAGTGCACAGCCTCCGCCGAAATATCGGTACCGACGGGATTCCAACCGGACTCCTTCGCAGCCGCAAGGAAGGGGCCGTAAGCGCAGCCCACATCGAGAATCCGCTTTGTCCCATGGTGCAGTCCTTCAAAAAGCGACTCTTCCTTGCCTCCATTAAAGACCTTCGCATAGATCGCATTGATGATTGACATCCGCCGTAAACCTTGCCGTTTAATCGATTCAAAATCTTCAAGATAGGTCTTACCGTACTGAGCCTGATATTCTTCAAAAAAATACTGTTCGCTGTAGTCTTTTTTTTCTGCAGCGATAAATGACGGATAGTACATTCCGCAGACAGGACAGCGCGAAACGGTTTTATTTTCAGCTCTCCCTTCGGGAGGCAGCAAAGCCTGCTCGTCGCAGAGCGGACAGCGGTGAGCGGTTGCCGTAGAAAGCTTCAAGATAAAATCGGCAAGGCTTTTCTCTTTTGATTGCGGAGTAACGACGGACGGAATATCGATACCGATCTTGAATAACGCTTTAAACCCCTGAGCAGAAGGGATGCCGGCAGGCATCGTTGAAAAGCCCGCATTAATGCCGAGTTGATAATGATATTCGGTCGGAGAGACAAGGATAACGGCACATCCTGCAGCGAGCGCTTCAAAGGCGGTAAAGCCGTAGTGCGTTACAATGATATCCCATTCGCAGAGCCTATCCCGCAGATTTTCCAAATAAGGATACACATAGAGATTCACCTTCTGCTGGGAATAGTTTTTTTCATTAGGCTCAACGACAGAAACCTCAGCACCGAGCTCGGCAAACGTACGGGCAACCGGAAGTCCCATTTGAGCAGCATCTTCTCCGCCGCAGGCAACCAAAAGTTTTGCATTCTCAATCGGAAAAAAGTATTTTCCGTTCTTTTCATATTTTTTTAAAGCGCCGTCCCGTTTCCGCTTTTGAGGCAGCGCAATAAAACGCACTTCAGTAATATTCGAGCGAAGCGCTTCGCCCGATTCGGAGTGATCCGAAGTACGTGAAGAATGATCTATAGTATGTTTGGAGCGATCGACGGTACGGTTCGACGCGGAGTGCGAGGAACTTGAAACCTTTGATGAAGCCGCCGAAAGTTTCGATGCCGATACGTCAGATAACTCAATGGGATACGGCAATGTAGGAAGAATATCGATCAGATAGTCGGCGTATGCCCTCCCCTCCCCGCCTTCATCCAAGGCGACAACCGGCGCAATTTTTTTAAGCTGCCGCACCTCTTCGGCCTGTGTCCTAAAGTTATCGAGGATAAACACACATGCTTGCTCCGGAATTTCATTGACGGTTTCAATACTCCCCGCCTTCTTAATGATATCCTGTACAAATGAAGACGTAGATGAAGATCGAAGATACAGCACACAGCGCAGCTGAGGGGACAGCTCTTGTATCAAGCTACAGGCGCGGCGGAGATGTCCCGTCCCCTGCCCTTCCCGCACCGACGGAACAAAAACGGCAATCCTACCGGCATACCGGCAGGCCTTCATTACCGCAGACGAAGACGGAGGCATTGTGGTCTTTTCCCGTTGCAGATACTGCATCATCAATTCCGCACGGTTAAAATCCTCCTGTGTATCGACCGTTGTCCGCAGGTGCGGCGCATACCACTGCAGCGGAGCGGTTTCCTTTACACAGATAAAAGTGTCGGTATACCGGTACAGCGCGGGACCTACATGTTCATGGTCATACGAGTCATTCGTAAGTTGCGCCGCAGTAAGAAGACTCTTTGCCTTTAAAATTTCGACACCGCTGCCGTGCGGGAGACCGGTGTAGGTAAAGTAATCCGGCTCTCCCAACTCGACAAACCGCTTAACGGAGGCTTCTGCCGCTTCGGTGAATAAAAAGGGATTGTCGGCCGTCGCACGGATAATCGTCGTAATGGGGCGAAGTGAGGATTCAAACTGCTTAACAACCGAACAAAAACGGCCAAGCACATCGGTCTCCGAACCGCTGATCAGGGTATAATGGTATTGCTCAGCAATCGGTGCAAACTCGGCTTTCGACGCATGATCGCAGGCAAGAATGTACCGTTCCGCAGGAATCTCCCGCATTGCTGCAAGTGTATAGGCAAGAAGCGGCTTACCGCAAAGGTTCAAAAGTGCCTTACGCGGCAGTCGTGAAGAATTGAGGCGAGCCTGCACAACAACGGCAACGCCTGAATAAACGCTCATATAAAAGGCTCCCAATGCTCTATTAGCGCACGAGCGGTGGTGGTAAACCGATCCTTATTCAGTTCAACCCATCGCCGCGCTTCAGAAAAATGCTGCCATGCATGCAGCGGATTTAAACCGGAGTTACGCAAATATCTCCAAAATAATTTGAAGGGAATCACAGCAGATCCGCCCGTCAGCTCCGGCGCAAGATTTTTGAGATAAAACTGCCGATATGAAGCATCGGTAGAGATATTTTCAGGCGGCGTTTCTCCCTCATAATGAATCCTGAAAGAAGTAAAGATACGGATTGCTTCACCCCAGAGGTGGGCGCGAAAACCGAAATCAAGGTTTTGCCAATAAGGATTCTGAATAGTATAATCGAAACCGCCGAGCTGCATACACTTATTTCTACTATATATTCCCATAAAATCATAGGGATAGATCGTTGCCGTCTTATTTTTGATACACGAGAACTGTTCGGTCGAAAATCGATTTCCGCTTAGGCTGGGAACCATTTGATTAGGCACCGCCTCTCCGCGCACATTCGCCAGCACGGGCGCTGCACACAGTAAATGTGCTTCCTTAATCTTCTCCAATACTCGATCGGTAAAGCTCCCCGGCGGAATACGCGTATCGTTCCAGAGCACCATAATATACGGCGCAACCGTTTCGGCAAAACCGAGATTGATCATCTCCCCGACGGTGAGCTTTTCTTGAGGCAATAAAAAGCGTACTTGCGGAAATTTCGTTGTCAGACTTTCCATATCGCCTGCGTCGGGGCTTGATTCTATCGAAATAACGGATGTAAAGCCTTCCGCTAACAGCTGTTCAAAAAAGAAAGGACGATAATACTTTCTACCCCGGTTCAAGACGATAACACAGAAATCTTCCGGCTTATTTTGTCCTCGATACTGCATACCGCCGATAATAGTATGTGAAACTTTCCGTTCATTAAAAGTTGTAGGTATAGTATTCGTCACAGTGTTCACATACCCCCTTATAGCATGATTGTATCTGCTCGCAATAGTAACGCCGGCCGTTTTCCCAAATCGTTTCGAGCGGCATCGTAAAAGCGTTTCCGAGTACCACCGAACGGTTAACATCTTCCTTACAGAGCGGAACGGTTCCATCCGTACAAATAGACATATCCCGTTTGAGGTGCCAACAAGGATGTCGTTGTAACGGAGAAATATCTGCAGGGCGCCGATCAGGGAGCGCTCCGCAGAGGTGATCGTATTTTTGAATAAGCGGCTTTGCTTCCCGTTTTTCCCACAACCGATAAAAAGGCTCCAATTCCGCTTCATTTTCATTCATACGCGTCATCTGTACCCACACTGCTTTAGGAAAAACGTTTGCCAACTGATCCGCAAATGTTACCGCCTGCTTTAAAGAGCGTTCAGCCTCCTCATCGGGAAGCTGATGAACTGCGCCGTACGTTTTCGATCCTGCCGCATCGATATCGACAATCCAATAAATCGGCAAGTGTCCGCCGCTCCTCGGCGGCACATCCCTGCAAACTTGAGCGAGTTGAGTAAAATACTCAAGATTATATGCCGTCTTATCCGCAATGCCGCTCGTTTCTATCAATACCGAAAGGTTTGGGTGGTTCAGTATCAGCGCTACAAGTGTTGCAAAGCGAGGATGCAGGAGCGGTTCCCCATAGAGCGACAGAGAAATCACTGCACTTTCGGAAAAAGCGGCAATCGCATCGATGAGCCGAGCGGCGGCTTCAAAGTCCATACAGCAAGAATCATCAAAGTTGTTAGGAAACAAGTTCGGACGATAAATAGAATGTAAAGGATGATAGGCGACTATTTCCATACCGTAATAGGCAGGCAGCGGCCGCAGGAATTCTTGCCGCTCGGCAATGTACGCAGCATAATTTTCCGCTGTGATACCGGTAAAATGTCGACATAAGAGCCATGAAGCCTTGGTATCGGCGTAAAAAGCAAGACGCAGGTGCCGCACATCATCAGGCGCAATCATTGTCTCCAAGTCGTAGGAGTTTATGTCTTTTTTAACGGTATCAAACAGGAAAGAACGCCCAAGCGGCACCTCTGCCGCAAAAGGCAACGCTGCCAATATGGGCACAAGACCTGCCGCGACAATTTGCGGAAGAAGTCCTTCGGGATATCCATCTGCAAAGCTGTATTCCGCCTTATAAGTACAATGCTGAGTATAGAGCTGCGCCGCCCCTGCACTGTCTAAAAACGGAGCGTCAGCCCATGCAATAAAAATATGGTCGGCTTCCGCTGCAAAAGGGGTAAGCGCCTTAAAAAAAGCGGCAGCGGTAAATTCCGCAACCGGAACGACCCGCACCGGCGGTATATTGAGTTCATTACAGTATTTTTGAATTGCAGCGCATTGCTCCGCTGCTGCGGTTATAATGGTACCCGCATAATCGGGGAAACGGCTCGCACGATCCAGCGCGGAAGCGAGAGCTGTACAACCGCCTTGAGTAAGCGGCCGCATCGCATAATCGGAAATACCGTTTGCCGCCAGCACAACAAAAGATTTCATACTCTCCAATATCGGCATAAAGTCCCCTTCGGTAAACCGCAAGGCATCTCCAAAGCTCCGTTTTTTAAAAGACACACGGGGGATTCAAGTTAGAAAGAGGTACGCGAAAGCGGCGAGCCGATCCAAACGCCCTCTGCGCCAAGATACTCTTTTTTTTGTCCTTCAATCAGAAACTGTACCGATTTTACGGTTGAAAATTCAGTAGCGGTGAATACCACCTGCAAAAGCTGCGCCAACGCCCCGTCGATACCATACTGATTAAACTGGAATTCTTCGCTCACATTGATAAAGGCGATGCCGTCCTTTACCCATGCGGAACGGAGCTTGGTATCGGGCGGAATAAGCGTCCGTACTCCTTGTTTTAACTCAGCTACAGTAGGAGCGGCAAAAAGAGCTTCGAGTGCATCGCTCATCGGCGCATCGGATTTAGGAAGTAATCGAGTTGCACTTTTCGGAACAAGCTTTCCGTCCGCATCTACCCGAACCCAGTATATGACAGCCTTTCTTACTGCCGCCGACCGGTTTTGAGCGGTTTCCGGCTTTGCCGATGGGCTTGATGGAGTTACAGTAGGTTTTTGAACCGGCGAAGAAGCGGGTGTTGATTGTTGTGCTGTCGTAGCAGTGCTGCGCTGCGACGAAGAATGTTCGTCAGCCGGTTTTTGTGTTACCGAACCCGGCGCAGCTGTTTGTCCGCTGTTTTGTTGCGAATTGCCCCTGCTATTATTTTCAGGCTGAGGCTTTTTTATTTGCTCATTGTTACGGACATGTGAGCTTTCATTCCTTTGCGGTGCAGCCGACTCCGACTGTTTATCGTCGCTTTGCTGTTGTGAGGGAGCTTCGTTTTTTGCTTCTTGCTCGGGTTCCTTACTACCGTCTCCTTTTACAGGAGCGTTATCGCCACCCTCTTCTTTAGATTGAAGCCCAAGGATCGCCTGTGAAGCGTCTTGCATTTTTTCGGTTTTATCTTTTAAGAATATACTTTTCGCATTTGTTTTTTCTAAAACAAAAGAAATCGTGTCTTTATTCAAGAAAAAAAGCACGGCAATCAATAAAATAAATACAATCCAAAAAAGACAACCGAGCGATATTTTTCTTCTTTTACGTTTTGCCATGAGATATATCATACGATACTTTACAGGCAGTATGCAAGACCTCTCTTATTCTGTGATATTTATTTGCTTCGCCTGATGCGTTTACCCGTCTACTAGAAAAATACGCGAAATTTTAGACATAATTTTGCACAGCAAAAAAGCTTCGACAATTCTCCGATAAATGATTGAGCCATATCAATACTTAGCCGAAAATAAAAATATGAGAGTGCTTTTATATGATCAAGATATACAAAGAAATAAAAGTCTCCACCGGTATCTCGAAGATGCCAATATACAAGTTACGGCAGCCTATTGCTTAAAGGATTTTCTTTCAAAATTTGAAAAGCCATCGCTTAAAATTTTACTTATCGAACACAGCAGAATACAGCATTATAATATTGATATCGAAGCCCTACTTGAACAATTAGGCTTAACTTTTACCGTTATCGATTATACCGAAACGGAAACAACGTTCGATTTTTCCGTCCATTACCTATCATCATATTATTATTTTCCATTTACAACCGAAAAAGATAAGGAATTGATTAAAAAAGTAAAAAAGAGGCTTCGAAAGTATAAAAAGCAAAAAGAGAAATCTGCATCGCAAACAGAACATCAAGCTATCAATGCTTATTCTGCCAATGCGAGCAGCGTCAATCAAGTCATGGAACATTTTACAAAAAAACAAAGGCAACTAATTACAAGGTTATTAGAAAAGAAAGATGGAATAAACGTAGAAGAGATTATTGAATTATTAAATGCAAAAACAGTTAAGAATAGTCAGAACTATGCACAAACGCACATCTATCGACTTAGAAATAAGCTCAATCGCCTACTCGGAGATGAATACATTATTTCCTATAAAGATCACACTTATCAACTGCTTTGTATCCATAAATGATAACCATTGTAAGCAACCACTTTATACCACAGAAAACTGCAAAAACAATATCTTACCGTAGAAAGAGTTCAATCCACGGTAAGATCAAAAACTTTCATTATTTCGATAAAACGGCAGCGATGCGCTCAAGAACCTTTTTGCGATCGAGCGGTTTAACAATGTAGTTTTTTGCTCCAAGCAGCAGAGATTTCTTTACCAACTCTTCTTTTCCGAGTGCGCTAATCATAACAACCTTTGCATTCTTATCAAAAGCCATTATCTGTTCAAGAGCTGTAATACCGTCCATTTTGGGCATCGTAATATCCATTGTGACAAGGTCAACATTCGGACACAACTCTTTATATTTTTCGACACCTTCAAAACCATCGACAGCAGTTGCAATAACTTCGTAACCTTCACTGGTTAAAATCTGGCCGATCTGTTTGGAAACGAAAATAGAATCATCCACCACCAGAACTTTATAAGCTGAACCATCAGCTCTTACACCGCCCGGGGCACGTTCGTTAATAGACGGAAAATCTTGTTTAGAAATCATAGCCTACTCCTCTTAAGCTCTGTCGCGAATAGCAACGTTTATTTCAACTTTACCTTGCGCCGTTTCCATCGGTACAATCAGTGCTTCAATATCACTGCTCGATATTGACATATTATCACCGGTGAAAAGAGCAGGCGGGGTTAAATCGAATTTAAACCCGAGATCATGCAGTTTTGTCACTGCTTGTGCGGTAATGAGATTCGCAAGTTCCGTGATCGTCGCACGCCCCAGTTCATCAAATTCGGTGAACTCTTCTTGATTCATCGCCGATGCGATCTTTAATGCTGTTTCCGGGGTCATATCAAAAATAACCCGCCCTTCAACATCACCGGCCAAACCTACAATTGCCGCAACGCCCATCACAGGCATACAAGTAGATTTCAAATACAAGTCACCGCGTTTAATTTCACCGCCAAGTACTTGCACTAAGATGTTATAGGCAGCTTCACTAAACGGATTGATATACTCTACACGCATCAAAATCTCCTTTCGAAAAAAATTAAACGAACAATAACATCCGTTACGGTACGAGGTCCGTTTTCAGTTTGATACAAACTGCGCATGGCGACCGTTTATTCAACGATTGCCAGCCCTCTGTTTATCAATAATCGAAAATCTATATTGATTTTCGATTATCCGCTACAACCTACTCTCGCGAGAAAGTAGTTATATCCCCCATCACTTGCCGCATCCATCCGCTCTGTTTTGGCATCATTTCATTTGCACCTAAAATAACGACGCCGGTTGTTTTCAGCTTATCCCTGAATTCTTCCAATAAGATGCTTTGCTTTTCCGCTTTAATAAACGATAACACGTCTCGAGCGAGGATAAGGTCGACATCCGGCACCGTATTTTGATGCAAACAATCATGGTATTCAAACAAAATCATATCTTTTATTTCTTGGTTGAAGCTATATGAATCATTCACTCCTTTAACCAAATACGGCTTAAATCTATTAATCACCTGCTCTTCAGGAACAGTCAACATCGGCGCATTGGAAATAGCCAAAAGATCGGCATCATTTGCATAAATTCTAATGGTAGCACGCGGATATTTCTGCTTTAACAGGACGGCAAGACTGTATGTCTCGTATCCCGAATCGCAACCGACGTTCCAAACGGTAATAATTTTAGCATCATTATCGGGCAAGGCAGCCAATACCGAATTCATATACGCATCAGACCAAAAGCGCCGCGTATTAGGCGAAAGGAAGTTACTCAAAAACTCCCGAGCTTGATCTTCAGATTGTATTTGGATGCTCGAGGCAACGCGCATATCCCGCCATTCGTAATATCGCTTTTCCAGCCATGCACTATTGACGGGAGAAGGATAAAATTGACCGAGAGCAGCAAGCGTATCACCAATAAAGCGGATATCAAGCGCATCATTTGACTGAGCAACATCTGCCACACCGATCTTTGAAGAATCATCGGCTGGCAGAGCCTCACTTTCGACAACTGTTGCTTTTGTTTCCGTTACGGTACGGGAAGCGAAAATACGATCGACATCCAACAAAATATACAATTGTCCGGAATTTTCTACAACACCATAAATATATTTAATATTTATATCACCAAAAATAGGATGCGGCGGTTGAATAGTATTTTTTGAAACGCCGACTACTTTATCGATTCGATCAACGACGATACCAAAAGTTTGATCATCAACGTTAATGATAACCATACTCTCAATAGTATCTTTTGCGCGCTGCTTAATCGGAATATTGAAAAAAATACGTAAGTCAATAATTGGAATAATATCACCACGAAGGTTATATACTCCAAGTACAAAAGGCGCAGTATTCGGTACATATGTGAAATTATTTGCCTTTGCAATCTCTTTTACTTTCATAATATCGATCGCATAATCTTTCTCTGCAAGGGAAAAAGTTATCATCTTAAAATCGATAATTGAAAGAGGTTCACTTACATACTCGTCTTGCAGTTCCTCATTTATACTTGTATTCAACTCGGTTTTTTCCATAGTCATTTAATCCCCTTTTACCAGATAGAAGCCTCGCGACGTTCACGAGCATGCATTTCTTGTTTTAAGCCCAAATCAAGCAATTGCCCGACATCGATAATCAACGAAACTGACCCATCCCCCAAGATTGATGCACCGGCAATTCCCGGAGAATTGGTAAACTGATCTTTCAAAGGCTTAATAACGACATCTTCTTCACCAATGAGACTATCGACCATCAATCCGACTTTCTTTTCGGCGGTTCCGACAATAACGATATAGTGATGACCATCATCACCCTTTTCTGCTGAAGGAACACCGAATAGTCTATTCAGACGCAACAAACTAATAACTTCATTACGCACATTAAATACTTCATAGCTATCAATGCGGTTAATTTCTTCGCTGCGCACACGATGACTTTCAATAACGGAAGTAATCGGGATGGAATAAACTTCTTCGCCGACCCGTATCAGCAAACCTTGGATAATAGCGAGTGTCAGCGGGAGCTTTATTGTAAAGCGAGTTCCTCTATTTCTTTCCGAAACGACGGTAACAGTTCCGTTGAGTTTTTCGATATGCGTTTTAACAACATCCAGTCCGACGCCACGCCCTGAAACGCTTGAAATTGTCTTTGAGGTCGAAAAGCCCGGTGCAAAGATCAACTGATATGCTTCAACATCGGTGAGGTTCTTACCGGGATGCAAAAGACCTCGTTCAACAGCCTTTGCTTTTACAGCGTCAACATCGATACCCTTACCGTCATCGACAACTTCAATAACGATCATGTTACCTTCATTGCTCGCTCTAAGTAAAAGCGTCCCCTGCTCGGATTTACCCAATGCTTTCCGTTCTTCAGGAGTTTCAATACCATGATCCATAGAGTTACGCACGCAGTGCATAATCGGATCGAGAAGGTCTTCGACAACCGACTTATCCAATTCAGTGTCTTCACCTTCAATTACCAATTGAATACTCTTATTTAATGTTTTTGAAAGATCCCGAACTACACGAGGAAAACGGCTGAAAATCTGACTAATAGGAACCATACGGATTTTCATAACGCCTTCCTGCAGTTCACCGGAAATACGGCCTAAATTCTGTGCGGAAGAACGAAATTTCGTAACTGAATACTTCATAGAGGTTTCGAACTGGCTAAAAAGCTCAAACATACCGGCATAATCTGCAGCCAGTTCTTTTTTAATTGTATTTAAATCTACCCCCTGCTGTATTTTTTCGAGGTAAGACGGAAACTTGTCCAAGAGCTTACGAATCCGGTCTTTATATTCACCGTTTGCATTTTGGAAGAGCGCATAAAGTTCATTAAACTCCATCGCACTTTGATTAAGTGAGGCTTTCGTAATAACCGTCTCGCTGACCAAATTAAGTAAATAGTCGATTCGTTTCGCATCAACGCGCAATACCGATCCCGATGAATGTGCAGCATTTGCAGCTGTAGCCGGAGATTTTTTCGGATGCTCCGCTTCTCCCGTTGCAACAGTAGCAGCTGCAGGCTCAGGCGTTTCATCCTTCGGTTTCGCATCAGCGGCAACAGACCGAGTTTCCGCAGCCGACGGATCGGAGGCAACATCAGCGTTTACACTTTTCGTTTTAGAAGCGCTACCCTCAGCACTGAAGGTTAACTCATCGATTTCTGCGTTAAGCGTTACATCGGGGATATTTGCGATCGACAACAAATCACTTTCACTTGCATCTGATGCAACATAATAAAGAACCTCGGGATGAAATTCATCTTCATAAAGGGCATCAAAATCAGGAATAGTTTTAAGCACCAATGCAGATTGCTTCAATGCAGCAAACACCTGAATACCACCGACAGTATTCATTAAACTTGATTCATCAAATTGTACGCGAATGGCATATACCTTGTTATCGGCTGGAACAGCCTCGCGTAACTCCAGTATTTCATACTCAGAAAGCAACGAGGCAGGATCTGCCGTATTTCCATTATTTGTTGGGGTAGTCTTTGCTTGAGGTTGCACAACCGGTTTGGAAGCTGCCTTCGACTGCGAAGCTTTTGCAGCATTTTTTTTATTTTCTTTGCCCTCAGGTATATTTGACCGCAATTTTGCTACCGTGGCTGATACATCCTGGTTGTATACTTCACCATTAGATCTTGCCGCAAGCATATCTTTGATTATATCCAAAGCATGCAGTAAAAGGTCAATAGTATCCTCTGTGACAGTAACCTTATTTGACCGAATAGCATCAAGTAAGTCTTCTACGGCATGAGTGAAACCGGATAATTCACTCATCTCAACAGTTGCAGAACCGCCTTTCAAAGTATGAGCCGCACGGAAAATCTCATCAATAGCTTCTTTATTGGTAGGATCCTGCTCAATAACAAGGATGTTACTTTCCAACTGCTCTACTTGCTGTTCTGCTTCACTAAAAAAGTCTTTCAACAACTCTTCATTATTGATATCCAGATAATCACTCATAACAATAATTCTAATTGCTTTTCAAGATTAGTCAAGGTCTCATATACGAATTTTATTCTAATTTAAGACTGAGGAAAGTTTACAAAAGCATATCGATTACCGGATCGTAATCGATACGCTTTTATTGTACTATTTTTTACTTTAGAAACTTACAGTATTTCTCACGATATTCTTTGACTTCTGCAATAATTGCGGGAACATCAAGAACCATTTCCATCATACTGATTTGTTCTTCATAGATCTTAGGATCTATTTGATTTTTAATTTCCGGTTCAACCACATGATAACACAAAAGTCCCAACGAGACTCCTGCCAACGGACCTGCAAAAGTAGGATCACCGTTTGTAACGGTTTCACAGGCAAGGCCTGACGATTCTGCTTCGGCACCGCCGAGAAGCACTACCGTGTTCTCGCAACCGTACTTTTCAGCTAAATCTTTAACCCGCTTTTGGTTTTCCAAGTCCATTGCGCCTGCGCTTGTTCAGACGAAGCATTCGGTTGCCGCATAAACAACTTCAGCGCCCGCCGACTCAGCACAAAGCTTTATGGCTTCCCCGGGAATGCCATCGCGATCACCAATAATGATGACCTTTTTGCCTTTTAATTCCATAGCATATCCTCCAAGGAAATTATAGAAATTTCTAAAAATCCGCTTTGATTTTTAGAAACACCCTATATCAGGAGATATTTCCCCGATATTTCATTATTAATAAGTCTAAATTCTTACAGATACTTTTGAAGCGTATCTTCAATCTGTTTGGCGTTTAGACCTTCGCCGGTCAGATGTTCTTTCTTTTCGCCGTCAACGTAAATAAGAATTGAAGGTAGACCGAGCACCTGCTCTTTCATTGCAACTCTGCGTCCGAGACCGATATCAAACGAACAGAACTTTACCTTCCCCGTATAGCGCTCTGCCATTGCATGAACATCAGGCATCAACTGCTTGCATGGCACACAAGACTGAGACCAGAAATCTACCAGCGTAACACCCTTTGATCCATGTACTTCTTGTTCAAATGAATCTTTCGTCAATTCAACCATTTTAGTCCTCCTATACGCCGCCGCTCAGTTTAACGTTGACAAGCGGGGTTCTTACATTATTTTGAAAGCTTTTGACGCGCTTTTATATCGTCGATATAGTTGCCTGCCCAAATTCCGGCGAGAGCGCCGTCCGCTGCTGCAGTAACCACCTGACGGGACTCTTTACGGATAACATCACCGGCGGCATAAATACCCGGCACATTGGTTTCCATTCGCCCGTTGGTAATAATATATCCCGCCTCATCAAGTTTCACCATATCCTTTACCAGTTCAGTCTCGGGATCATGCCCGATAAATATGAATAAACCTTCGGTTTTAAAATCGGAAATTTCTCCGGTTTTCGTATCCCGAAGTTTTAAGTGAGACACAAGTCCGTCGCCGCATACTTCATCTACAACAGCATTCCACTTAAAAGCCATCTTAGGATTGGCAAATGCTTTTTCCTGAATAGACTTAGCTGCCCGCAATTCATCACGGCGATGGATAATGGTTACCTTATCGGCAAACTTTGTCAAATACATTGCTTCTTCAACAGCCGCATCTCCGCCGCCGACAACGGCAATTTCACATTCTTCAAAGAATGCACCGTCGCACGTAGCGCAGTAGGAAACACCCTTTCCACTGAATTCCTTTTCACCTTTACACCCAAGAGTACGAGCGCCGGCACCGGTTGCAATCAAAACGGCAAGACCTTCATAGTCGGTACCGTTGGTTCCATGCACGATATAATGGAGAGAGTCATTGCTCTTTTTCAAGCTTTTCAGCACCCGTATTTACAAATACAACACCGAACTTCTCGGCATGCTTATGGAAAGCTTCACTGAGAGACGGCCCTGTTGCCTCCGGAAAGCCGGGATAGTTTTCAATTTCCTCGGTAATATAACACTGGCCGCCCGTATTCCGTTTTTGTTCCAAAACAACGGTCTTTAATTTTGAACGCGCAGCATAAATTCCGGCTGCCATCCCTGCAGGACCGCCGCCGACAATTATCAAATCATATTTTTCGCTCATTGGTTCCCCCATGATTGCAGCAATTTATCACAAAAAATATCTTTTGGCTAGGTGCAATCAGGATAATCGCAGGAAACGCAGTAGGTAATTGTTTTACACCGATAGCTCTTGCGCGCTTTCAGGTGTGAGGCCTCTTTTATACGTGATATGTCCGTTTTCCTTGAAAAGCCATGTCTTTACGGTATCTTTTGCCCAAAGCTCAAAATCTTTTCTGAAGATACGGTCTATGTCCGTTTCATCTTTGGGGGAAAACGATAATTTGCTATAGTAATGCTCTACCGTTTCTTGCCACGTTTCTTTATCCACTTTTCGTGTGTCATTTATTGATTTGTAAAATTCGGTCAGCGCCGCTTTATTCAGTCCGTCATAAATCAGTTTATAGTACACAGGATTGAGTAAAAAGCAAATTTTGCTTTCGTAACTATAAGCGCTATACTGAGACTTATTCCATTCATATTTATTTGACAGTATTGCCTCTTTGTTTTTCCAAAGATCTTCACGAAACTCCTCTTTCTCCTCCGTTTCGACGGTGCGGCTGACGTGCCAATCTTTTCCAATCTGTTCTACGAGAGTTTTAAACGCCTCTTTGTCGTTCTTTGCGATTGCATTTAAAAGCTCTGCGCGGAACACATGCTTTACCGCAACATTTGCTTCCTCTTCCAAACAAATCATTTCATCACTCATAAAAATACCTCTTTAATATTGTTCTCGCTTACACCGGAACGTTAGCAGTACCGTTGTTGCGGTTATAGACAATCGCAGGGCAACCGCGTATCCCTATTTATTACGGTTCCCCTGCGATGTTTTTAGTTATATGTGCAGCGGATTATTCATCCTTTGCAAACCATTCCGCCTCTGCTTTCATCTTGTCTGCATTATCTTTATAGTCATCCAACGAATCCTCCGGAACCTTAATACTGCCTACGCTTAAGCTGCTGCAGCCGTAAGACGCATAATTAAATTTACCATCGAGGTACTCGCATTTGAGCGTAACGGATGTCAGACTTGTACAGCCGTAAAAGCAGCTGCCCATATTCGTAACACTATCAGGGATGTTCGGTACGTGCTCAAGCTTTGTACAACCGCGAAAGCAGCTGCCCATATCCTTAACACTATTAGGGATGTTCGATACTTGCTCAAGATTTGTACAACCGGCAAAGCAGCCCCACATATCCGTAATACTATCCGGGATGTTCGACACTTGAACAAGATTTGTACAACCTTTAAAGCAGCTTTTCATATCCGTAACACTATCAGGGATGTACGATACTTGAACAAGACTTGTACAACCGTTAAAGCAGCCGGTCATATTCGTAACGTATGGCATTGTGCCGAATTTGAGCGCTACCTTTTTCCGTTTGTTGCTGTTCAGTATTTGCCCGAGCGGGCTTGCACTATCACTAATGAAGTTTCCTTTTACGTCTGGCGCCGTAAGACCGGTTACCTCGATGTAATAGATGCCGTTGGTTTCAGGCTGTGCGGTGGTAAGATGGTTAGGCAAGTCAGCGTATGCGACCGGCGTATATACTATAGGCTTAAACATTACATTGACCGTTGTGTCTGCTATAACCTTCACCTTTGCGGTTGTATCTCCCTGCTGTCCGCCGGCCTGTATTGTACCACCGGTAATTGTCCATGTATCAACTCGATATCCGGGATTTGCAGTCGCGGTAAAGGTAATTTCGGTGCCTTTTGCTACCTTGCCCCCGGCAGGAATAACGGGACTTGCCGTTATAGAACCGTTTGCACCTGCACTCATCGTTATCGTGCAGCCGTCTGTAACCGGCGGTTGTACTTCGCCTCCGTTGCTTACATTCGGCTTACAGCCCAGTACCAAAGCAGCAACCATCAGCGCTGCCGCTGCCAAATTCAAAAATGTAGTATTCTTTTTATGTATGGTTTTCATACGTTTCTCCTTTAAGTTTCTAAAATTCATAATTAGGAAGAAAGAAAATCAGAATTATGCATTCATAATTCTGATTTGATTTCATCCGGTATCGAACCAAACCGCCTGCCGTGAATTGCAGTACAAGGCGGAGTAAAATTTATAACTAATTATGAATTATGAATTATGAATCTAGACCATCTGCAACGTCTTCGTATATACCGCACTTATTCGGTTTAATAATGCAATAAAAATACATTTATTCGGTTGAAAAATGCAGTAAATTATTGAATATTCGGTCGAAAAACGCTATCTTTGACGGAGAGGTACCGTATTTATGGAACGTACGATATTACATCAACTAATCAAATTTTTTCCCGCGTAAAAAAAAGCGCGCGCTCAAAAGATCTTGAAGATGCGCTTGAATGGTTGGTAAACGCAGGTATTGCCTATAAACTGAATATGACGCCAACGCCGGAACTCCCCTTATCGGGAATGGCGGATAACACCTATTTTAAGGTATATATGGCCGATGTCGGGTTGCTCCGTAAAAAATCGAATATCCATTTTAAAACTATTCTTGAAGGAGATTCCGCTTATATACATTTCAAAGGTGCACTGACCGAAAACTACTGCCTTACTCAGCTAAAGTGTCTGGGCATAGAAAGTTATTTTTGGCGGACAAAGGCTGATGCGGAACTTGATTTCTTAACCGATTATGCAGGCGCCGTCGTCCCTATTGAAGTAAAGTCTGCGGATAATACCAAAGCAAAAAGTCTCCAGCTGTTTTGTTCCCGATACGAACCTAAGACAGCGATTAAAACGTCCCTTAAAAATGTGGGTAGTAATGTGATTGGCTCTACCCGTGTGTGGAGCCTTCCGCTGTATACGTTATTCCGCATCAAAGACTATCTAGCGCCTCTCTACAAGTAGCGCCCCGGATATCCCCTACCTGGTTTTAAACTGGGTAATTGGAAATATAATTACGCATCACCAATTACCCATTGCCAATTCTTTGGCCTGCCCTTTTCTATTCTTTTACCGCTCCGGCGGCAAGGGACTTGAGCAGGAATTTCTGCCCTGCCATAAACAGCAGCGTAAACGGCACTGCAACGAGCAGCGCTCCGGCGGCAAACATCGTAAAGTTGTCGTTTGCGCGGCCGTTAATCAGCTCGAAAAGGCCGAGCGCTAAGGTCTTTTTATCGTCGCTGCGCAAAATAAGACGCGGGAAGATAAAGTCCATCCACGGTGCGGTAAAGCTGGTAAGCGCAAGAAACATAATCATCGGCTTTACCATCGGCAGTACGATTTTCACGTATGTGGTAAACGAACCGGCGCCGTCGACATGGGCGGCTTCTTCAACGCTTTTCGGCACCGTATCAAAATAGCCTTTCATCAGCCATACGTTAAAGGGCACACTGCCCGCCGCATATACCAAAAGGAGTCCCCAATGGGTATTTAAGCCGTTTATCTTCCATAATAGCACATACGTTGCAACCATTCCGATAAAGCTTGGGAACATCTGCAGCACAATCATAGAAGCGAGCAGCGGCTTTCGCAGCGGGAACCTAAAACGGGAAAAGATATAGGCGGCGGTTACGCAGACAGCCAAGGTCAAAAGGACATTGAACACCGCAATTTTGAGGGTATTGCCGTACCATTTAACGTAGTTTGTACCGCGTACATCGGTTGTACCTTCGACGATTTTGTCCGCGGGTGTTAAAAGCCGTTTAAACTGATACACCGACGGTTCCTTGGGGATAGGAGAAATGCTTGTTGCCGCCAACGAATTGGTTTTGGTAAAGGCTGCGCCGACCGTAAAGGCAACGGGATAGAGGACAAAGAGCACCGTCGAAATAAGGACGGTATACAGGATAATCAGCACCAGTATGGTACTCAGAGAATGCTTTTTCATTACAGTTCTCCTTCTTTAAACGCCTTGGTATGCGTAAAATTATAGACTGCGAACGGTACCAGCACGACAAACACGAGGATCGAAAGTACCGAGGCAAGGTTGTACAAAGTCGGCGTATCATACGTAAGTTTATAAATCCACGAAATCAACAGGTCGGTTGCGCCCGCCTTTGTCTGAATACTGTCATCAAGATTCGGGCCGCCGGCAGTAAGGAAGAATACCGCACCGAAGTTGTTGATATTGGCGGCAAACTGCATAATGAGAATGGGCATTGTTTGGAACAGTACCAACGGAAGGGTGATGCGGAAGAACTGCTGCAATTTATTCGCGCCGTCAATGGTTGCCGCCTCATAAATATCCGCAGGGATGGCTGTCATATTGCTGGTAATCAATATCATACTATACGGAAAGCCGATCCAAATATTAACCAACAGCATCGTAATCTTTGCCATAAACGGGTCGGAAAGCCACTTAATCGGTTCACTCAAAAGACCGAACTGCATCAGCGACCGGTTGATGGGGCCGAATGTTCCGTTCAAAAGGTTCGCCCAAATGAACAAGCTCAGCATAACCGGAATGGCATACGGCAGGATAAACACGGTTCGGAAGAATTTCGGCAGCTTGATGCGCTTGTCGACAAGGATAACCGCAAAGATCATACCGGTAAAATAACAGGTCGTAGTTGCAAAGAACGCCCAGATAACCGTCCACAGTGCAACGCGCCCGAAAGCGGAGAACCAACTATTCGCCAGCTTGGAATTGAACATCGTGATAAAGTTTTCAAAACCGACCCAGTCGACAAGGTTGTTCGGCGGGATGTGCTTGGGCGATGAGTAATTCGTAAAGGCAACCAGCGCCGAAAAGATGAGCGGCAAAACAGTGAAAAACAGCATCAACAGGATCGCAGGGCTTAGTCCGAGATACGGAAACGCCGATTCGACAAACTTCTTACGGGCTTCCTCAGTAGACGGATAGCGCTGCTTTTCCACGATATAGGCCGCCGTTTTTTTGGCAGTGATCACGTTCGCAACATATACGCCGATAAACACGACGAGTAACAGCACAGTAATAAGACCGCCGATCATCATAAAGATGGAATGATCCTTCATCTTGATAGGGACATTCGGTTTTTCATCTCCGAGTGTGATAAGGCCGATCAGACTCCGCACGATGGGGCCTTTTCCATTGAACTGCATAACCGTCTGATCAAAAAAGATCAAAAATAAGACCGCCAATTCCATCAAAGCGAAAAAGGCGCCGCGCACATATTGCTTTAAATAGAGGATCTGACCGAGCCCCATAAAGCACGTCGATGCGGTTGATGTCTTTTTGATAATTGATTTGTCGATAACGGCAGCGCCTTGTAAGGTCGTTGTAGCCATTAAAACTCCTCCTATAAAAACCTTTGCAGGATGTTTAAACATCCGAAAAAGGTTTTAGCCGTGCGCATATCCCGCAACGAGGAGCTTTGCTTCGAAGTTCAGGACGGCGCACCCGTAAATAATCGAGTTTGCACCGCAAACTTTACCGCCACGGATGGCGGTGGTTATAACAGAAGCGATATTTTGGCATTGCCAAAATTCGCCATCAACCGATGTACACGGAAGTTCATCGGTTGATGAGGTGTTCAAAAAAGATAAAGCCGCCGGGCTGTACCGTTTTATCCCTGCAGCGCAAGGAGAGGTATACCCGTGCCTTTTCATCTATTATCTGCGCGATTGATACCGGAGCCGTACCGCAATTGAGAATGAGGTCTATGCTCCGCGTAATCGGCACTTCCGCGGTTTCAACGGTCTCCGTAGTTTCCGCAGGTTCTACCGTTTCGGCATACTTTTGCAAATGAATAATTCTATTCGGTTCGCTTTCGGCAAGCGGTACGTCATGCAGATATGAGTAACCGGAAGCGGTCATTGCCGGATGCGTATGGCGCAAAGCAATCAACTGCCGCATCATGCTCATCGGTTCGGCGTATTCACCTGCTTCGATAGCCTGCCACGGCATACAACGGCGGCAATCGGGATCATTTCCGCCTGCAAGCAAAACCTCGCTGCCGTAATAGATACACGGCGAACCGGGCAGGCTCAACAACAGGGCGTATTGCTGCCATACGGCGAACGCATCACCGCCATTGCGGGTAAAAAGGCGCGGCGTATCATGGGAATCCAGCAGATTAAACAGGCCTACGGTAACAGGTTCGGGATAGGCGGTAAAAACGGCATTTATTTCCCGCTCCAAAGTCAGGGCGGGCAGCGTTTTATCGTAAAAGAATTTCCAGAAACACAGCGCGAGCGGATAATTCATTACCGAATCCAACTCGCCGCCGCGCAGCCACGGCAAGGCACTGCGCCATATTTCTCCAAGCAGGTAAAAGTCTTTTTTAAGACTGCGCATCCGCCGATAAAGCTGCCTGCAAAATGTGTGCGAAAGCTCATTCGCAACATCGAGCCGGAGCCCGTCAATATCATAACTGCGCACCCATGTTTCGCATACGTTCAGCAGGTAATCGACGACGGCAGGATTATTGGTATTCAGCTTCGGCATCGTATCGACATACGCAAACGTACTGTACTTTCCGCTCTTTCCGTTTGTACCGGACGGTCGGCTTCGGCTCGCGACGGCTTCACATTCCGGTTCTACAACGGTTTCAAACGGCCATTCTTGTACGATAAACCAATCGAAATACGGCGAGACTTTTCCGTTGCGGACAACATCCTGCCACAGTGCAAAGTCCCAGCCGCAGTGGTTAAAGACGCCGTCCAGCATCACTTTTATACCGCGCGCATGAGCTTCTTTCACCAGCGTATGCAGATCATCTGCGCTGCCGAATGCAGGATCGATATTCAGATAATCGGATGTATCATACTTATGCACACTCGGTGAAGCATTAACCGGATTAAGATATAAGCCGGTAATATTCAAATCGGCAAGATAACCGAGCTTTTCGGTTATACCCCGAAGCGTACCGCCATAGTGTTCATTGTTGGTAACGACATCCTTGGCAGCAGGCCACGGCAGATCATTCGGTTTCTGCGAGGAGGTATCCCTGCAAAACCGATCGGGAAAAATTTGATACCACACTGTGCGGGGTACCCAATCCGGTACGCGGACGCATTCGGCGCCGTCCAGCCACGGAAACTCAAAACCGGGAAAATTACCGGTTATCCGGCGCAGCGTAACAAGCTCATCTGCCGTGTAAAACCCGTTTTCCAGACAGTAGCGGACATCGCCTTCATCTTGACCGTGCAGTTCAAAGCAGTATTTACACCGTCCATAAGGAAGCATAACCGTTGCTTGCCACCATGTATGATACGGAAGATCTTTTTTGCGGGTGATTTCCTGCCGTTTGCCTTCCCATGCCCATCCGTCCGGTGTTACCGAACCGTCGAACGGATCTCCGTATACAATAAATACACGCCGTATGTCGCTGCCGGTTTTAATGCCGATCATAAGTTCATTTTCATTGAGCGGATAACAAAAATTATCCGTACTGCGATGTTCTATTGCAGAAAACTGCATACCAAGCACCTATATCCAAGAAAACTGTCCAAAAACCCGATTCGCAATCCGCTTTGCAGACTGTGAATCGGGTTTTAAAAGATACCGTTTGGGAACCTCTAAAAACGTGAGTTTTTAGAAATACCCTATTGTATCGACTCCATTGTAGCCGCAGCAGCATTCAGTTTTTCCGTAACATTGCCGCCGTCCCAGATATTCGCAAAAGTTGCATTCATTGCAGACCAGTATTTGCCCATTTCGGGAATGGTGGGCATCGGTGTTGCGTATTGCGCCTGTGCTAAAATACCTTGACTTAACGGATCGGTGATGGTGATATCGGAGCGGGGCGGAATTTGTTTGGTCATTTCGTACCGTTTTTCCAACATCGGCTTTGAGGTAAGGAATTTTGCAAAATCCTGCGCTTCCGCCGGATGATCACTGTAGGCGCTGACAAAGGCCAAGCGGAGACCGGAGAATGATGCCGGAGGATTGGTCATGCCGGGGAATACCGGAATGGGTGCAATACCGTAGTTAAGGCCTGTTTTTGAAAAATCGGAGATCTTCCACGAGCCGGTAATAATCATCGCGGCTTTACCTTCCGTAAACGAGGAATTGCAGAAATCATCGGTAATATCGCCTGACGGAACATCGAGCATTTTCTTGCGCAGGCTCTGGAAATAGGTTAAGCCGGTAATAGCATTGGGGCTATTGACGTTATGCTGTTTGGGGTCATCGCCGTTCGGGCCGAAAAGCGGTGCGCCGAAGCCGCTCATAAAGATGTAGTTAAAGTATGCGTTTCCGACACCCCAGACCAATGCATATTTATTTTGAGCTTTATCGTTCCATGTCTTTGCAAACGTTTCCACCGCGTCCCATGTCTTGGGGGCTTCCGGTAAAAGGTCTTTATTATAGAACAATGCGTAGGTTTCGATTGCGAGCGGATACCCGTAGTTTTTTCCCTCATACGCGGCGGATGTCAATGCAGCGGGGATAAAGTTGTCGAGGACGGACGCATCGTCGAAGGGGAGAATATGACCGCCTGCGACAAGGGCGCCGATATGGTCGTGCGGTGCAACAAAGATATCTGCGCCTACACCAGCGGGGCCGTCCATTTCAATCTTTGTGCGCGCATCGGTCGACTGAACCGGTTCATACACAAAGGATACGTTCGGATGCGTTTTCTTGTATTCTTCCGCAGCGAACAGCATAAAATCTTTTTCGCGGCCTTCGGATTCCCATATTTTGATGGTAACCGTTTCGCCTTTCATAGCGCCGGCTTTATCGTCCTTCTTCTCGGAACCTCCGCCGCACCCCGTAAGAGCAAGAAGAAGCACCAAAGATACACAGGCAGAAAGCCCTATAATTGCTTTTTTCATATAACACCTCCAGTCTGTTATGAAAAAAATCTACTAAACCTATTCGGAAACTTCCGTTTCTGAACAGGTTACCTTGAAACGCGATGTTCTAAATCGTGCTATTTGTACAATTTAGAACTCGCCGACCTGTTCGACAACGAAGTTATCGAACAGGTCTATTCACTGCGAACAATAGCCGCAGTGTACGGATCTAGTATGATCCGTTTTTGCTCAAATCGTATACCGGAGAGCTGTGCAATGCCGTCCGGCGATGCCGCCGCTCCATCGACAAAAACCACAGGCTTTTGTAATGTGCCGCCAAGCACAAAGCATTGTTCCGTTCCCGCCGCATTAAACAACAAAAACCACGTGCCATCCGTCCAGTCGAGTGTGTACCCGAATGCCTGCCCGTACTGCTGCTCCGTTTCGGACAATGCTCCGCTGACGCTTTTTACGGCACATCGGTTACCGCTGCAATTCCCCGATGCAGCAACCGCTGCATCTTCTGCGGGCAAAAATGCGGCGGCTTGTGCAATGCGTCCGGCGTCTCCTATTCTAAACACGTCAAACCGTTTCCGCAACGCGATAAGCCCGCGCGTGTATGCGAGCAGCTCGGCGTAATCCTCATCGAGCGTCCATACAATGCGGTTAACGCTGTCCGAAGCGTCATAGCTGTTCCGCACAAAAGCGCCGATACATTCTTCCGCCGCTCCGTGCACATTCGGCTTGGTACGCCCCCGCTCCTGTCCGGCGTGTAAGAATGCGATCCCTTGACAGGTAAGCGCCAGCGCGTTGCCGAGTTTGATACGGGCAATCAGCTCCTGCCGTTGTACAGGAATACGTTCATCAAGCCCGGCATTATGGGCGATGCAGTCGTGCAGCGTAAGCCCGTCGTGGCAAACAAGGTACTGCACGTTATCACCCGGGCTGTCGGCGGTGTAATTACACTGAGGCAAACCGATACAGTCGCAAAAGAGCTGTCTAAGATCGACGTTGCCGCCGGTTAAAAAGCCTTTGCCTTCCTCATTCACACCGCCTGCTTTCACCAAATCGCGAAATTCATCGTTAAAGACGGCAACGCTGTCGGTTTCGGTCATGTACCGCTGATCCATACCGACGGTACCTTCGGCTCCGTTATACAGCTTCCAGCCTTCCCCGATGAACAGTACGGACGGATTAAGCTCTCTGCAGCGATTGTACGCCTCCAGCACCGTCTCGGTATCGAGCAGTCCCATCAGATCAAACCGGAGACCGTCAATCTTATAGTTTTTCACCCAGTGTACAGCCGAATCGACAATAAGCTTTCGTGCCATCAGCCGCTCCGAAGCAATATCGTTCCCGCAGCACGAGCCGTTGGTATAGCTGCCGTCGGGATTTGTCCGAAAGTAATAGCCTGGAACAATCATGTCGAAAAGATCGGTACGCGCAATATGATTATACACCACGTCGAGCACTACACCGAGCCCTGCCCGATGGCACTCGTTGATCAGCTCCCGCAATTCGCGTACACGGCTTTCGGGATTTTCAGGCTCGCTTGCATACCAGCCTTCGGGCGTAAAATAGTTATGCGGGTCGTAGCCCCAGTTGTAGTTGTTGTTATGTACCGTACCGGCATCTTCATACTGCTGGTTTGTCTCGTCCGTGTAGTAAAAGTTCAGCACCGGCATCAGCTGAATATGCGTAATGCCCAGTTCGCGTAAGTAGGGAATTTTTTCGATAAAGGCTTTATACGTGCCGGGGATATTTCTAACGCCGGAGTCGGGGCTTGCGGTAAAATCGCGGACGGACACTTCGTAAATAATCGCATCCTCCCGTTTTTGCAAGGCGATATACGGATATTCCCGCTCCGGTTTGAGTGTTTCTTTTTGCAGGTTGATAATAGCGCCCCGTCCGATACCGTCGCTGCCGGTACAAGCAGCCATCGAGAGGCTGTACGGATCAAGCACAGTATGCGTTCCCGCTTCATTTGTCAGCGTGTAATCATAAAAGAACTGTTCCGGATCCCGCTCCGCAAAGATGCCGCACCACAGGCCGGTTGCATCGTCATACTGAAGCGGAACCGTAAAAGCAGGCGTTGAATCACCGGCGTTTTGATAGAGGTTTACCGACACATCGCGGGAAGTCGGCGCCCATAAAGAAAAACGGCAGCTTTGAGCGGCGGCATCATACACGGCGCCGAGCTGGGTATCGCGAGGCGGAATTGTCTGTTCAAGAGCTTTGACGGGTGATCTCATAAACCTTCCATATATCGATACTTTATATTAGCATATTCCCCCTTGAATCGCCAATATATAAATGGGTATCTGCAAAAAACTCGGTTAGATTTTCAGAGACTCCCAAATATTTTTGTGCGAAGGGTCTAATCTAAGGTTGGTTTCCACTATTTGTACCGATCGTATGATTCCGTTGGCTGTATTCCTGCAATGCACGATAAAAGGAGCGCATAACCGGACAGTACTGCTTATCTTCGCAGGCGATATGCGAAAGTATCCAATCCCTAAGGTAGTCGGCAAAATCAAAACCGAGCGTCAAAGTCATTTCGTCAAAACCCATCAATACCTGTGTAATTGTTTGGACAAACTCCTTGTGTCGCTGCTTATGAGCTTCGTAGCCGGAAAAACCGCATGCTTTCATCAATTTCTCTTCATCGGTAAAGTGTGTTTTGGTATAGCTAACCGCTTGCCGCAGTACATTGCCTACGGTTACCAACCATTCGTCCTTACTCCGTTTTTGGCGGTTCATCAGCGCTTCGCGCAGCTCATTGCACATTGCCACCAACTTACGATGCTGACAATCAATTCGAGGAATACCAAGCTCCAGTCTTTTATCCCATTGGACCCAAGCGGTATTCAATTCTTCCGTCTCTTTTGTTCCTGTTATCATACTTTTTTCATCCTTATTATGCCGATTACTCATACTGAATCGTTTCCAAGAATCGGTTATTCTTAGACGATTGGGTATCTCTAAAAACTCGGTTAGCTTTTAGGTATCCCCAATTTATATATTAGTAATCATTATTAGGATAAAACGATATAGCTATAATGTCAAATGGAAATTCGCACTTTAAGGTCATCCCCATTGATGCAGACCCGTCAATGCAAGATTGACAGAATCGGAAATTCACGGCACAATATCTCGCTGTAATGTTAGTAAGATATACTCGAAATAATACGAATAAAAAACTGTCAAAGGCGCTTATATATACGGCAACGGAACATTCCATCGATCCCCGTAAGGTAGACGGCGAAGCGATCCGTATTATCAATGGATTACATAATGCAGGTTATGAGGCCTACATTGTCGGCGGCGCTGTTCGCGATTTGCTGATCGGAAAAACACCGAAGGACTTCGATATCGCAACATCGGCAGAACCCGCTCGTATCCGTAAAATTTTTAAAAACTCCCGGCTCATCGGAAAGCGATTCCGATTGGTGCATGTTTTTTACGGTCCTAAAATATATGAAGTTTCCACCTTTCGATCACTGGAGGAGGGATCGGTCGGAAACAGCTTCGGCACTATCGACGAAGATGTGCGGCGCCGCGACTTTACATTAAATGCGCTCTACTACGATCCGATAAAAAATATCATCGTCGATTATGTCGGCGGCGTGGAAGATATCCGAAAAAAGCGGCTGCGCCCGATTATCGAGCTTTCTCACATTTTCGCAGAAGATCCGGTGCGGATGATTCGCGCCGTCAAATACGCGACTATCACCGGCGCCGCAATCCCGCTGCTTCTTCGCTGTCGAATTCATCGTGATGCGCCGCTCCTTGAATATGTATCCCCTTCCCGCTTAACCGAAGAGATAGGCAAAATACTAATGAGCGGGCATGCGGCGGACATTTTTAAAACACTTCTGCATTATCGCCTTTTCCTCTATTTACAGCCTTTGGCTTTCTCATTTATCGAGGATTCGCCTCATTTTTCCGAACATTATTTTGCAAGCATGCAAGAGCTGGACGGATTAATTGCAGAGCACAAGATTCAGAGGCAAGGACAGGCGCTTGTTTACCTCATCCGTAATTTTTTACAGCTGATTACCGACTGGGAAGGAGAACCGCGGGCTGTTTATAAGGCGGTATATGCCGAGTGTCGCCATTTTGTCTTGCCGATGAACCCGCAGCGGACAGAGCTTGAATATGCGGTAAAATACTGCCTTCGAAAAGGCGGCTTGGATATACGACTTACCGGTACCGCCAAAGCAAAAGAGCCGTCCAAACGTCGGCCGCGCGGATCTGCACGGCAAAATACCGTTGCAAAACAAGGAACACGAGCAGTGGGAAAGCGCGGCTCCAAACCCGCTGTTCCGGCTACTAAACCTGTTCGATAACAGCCTTGCCAAACAAACAGTTTATTGAAGCAAAGCGGTAGTCAGCCACGGAATATAGGTAACCAGCAGTAAAATAATACTTTGAACGCCGAGAAAGGGAAGAATATTCTTTACTATTTTGATAACAGGCTTATTAAACGTATAACTTGCAATAAACAAGTCCATTCCGATCGGAGGCGTTAAAAACCCAAGCGCTAAATTCATCAAAAAAATAACGCCGGTATGTATGGGGTGGATTCCGAAGGATTCGGCGATCGGCATAATGAGCGGAGACACAACCAAAATAGCGGAATATAAATCCATAATGCAGCCGACAAAAATCAGCAACACATTCAGCAATAGCAAAAACACATATTTTGAGTGGATATACGTCTGCACAATATCCGTCAGAACCGATGGTATGTTTGCATCGATTAAATAATAAGCCAGCCCTTTTGCTGCGCCAATGATAATCAGTACACCTCCTGCGATGGGAATACTTTTCAATATATAAGCGGCAGCCGTCTTCCATGAAAAATCCCTACGGATAATAACTTCCAATACACAGGTATAAAGCACGGTAAACGCAGCCGTTTGCAGGAGCGAAAAAAGGCCGGAAAAATAAAGAATGATAATAAACACCGGCAATAACAATTCGGAAAAACTACCGAAGAAAGCGTTTTTTAATACAGTCAAAGAAAACGGTATCCGTGTTTTTGAATGGTCTCGTATTACACCGATAACGATCATCGACAGCGTAAGCAATATCCCAGGGAAGATCGCCCCTTTAAATACATCGAAGATATCAATGGTCATGATGTTGGTTACGCCGAAGATAATAATTGCCATACTGGGAGGAAAGAGTATACCGAGAGAACCGGAAGCGGTAATAAGCGATTCGGATTCATCTTTCGAATAACCATTCCCGGTTAAAATAACACTGATAAGCGGGCCGAGCGCTAAAATAGTTACGCCCGATGCACCGGTAAAAGTAGTAAAAAAGGTAAGAACGAGTACGGAAGCGATAATTACTCCGCCTCTAATCCAACCGACAGTACCGCGAACAAGTTCCATTAGCCGCTTACCGGCGCTCCCTTCCGCCAGCAGGCACCCTGCAATGGTAAAAAGAGGGATTGCTGCAATGCTGGTATCCGTTAAAATATGATACATTTCCAGCGGAATCACATCGACATATCCGCCGCCTTGGCTGAATGCCGTATAGGTAATCCCGAGCAATACGATAAAAAGCGGTAACCCGAAAAGCCCCGCAGCAATCAACACAAGCATAAGGGGTATCATTAACGGAGCGCTGAAAGATTGCCAGAGGGAGGCGCTCACGGTAAGAAACGGGCTATCCCTGCCTAAAAGCGCATAAAGAATAACGGCAATCGAACCGCAGCTGATGAATAAACCGAAAATAAACCCTACCAAAGAGGATATAAGCGCTCCGCTCTTTTTGAAACACAAAAAGAGCTGCGCAAAAAACATGAGCGGCAGCGCAGCGAAGATAAACCGTACCGGTATTCCCCACACAAGATCGGCAGGGTCTATTACGACTAAGATATTCGGAAAACAGGCAAAAAAGATTGCCGTAAGGACGGCTGTCATTATACCGTTATTGATTTGGCTAACAATGCTTTTCAGTCGAGCGGACAGTTTAAGGTTAAAGACCTCGATATTCAACTGTTTGTGATCTGCACTGGTAATCATACCTGCAAAACACGCAAAAATAAAAACGGCATGGATGATCACCCGTTCCCCGTCCAACACCGGAATACCGCCGATATCGTTAATGAGAAAAAATACGATCGGTAATGTGATTAATATACCGACCAGAAAAAGTACAAATACGTTGACAATCTTTCTCATATTGTTATCGCACAGCTATTTACGCATCGGAGCAATGAGCTTTTGAATATTTTGATACATATCCATATCAAATGCATTCGGAAAAGCCCGATGGATATCGCTAATATTCATACTGAATTCTGCTTCCCATTTTTTCAGCTCATCTTTAGAAAGATGAATCATCGTAACACCGCTTGCTTCCATTTTACGGACACAGTCGGCATCAGAATCGTCAAGCGCGTCGTTGAGCCGTTTACGAGCTTTTTCCATTGCCTCCTTCATAGCGGCATGGTACTTCTTAGGAATCTTATCCCACGAAGCCTTGGAAATAACAAAACCCGCCATGATAGGACATAATTTCGTATCAAGTGCGTAGCTGATATCCTTGTAATACCCTCCTACATAAGTTAAAAGATGCACTGCAAAGAAACCGCTGATACCGTTTTTACTCTTTAGCATTTGAGAGAATTTTTGACTTGCAACATCAACGACATTAAAACCGCTCAGTTTAAAACTATCGCTCAAAATAGGACTATCCAAACCGGCGACTGCCAATTTTATCTTTTTTAATTCTCCGAGAGTTTTATACGGCTCCTTTGTATAAAAAGAAAGCCACCCGACGTTCGACCATGCAATCAACTCATAACCGGCAGCATTAATTCTCGATTCTATTTTATTGCCGTATACGCTGAGCGCTTTGTCAAGCTCTTGCTGATTTTGAAGCAAAAAAGGAAGTGCAAGCGTATAGATATACGCATCGGGCACCAATTCATGTAAACCGATCATCGTAAAGATTGCCCCATCCAAAGGAGCTTGCTGCCCGGGACGCGCTGCTTTGAGCTTTTGGATGCCCGCCTTTTCTCCACCGAGAGTTGTCATGTTATAAATTTTTACCGTTACCTGCCCGTCGGTAATGCGGTTCCATTCTTCGGCAACTTTTTTAAGTTCAATATCCCACGGAGAACGGGAAGGAGCAACGGTTGCTATCTTTAGTACGATTTCTTCAGCGTTGACAAGAGTCATTGAAGCAATAAACAGGGCAACAAACAGCGTCAAAAATTTTCTCACAGTATCTTCTCCTTATATAACTGAATATAACTGATGCAAAGATAAACTAATCGCCTAGGAAATAATCACCTTTCATTTTTTGTAACCAGCGTGCTTTTGTTTGGCTGAGGGTAATGGTGAGTTTATTACTCGGCTGCGTTTCCGGATCAATTTCCAATGCTTTGCGTAAAGCCTCATCAAAACCGGCGCTGTCCTGTGCAGGAACACAAAACGACTGCGCATACAGGACATACACCGACGGTCGCTGCCCGCTGCTCAACTCCAATGTTTTACGATACGCCTCTTGCGCCTTATCCGCGCCGCCACCCAAGGATTCAGGTGCGGCAGCATAAAAAGCCGTAAGCGTTTCCCAAATAGCGCCGTCGTTAAACGTCGGATATAGTTCCGCTGCCCGCTCGAGCATCGCTACGGCACCCGGAACTGCAGCAAGCGCATTGGTATCCATCGGATCAAGCGAGAATGCCCCAAGTATACCGCAGCCGGACCAATACAGTGATTCAACATCAGCGGCTCTGCAGCGGGTAAGAAAATGGGTACCTTTATCGTCTGTATAATGCGCCATCGCTTCAGCAAAACCCTTATAAGCGCCATCGAGTGATTGCATCACATAATCGGCGCCGCGAAGGTAAAATTTTTTTGCCCGCAAATACTCAAGATTCTTTTTTTGAAATTGAGTTTCGGGAATATAGTCGGCAGGTGTTTGAACAAAAGCGTTTGCATACATAATATAGAGAGAACCGGACATAACAGCCAAACCGCGATGTTGCGGATTACTGAGATGCAGTATCTCATACGTTTTTAATACCGTCGGAAATACCTCCGAAACCAGCTTTACATCATCTTCACCGGTAAGCGCAGCCGCTGCGTCAATTCCGCCTGAGGCACCGCTTTTCGGCGCAGGAAAGGGGGCAAGCGTATTCGCGATACCGTTAAAGGCCATACGTTTAATGGAGCAACCACTCACGAGCAGGAATAATCCCGCTACACAAATATATATTTTTTTTAGAGTTACGGTCATAAAAGGAACCTCTATATTATCGTATTAAACGGTTAATTCTTTTTGCCATTGATGAATAAAGGCTTCATAAGCGGCGATGGTTGCGGAAAGCGCGATTTGCTGCACGGAACTCCGTCCTGTAGCATTATTACCATCCAAGACATAGAGCGAATCAAGAATCCCTTGTATATCCTCGATACTGCAGCTTGCATCGGCAGCTCTCCGCCTAACAAGAAGGCGTGTTTCGTCATCAAAAATATCCCGATACCTTTTCTCTTCCCAGTCGACAGTCTCAGACATAAAGCTGATTATAGAATGTTTTATCGTTGAATGCAATATGATAGCAGCAATACAACAGGGCTTCAGCATGAAAGAAAAGTATAGTAAAGTAATGTTATGGTGGAAGGGATATTATTTGAACAAGTAGAAGACAGTCGGCAAGACTGGAAAGTAAAGCATTCGATAAGTGAAATACTGATGGTAGTAATGTGTGGAAGCACCTTGCTGCATTCGGCATGGTTGAAAGCATTGTAACGAGGAAGGGGAAAGAATGCCGTGAAATTCGCTATTTCATTACGAGTGTTACAGATGTAAAACAATTTGCAAAGGGAGTACGCAGTCATTGGGCGATAGAAAATAACTTACATTGGTGTTTAGATGTGTTGTTTTCTGATGATGCCTGTACTGTTGTTGACCGGAATGCAGCAGAAAACCTAGCTATTATCAGAAGAATTGTTTACAACAGAATTAAGATGCTCTCTAAAATGGATACGCTCAGTATGGGCAAGCGCGCTTGCATCTACGACGATAATTTTAGAGCTCAGATCCTTTTTTCATGCTGAAGCCCTGTTGATACCAATTTCTTGACAATCTTTTCTCTATCGGTTTATAATTATTACATTACTATAGCAGAATACTTTAAATATGGAGTAAAAGAGGGCTGAGTATGGAAAAATATCCAATAATAGGATTATTATATATCGGTTTATGTTCATATACTGATTTATTGATACCCCGCAACTCTTAGACATACACAGATGTTTACTTCGTCACAGTGTTAAAAGCATACCTCCTTAAATTCTTTTTTCTACCATACATCCCCGTCCGTCATTATACGCAGAAGTGATTTTACCTCTCTGACAGGAGGTCAGTGGTTCTATGCAAAAGCAAAACCGTAGTGCAGGGATGTATAAGGCTGTACTTCCCCAAACGATAGCATCCATACCGCTACCGGAAATCCTCATCATGATAAACACCCTCAACGAAATACCTTCGATGCAGAGTGCACTGAGAAACGGCAAGTATTAAAGCTTTCGCACGAATAAAAAGCAACTTATAGGAGTAACACAAATGAAAAAACGATTTTCAATCCGTTATAAACTCATTTCGATTTTTGCTGTTTTTATTATAACGCTTATTTTTTTTATTATTACCATTATCGGTTTTCAAATTCGGAAAACAGATCGGGAGCGATTTCATAAAAACATGCAACAAAATATCAAATTAATAGAATATGATATCAATTTATTTTTCGATAATACAAAATACATGTTACGTATGCTATCCAGTCACTCAGCTGTGCGGAATGCTGATACTTCTTTTAACGAATATATATCAAAGACTGAAGTATCCGATATCAATACCATAGAAAAAAGCGCAACGGAAACAGCTGTATTTAATTTATTCAAAAATATTCATAAAAGCTATCCGTATTATATGTGTGTGTTTATGGGAACTAAGTGGGGCGGCTATACATCAACGTGTGACAAAGCGCTTTCAGGCGGTTATGATCCGAGAAAACGGCCTTGGTATGAAGCTGCCTCAAAAACTCCCGAAAACCCGATCATTACGGAGGCTTATCGTTCCACAGCAGGCGATACGGTTATTTGTCTTTCACAGGGAGTTTTTTCCTTTCAAAATGAACATATCGGCAATGTCAGTATAGAAGTGACATTACAAACACTGACCGAAATGTTAAAAGCACTGGCAATAGGAAAAACAGGTTATATCATGCTGGTACAAGGAGATGGAACAATATTGGCCGATCCGAAAGACGATTCTTTTAATTTCAAAAAAATAGAAGATACAAACGTTCCCGCTTTTGCACAATTTGCAGCAGCTGATTCGGGAAGCATGACTGTAAACATAGATAATAAAAAATGGCTGGCTGAAGTGTACACTATTGATGGTTTAAATTGGAAGCTAATAGCGCTGATGCAGGAAAATGAGGTTTTTTCTGAATTTTATCAGATATTACAATCTATATTGGTCATCGGTTTCACACTATTAATAATCTTTTTAATTATCTCTTTGGTGTTTGTATTTCATATTACAAAAGCACTGAATTCGGCCGTTGTCGCCCTTAAAAATATTGCGCAAGGTGAGGGTGATTTGACAGTGCGTCTACCCGTACGTGGCAACGACGAGATCGCTGATATGTCAAAATACTTTAATCAAACTATTTCGAAGATCGGCTCATCGATACAAAACGTTGGTACGAACTCACATACGATGGAAGATATCGGGAATGAGCTCGCTTCAAATATGACCGAAACGGCCAGTGCCGTAAACCAAATCAGCGTAAACATTGATGGTGTCAAACAGCAGGCGCTTACACAAGCGGCCAGCGTTACCGAAACGGCCGCTACCATCGAGGAAATTGTCCGCACGATTAAGCAGTTGAACAACAGCATCGAAATACAAACCGCAAGCGTCGCCAAGTCTTCCGCCTCCATCGAACAGATGGCTTCGAATATCGCCTCAATCGGACAGACACTCAGCAAAACCGATGCAGCCATCAAAGAGCTGACCACCGCAACGGGCGACGGTAAGGCAACACTCATTACCTCGAATAGCGTCACACAGAAAATCGCCGAGGAGTCGGGCTCGCTGATGGAAGCATCAAGCGTTATCCAGCACATTGCCAGTCAAACAAACCTCTTGGCGATGAATGCCGCGATCGAGGCAGCTCATGCGGGGGAAGCCGGTAAGGGGTTTGCCGTTGTTGCCGATGAAATCCGCAAACTTGCAGAAGATTCTGCAACGCAGGGAAAAACCATTACGGCGACACTAAAGACCTTATCAGGAGAAATCGAAATGCTTTCTTCCTCGTCAAAAACCGTTGAAGAAAAGTTCAACACCATCTTTAATTTGGCCGAGCAAGTCAAGTCGATGAGTGCTCACCTGACCGAAGCAATGCACGAGCAGGAAAACGGCAGTAATGATGTTCTTATTGCCATCAAGAACATCAACACGGTAACGACTGAAGTACTGGCTGGCTCGGAAGAAATGCTGAAAGGAGGTGAAGGAGTTGCCGAAGAAATGCGCAAGCTCGATGATTTAACACGCATCATCACCGAGAGCATGAACGAAATGGCTGCAGGTGCGGTGCAGATTAACAATGCCGTACAGGAGGTCAACGAGATCACCCAGAAAAATAAAGCGAGTATTCAAAATCTTGCGATAGAAGTCGGTAAGTTTAAAGTGTAGGTATCTTTTTTCCTTTGCTATTAGGATGTATGGATACTTTTCGGGAAGGGCGATACACATTTATTTATTCTGTGAAGGTATTCAAAAAACATGCGGTGCAGTTGCATCGTATGTCAAAAATGCAGTGTGTTGATACTCGGCTGTTTTTCCATTATATTGGGAGACAGTATGAGTGATCTGGAGAGTGAGATACAGCGGCGCGGATTAATAAAGGTATCGCGTGAGGGTGATCAAAAAGAGAGTCCTTACCGCCGCGTTGCAAAGTTTTTATATTTAATCGGAGAGGCGCAAGCGGCAAAGGTACTGCAAAAGCTTACCCGCGAGCAAATCGAAAAAGTAGTAGCGGAAATGTTGACCATCCGCTATGTCGATAAGGACGAAGCCGCCTATATTTTAAGCGAATTTACAGCGCTTTATAACGAAGCGAAGAATTCCGTCGGCGGCGTGGAAACCGCTCAAGGGATTCTGACGGCGGCTTTCGGCGGGGAAAAAGCGCGGGAGATTATCGAGCGGGCAATACCGCCTGCTGCCGAACGGCCGTTCGATTTTTTGGACGGTATCGACGGAGAAAAGCTCAAGCGGCTCTTAGCAGACGAAATGCCTGCAACACAGGCGCTCGTGCTTTCTCAGCTGGAACCGAAAATAGCGGCCGCCTATATTACCGGTTTAAACGATGCGGAAAAGAAAGACATCGTGCTCCGCCTCGCGCGGCTTAAAACCATCAGTCCTGAAATTTTACAGACGGTAAGCACTTCGATGCGCGAAAAGTTTACCCGCATACGGACAGGCTCGGCTACCGAAGCGATCGACGGCCGCGCAGTACTTGCCGCTATTTTACGGCGCAGCGATTCCGAAACGGAACAGTTTATTTTACAGAACATCGCAGAAGCCAATCCCGAACTTGAACAAAATATCCGCGAACGGCTTTTTACTTTTGAAGATGTGCTCATTGCAGACGACCGTTTTTTACAGAAAAAATTATCCGGTATGGAAAGCTCAGTAATTGCCGCATTGATTTCTTATAAACCGGAAGTCTTTGTCAAAAAAATCCTCGATAATATTTCTAAAAACAGACAGCAGTTCATCCTTGACGATCAGGCGTCGAACCCCGTTTCCGTGCGGGAATGCCGCGAAGTTACCAATCGTTTTTTACAGGAATTGCGGAAAAGCTGGGAAGACGGCGAGCTACTCTTATTCGGAAAGGACGGAGATGACGTATGGATAACCTAATCCACGGGTTTAAAATTATTTCAAAAACAGCGCTTGACGAAATGCAGGCGGAGGGTATTCTTGCGCAGCATTGCGAAACCGGACTTGAAGTTTATCATATTCATAACGATGACAGCGAAAATTTATTTGCATTTGCTTTTATGACCCCGCCTGAAAATAGTTCGGGCGTTGCGCATATTCTGGAACATTCGGTACTCTGCGGTTCTAAAAATTATCCGCTGAAAGATCCTTTTTTAATCCTTTCAAAGCAGAGCGTTAAAACGTTTTTGAATGCGATGACATTTCCCGATAAGACCGTGTACCCTGCGTCGAGCATCCTCGAAAAAGATTATTTTAATTTGATGTCGGTGTACGGCGATGCGGTGTTTTTTCCGCTGCTCAAACGGGAAACCTTTGAACAGGAAGGTCATCGGCTTGAACGAGATGAAAAAGGAAATCCGTATTTTTCCGGCGTGGTGTTAAATGAGATGCGGGGCGCGTATGCGGATTTCGATTCCGGTGTAGACCGTGAGCTGCGGCATTCTCTCTTGCAGGGGACGGTGTATGCGCACGATTCAGGAGGCTTTCCGCCCGATATCGTCAAGCTCAGCTATGAGGATTTTTGCGCCTTCCATAAAAAATACTATCATCCGGTAAACTGCAAGGTCTTTTTGTACGGTAACATCGAAACCGAAAAACAGCTTGCCTTTTTACAGGAACGCTTCTTGCAGTTTTTTGAACCGGCGGAAAAGCCGCCGCTCATCCCGGCTATTACACCCTATCCCGCACCCCGCGTGTTTTCGGCAACGGCGCCCGCAGGAGAGGGAAAAAATCCCGACAAGCTCACGGTAACGATGAATTGGCTGCTGCCCGAAAGCGCCGACATCGACCGGCTGATGGACTGTATGTTTTTGGAGGAGTTGTTGCTGGGACACGACGGAGCGCCCTTGCAAAAAAAACTGCTCGACTGCCCCTTTGCCGAGGATGTGTATCCGTACAACGGCGGACAGGCAGACCTGAAAAACATCTGCTTTACGCTCGGCCTTGCGGATATCGATAAAAGTGCGGAAGGACGGTTTGAAGCCTTTATCCTTTCCGGCCTTGAAGAAATTGCGCGAGACGGTTTTGAACCTCAGCTGATTGAAACCGCGCTCAATTCCCTCGATTTTTATAACAGAGAAATTACCCGTTCCGGCGGCCCTTTTTCGCTGGTTTTGATGCGGCGGGCGCTCCGCGGCTGGATACACGGTTTCGCGCCGGAGGCTTCGCTCCGTTCCATACCTGCTTTTCAGCGGCTGAAACAGCGGCTTTCCGAAAGCCCGCATTACGCTCAAGACCTTATCCGTACGCTGCTGCTTGATAATCCCCATCGGACAACCGTTTCCGTACGGCCGGACATTCACTTTTGCGAGAACATCGATGCGAGACTTGCTCAAGAAGCGTACCAAGCGGCGCAAAGCCTTGGCAGCATAGAACACCATTCGGGTTCCGCCGAACAGACGGCCGTACCCGTTAGCGGGCAAAAAGCGGATGCGGATACGGGGCTTAATACCGATGCGGCAACCGATGTGGATCCTCATCCCGATAGGAGCATGAATCCTGAGGCGGATGCTCAAGCGCAACATCTTATTCCGCATATTTCAAAAGAGGAGCTGCCGCCGGTTGAACCGCCGATACCCGAATGCCTCGAATATTTCGGCAAGGTTCCCGTTATCATCCATGAACAGCCGACAAACGGTATCACCTATATGGACATCGCAGTTCCCGTCGATTCGCTTTCGGCGGAGGACTATACATACCTGACGCTCTATACGTCGGCGCTTTCCTCGATGGGAACAAAAACGCAGAGCTGGGATGCCGTTGCGGCGGAATTCGCTTACCTGACGGGAGGCTTTTCCGCGGTTACCTTTTCCGCAGGCAGACACCGGACATCCGAAGCCGCGGTGTTTTTCGATAATGCGCTCCGCACGGAAGATGTGGCGGATCGGGACTGGATTTTTATCCGCTCCAAAATGCTGCCCGAATATATCGAACCCGCGGTAAACCGAATTTTTTCGTATCTTAACGATATTTCTTTTGCCGACGAAAAGCGGTTGAAGGATGTTTTTATCCAGCTGAAAAACGATCTTGACCCGCTGCCGTCGTATTCGGGGCATACGTTGACTGCGCTGTACGCAGCTTCTGCCTATTCCGGTTCAAAACGGGCGGAAAATCTCTGGATGGGGATTCCGCAACTGCGTTTTCTGCGCGGGCAGTATGCGGCGCTGGAGCAAAAACCGGCGGCAATCGGTGAACTTACCCGTAAACTTGAAGAAATACACCGGAAGCTGATGCGCTCCGGCCTTATCGTGAAGGTGTGCGGAACGAGCGCCGATATAAGCGTTATCAAAAAGGCGCTCACTTCCCATTTACTGCGATTTGATTTTCCGCACCGCAATACCGGCGGCTTTAGAACCGAAGCCTTTGAAAAACCGGCGGTGCTTTCGGCCTTTCCCAGCGCCGTGCAGGTAGGCTTTGCGGCACAGCTTCTGCCGGTTACGTTCGATGAAACGGAATACGGCGCTGCTATCGTCTATGCCCAGTGGCTTGAAACGGGGGCATTGTGGGAGGCAATCCGCGTAAAAGGTGGCGCGTACGGCGTTTCGGCATATCCCGATTCCGCAACGGCGCTGTTTACGATGACTACTTACCGCGACCCTGCGCCGCTTAAATCCTTGCGCAGTATACGGGATTGTATCGAAAAGAGCATCGCGGCTCCGCTTACCGACTCCGAACTGGAGGCCTTGATTACCGGCACGTACAGCACAGCGCTCCAGCCGAGAACCCCGGCGCAGAGAAGCGCGGCGACGTTCTCGCGTCTCTTAAACGGGATAACCCATCAGGCGCGCATGCAAACAATCGAAGGTATTATCTCTTGTACACGGGAACGCATGAACCGGCTTGCCGAGCAGCTCGCCGCAAGCGTATCGGGAAGCGCCGCGCTTTCGGCAATGACGGCGGAAGGTATATCCGGCGGTACCGCTGCGGTAATCTGCTCCGACGCTGCGCTCCGGCAAACGGCAGACAACTTAGGACTTCCGCCGCTCACCGTTCTGTCTTCAATTTAAAAAAACTTTTTTTGGAGTGTTAAATAAAAGCCGTACAAATGGCACGACTTTTATTTACTCAAGTTTGCTTAATCGCAAACTTGTATATCATCTGCATGTTCTCACTTCGTTGCGAACATGCGTAAAAAGTCAATCGAAAATTGAAACTTTCTTCTTGACTTTTTATGGAAGGAATTTAAAACAACATGGCTGCAAAGAATACGTATGATGAATCGAAAATAAAGACGCTGAGCTCATTGGAGCATATCAGGCTCCGCACCGGTATGTATATCGGTCGGCTCGGAAACGGCTCGAATCCCGACGACGGTATTTACATCCTGTTAAAAGAAGTGCTCGATAACTCCATCGATGAGTTCATCATGGGAAACGGAGACCGCATCGACGCGCTGTTGAAGGACAATAAAGTTACTGTGCGGGATTACGGACGCGGTATTCCGCTTGGGAAGGTCGTGGAATGCGTGTCGGTCATCAACACCGGTGCGAAGTACAATGATGAAGTCTTTCAGTTTTCGGTGGGCTTGAACGGCGTCGGCACCAAGGCGGTGAACGCACTCTCCGAATATTTCCGAGTGGTTTCTGTCCGTGACGGGAAATACGCCGAAGCGGTGTTTGAGCGGGGTGTGCTAAAGCACGAAAAACAAGGAGATGCCAAAAAAGGGATTAAGAACGGCACGCTCGTCGAGTTTATTCCCGACAGGGAAATATTCGGCGACTATACATTCAATCTCGACTTTATCGAAAAACGGATGTGGAACTACGCCTATCTGAATGCCGGTCTTACGCTCACCTTTAACGGCGCTTCATACATATCGGAAAACGGCTTACTCGATCTGCTCAATGCGGAAATCGGCGAAGAAACGCTCTACACGATTGCTCACTTTAAGGAAGCAAAACTCGAATTTGCCTTTACTCATACCAACAACTACGGCGAAACCTATTTTTCGTTTGCCAACGGACAGTACACCTCGGATGGCGGCACGCATCTTTCCGCCTTTAAAGAAGGCTTGCTGAAAGGTATTAACGAATACTACCGCAAAAACTACAAGAGCGAGGATGTCCGCGAAGGCACCTGCGCGGCGGTGGCGGTTAAGGTGCAAGCGCCCGTGTTCGAAAGCCAAACAAAAAATAAGCTCGGCAATACCGAGGTGCGGCCGTGGATTGTCAACGGTACCAAAGCCGCTGTGGTTGAATGGCTGCAAAAAAATGCCGAAGCCGCGCGGAAGCTGGAAGAAAAAATCCTCGCAAACGAACGGCTGCGGACAGAGCTGAACAGCGTTAAAAAAGAAGCGAAGGCCGCTGCAAAAAAAATTGCAATGAAAATCCCGAAACTTAAAGACTGCAAGTTTCACCTTGGGGATAAGCAGTACGGCAATGAGTCGATGATTTTTATTACCGAAGGAGATTCGGCTTCGGGTTCAATGGTTTCGAGCCGCGACGTTCTTACGCAAGCGCTTTTTTCGCTGCGCGGTAAGCCCGAAAATATGCACGGCAAAAAACGCGCCGCCATCTACAAAAATGCGGAGCTCTACAATATGATGATGGCGCTCGGTATCGAAAACAGCCTTGAAAGCCTCCGCTATAATAAGATCATCATCGCAACCGATGCCGATAACGACGGCTTTCATATCAGAAATCTTTTGCTCACCTTTTTTCTCACCTACTTTGAAGAGCTGGTGCTGAGTGGGCGGATTTTTATTTTGGAAACGCCGCTGTTCAGGGTGCGCACCAAAAAAGAGACCTGCTATTGCTATTCGGAAAAAGAGCGGGATGTCGAAATGAAGCGGCTCGGTACAGCGGCGGAGGTTACCCGTTTTAAGGGATTGGGAGAAATAAGCCCGAGCGAATTCGGTCAGTTTATCGGAAAGGATATCCGCCTTTTACCGGTCAGTATTCAGACCGTGAAAAAAATTCCGGGCGTGCTTGAGTTTTATATGGGAAAGAATACCCCCGAACGCAAAGCCTTTATTATGAAAAATCTTCTTGCGGAAGTCGACGCGTAGAATGATCAATCTTCTTGTTTGCAGAATAGCTATCAATATGGTATAGTAGAAGCCTCTTTTGAGAGTGTTTTGCTCTTTTGAAGAGAGTTTAATTTCATTACGTATGTGGAGGTTGTATGTCAAATTTTTTATCGGTTAAAGATTTTATCGCTCAACAAAAAGATAAGATGATTGAGCTTGAACGGCTTTTGTGCTCCATTCCAGCCATGGCTCCGGAGTCGGACGGCGACGGGGAATTGAAAAAATGCGAAGCGCTGGAAGCATATTTAAAAAAGCTCGGCTTTACTCAATTTGAACGGTTCGATGCACCCGATACGCGGGTCTCCTCCGGTATCAGACCGAACCTTGTCGTTACCATTCCGGGCAAAGATGATTCAAAACGGGTTTGGATTATGGCGCATACCGATGTGGTGCCGCCCGGAGAGCTGGCAAAATGGGAAAGCGATCCGTGGGTATTGAAGCAGGACGGTGATAAAATTATCGGGCGCGGCGTCGAGGATAACCAGCAAGGACTGACCGGAGCGGTATTCGCCGCTTATGCATTTCTTGCATTAAAGATTCAGCCTGCTCACACCGTAAAATTGTTGTTTGTTGCCGATGAAGAAGTGGGATCGAGATACGGCGTTATTTATCTTTTAAATAATCATCAGCTGTTTAAGCCGCAGGATATTATCGTCGTCCCTGATGGGGGAGATCCTTCGGGCGAGACAATTGAAGTTGCGGAAAAGAACCTGTTGTGGTTAAAGGTTGTGGTGCATGGAGTGCAAACGCACGCCTCACGTCCCGATTTAGGAAAGAATGCACACATTGCGGCGGCGGATTTGGCGCTCCGGTTGAATGCTTTGGAAAAGGTGTTTTCAAAGCAGGATAATTTATTCGAACCGCCGTATTCGACCTTGCAGCCGACAAAAAAAGAAGCGAATATTCCGAACATCAATACCATTCCGGGCGACGATGTGTTTTATATGGATTGCCGTATCCTTCCTTGTTACACTGTTGCGGAAGTGATGGAGAAGATAAAAGTCGAGGCGAGTGCAATAGAAGCAAAGTACGGCGTACAGGTTGAGCTTATTATTGATGATTCGGCGGAATCGCCTGCAACGCCTGTTGATGCAGATGTTGTTACGATGCTGTCAAAGGCTATCGAAAAAGTACACGGCAAAAAAACGCAAACCATCGGTATCGGCGGAGGAACCGTTGCCGCTCCGCTCCGTCAGGCAGGCTTTAACGCCGTCGTATGGAGCACGCTCGACGATATGGCGCATCAGCCGAATGAATACTGCATTATGAAAAACTTAATCGACGATACGCAGGTACTGGCGGCATTGATGTACGGAGTCGATGCGCTGTAAGTGTGACGGAGGTATGAACGCCGCACCGGATGATGATTGCCGGGATGATAATCGTTGGAATGATGATTGGCGAAATGAGCGTGCTTCCGATACGGTTATCCGCTTGCCGGAATATGTTTCGCCGGCGTTTAAGGCCTTGATTACCTCCGCAGCACCTGCCGACGACGCTGCGCTGCGCCGGCAGGTGCTTTCCTCCGACGACGAACTGGTCGTGTCGGAGGAAGAGCGGGGCGACCCGCTCGGCGAAGCGCGCTATTGCGTTACCCCGTATCTGGTACACCAATATCCGAACCGCGTGCTGCTATTGAGTACCGGCCGCTGCATCTCGTATTGCCGGTACTGTTTCCGGCGTGAATTTACCGCCCGCTCAAGCGGCTTTATTTCCGATGAGCAAATCGGAGCGGTAACAGCATATCTTAAAACACATCCCGAAGTACAGGAAATTCTGGTTTCGGGGGGAGACCCGATGAGCGGCTGTTTTGAGCAAATAAAGCATCTGTTGGAATGCCTCCGTTCCGTCCGTCCCGATTTGCTGCTCCGCCTCTGCACCCGTGCGCCGGTTTTTGCACCGGAGCTTTTTACCGAAGACCTTATGGCGCTTCTCCGTTCCGTCCGCCCGCTCTGGGTGATTGCACATATAAACCATCCGGCGGAACTCGGCACGGCGCAGCGGCAAGCCTTAACCCGCTGTATCGATTCGGGGATTCCCGTGCAAACCCAAACCGTATTGCTGCGCGGCGTTAATGATGAGCCTGCCGTTCTTGCGGAGCTTTTCCACGCGCTGGTATGTATGGGGATAAAACCCGGGTATCTGTTTCAAACGGATTTGGCACGGGGAACGGCGCATTTTCGCGTACCGCTTGAAAAAGCTGCGCTTATATGGAAAGCATTACGTAAACGCCTTTCCGGTTTATCGTTACCGCAATTTGCAGTCGATTTACCGAACGGCGGCGGAAAATTCCCGCTTTCCGCCCTACTGCTCTATGAGGATATTGTTTCTCCATTAAAAGACGGCCGCTTTTCGGCACGGGGTATCGACGGAAAGAGCTATACTTATCCGAGGTAAGGGGCACTTTTGAAAATATACGGCGCATCTACGTCAAAACTATACATCCGTGTATAGTTTTGACTGTGAGTTTCGGCAGCAGCCGAAACATCACTTCTGATATAAACCAGTGGCATCCGTGCCACTGCTGAAAATCCTCAACGTATCAAAGATACGCCAAATGGTGTTTCAGAACCGACATGGACGTCGGTGGTTTTATACAGTAGCGAGATTTGGGCTATGCACAAATCTCGTCGTTAAAAAGCGTACAGGGACGTACGCTTTTTAACAGTCTATTTCAAAAGGCTAACGGAAAGGCTTAATACCGTTCTGAAAAATCCTCAACGTATCAGAACTGCTATGGCTGATGAAACAAGCAAATTGCGAAATTTCATTTATAGAAAAGAAGACCGGCCTCACTCAAGAAGAGGTGGAAGCGCTTAACTAATTGGTAATGTGTAATTCATGAATTATGAATTCTTAATTACAAATTGCACATCACCAATTAATTTGTTTGCAGCAATGTACTTCGCTGAACGAGCAACGTCGTAGACGGTATGCATATTTTCAAAAGAACTTGCACTTTTCCCTTTTTGCCCCTATACTATTTCTATGCTGAGTTTCAGAACCGGATTACTACAGTATCGATTATCTCCCCTAAAAGCGCAGATACCCGCATATTTTAAAAAGATACTTGACACACATAGTTTTGTCGGCATAATCACTCAGCAACTCAGCAACTCAGCAACTCAGCAACTCAGCAACTCAGCAACTCAGGCGTAAAGTCTGTCTGCGCCCTGAAAAACGGGCAGCCTTTTCAGTCAGACAACGACATTATTATTTTTTCTCATCAATTTTTGCGGACGGCACAAGCAGTGCTAGTGTTTTTACTTTTACACAAAAACGGTACTTTGCTGCCTTGGGCATATTTTGTGCGTTAGGTATGCAAAGAAGCCGCTTTTGTAAACATATCATCAACACAGCTTTTTATCGTAGGAGCCGTCCGGCAGTGTGGTTTGATAGCGGGTAAACGGAGCCGTAATTATCAATTATTAACTAAAACCATCTATTTGAAGGAGAAATGTTATGAAAGGAAAGAATAGAAAGACAGAAGTCTTAGGTTTTTCGATAGTGCTGCTGCTCGCTGCACTGTTAGTGTGTACCGGCTGCCCGGGTACTGTAGGGAGTAGCGGTTCGGGAAATGGAGAAATTACACCATCTTCCGGCAATTTTGTAACGATAACCCCGTCTGCAGCGGGGATTACCGGTATGGATCCGGATACGGCGTCTTTGCCGGGAGCGGATGAGTATTGGAAAGGGGTATTTCGCGCAGGGCGGGAGGTAACATTGAGCCCTTATAAGCTTGGCAAAACGGAAGTGACGTATAAGCTGTGGAAAGAAGTATACGACTGGGCGGTAAAAGCTGAAAACGGGTATACGTTTGCCAATGCAGGAGTAAAAGGTAAAGACGGAAACGGGAGCGAAGAAGAGCCGGTAACGAGTGTAAGCTGGCGAGACTGTATTGTATGGTGCAATGCGTATACCCAAATGAAGAATAGCTCTGATGAGCAGTGCGTATACCGCAAAAGTAAAACCGATACTACGGTATTAAAAGACGCAACGAAAGGTAGTAAGTGTGATGCGGCGTATGCCGATATGAGTAAAAAAGGGTATCGGCTGCCGACGGAAGCGGAATGGGAATATGCAGCCCGGTGGCAAAACAAAAGTACGAATGCTGAACAATACGGAGAAGTATGGCTGACCAAACTAAACAGTGCAAGCGGAGCAAAAGCTGACTGGAATAATGCGGATGAGACAAAAGCGGTTGCGTGGTATTGGAATAATCCAGACAGTAAGACCCATCCTGTAGGAGAAAAACGGTCAAATGCACTAGGCTTACACGATATGAGCGGGAATGTACGGGAATGGTGTTTTGATTGGTATGATGATAATCCTACAGCAAACGACGATGCTTATACATCCGGCGGATTCGTAGTTGACCCGCAAGGTGCTGCTTCCGGTATTTTCCGCGTCATACGCGGCGGTTGCTGGAACAATCTCGCGAAGGACTGCGTCGGCAGCTACGACGATCTTGGCTTTCGTGTGGCTTGTCGCCCCTAGGGTTCACACATTTTGCCTGTGAGGTGCAGTATAGTTTTGAAAATAAGTTAAAGCGGCACCGAGTAGCCGCTTTAGCGGCTCGAAAATTTTTTGACTAAAAAACGGTAGGGACATTAATAAGGTGCTGCTTCCGGTAATAACCGCGTCATACGCGGCGGTAGCTGGAACAATAACGCGAAGAACTGCGTCGTCGGTAAACGGAACAACGACAACCCCGACAACAGCAACGACAATCTTGGCTTTCGTGTGGTTTCGCGTCCCTAGAGCTCACTCAAACGGTGTGAACCGTCCCTGATGAAAAATGTACATCCGTGTACATTTTTCATCGACGAGTTTGAGGCTTCGCCTCAAACATCGCTTCTATATGGAACCAGCGGCATCCGTGCCGCTACTGAAAAACCAATTTTGCTGTGCATAAAATCAAACAGGTCAATATTACTTATTCAGAACGCCCATGGATGGGCGTAGTTTTAAGCAGAAACGAGTTTGTGAAAACAAACTCGCAGTTAACAAATGTACACGGAGGTACATTTGTTAACGATACCGATAGCTAATTGCGAACAAGCGGTTGCCGAAATGAATGCTTTTTTACGCGGGCATAAAATTATCGCCGTTACCAAAGAATTTGTTGCAACGGGAGAAAACAGTTTTTATTCAATCATTGCCGAATACATAGACACTTCTTTTGCGCCTGCTGCCGATAAAGGAAAAGCTTCGGTAGATTACAAAGAAGTATTAAAGCCCGAAGTTTTTGAACTGTTTTCTTACTTGCGGGATGAACGGAAAAAACTGGCTGAGCAAGCGGGGATTCCTGTCTATGCCGTAGTAACGAATGCTCAACTTGCACAAATAGCGGAAAAGAAACCGCAGACGATAACCGCATTGGGGCAAATTGAAGGTGTCGGGCAGGGAAAGTGCGAAAAATTCGGAGCAGCGTTTCTAAAAGCGATACAAGACTATGAAAAGAAGCGGCAAGCTGTACCGGCACATAGCTGAGTGGGACAATCTGCTCATTGCCTTTTATAATGCAGCTCGCGGTAAACGGTTAAGACCCGATGTAGTATTATATGAGAAAAATCTATACGAAAATCTAAAAACTTTACAAACTCATCTTATCAACCAAACTATTCCGCTCGGCAATTACCGGTTTTTTAAAATATACGACCCGAAAGAGCGGCTTATCTGTGCTGCCCCGTTTGAGGAGCGGGTACTGCACCACGCTATTATCAATATCACCGGACAGGTGTTTGAGCGGCTTCAAATATACGGTGGTATAACTTCGGCAGCCGCAATAAGGCTGCCTCGTTAACCGTCAAGTTTTCTCAAGCGAAAACTTGCTTATTGACGTATGCGCTGTTGCGCATTAATGCAGCAACTTCCAAAGTTCAGACTTTGTTCAGTTGCTGCATTTTAAAGAAAGTTATGCCTGCCGGAAAGGGACCGCCACGGATGGCGGTGGTTCAACACAATAGCGATGTTTTTTGCCTTGCAAAAAACTCGACGTTAAGCAGTGTACAAGGAGGTACACTGCTTAACAGCTGCCTTACTGCGCGCGTTGCATTTTACCAAACAATATCCTTATTTCCTCAAGCTTGATATGAAAAAGTATTTTGATTCCATTTCACACAGTAAACTTACGGCATTGTTGACAGCTAAGTTTAAAGATAAAGCCTTGCTCAACTTATTTGATAAACTGCTGGCTTCTTACTGTGTAACGGAAGGGAGAGGGTTACCGATTGGAAATTTAACGAGCCAATACTTTGCAAATTTTTATCTCGGCTTTTTTGATCACTATGCAAAAGAAAAGATGCAGGTAAAAGGCTATGTCCGCTATATGGATGACGTGTTGCTCTTTGCCGATACCATGCAGGAAATAAAAGACATGCTGCATACTGTAAAGCGTTTTTTGGAAGATGAATTGCTTTTAACTTTAAAGGAAGAAACAATCGGCAAAACTGCGAATGGTGTACCGTTTCTTGGTTTTTTACTCAAGCCGAAAGGGATATATCTTGCGCAAAAGAAGAAAAAACGTCTTAAAAAGCGCATTAAAGAATACCGCTATAAGCTTGAACGTGGTGTGTGGAATGAAGAGGACTATGCCCTGCATGTGACGCCGGTATTTGCTCATGTTGCAATCAGCCGGTGCAGGAGGTATTGCAATAGGATTTTGCAGGGGTAGTGGAGAGTGTTTAGTACGTGGTAAAACCAAACCGGCAAAATGTGTAGGGCGTGATAAAATAAGCATTTAATAAAAACTTGTGATTTTCTCTTAAAATTCTTAGCCATTTTTGCATCCGTGCCTTATAAGAGAGGTATATGCGCGGAGGCGAAAAAAATGAACGATACTCTTACACTGAGAAATGATTATCTGTTTAAACTCTTGCTCGGATCGGAAGAAAATAAAGTTTGTTTACAAGATTTCCTTGAATGCGTACTGGATATCCCTACCGATCGGATTGAAGGTCTTGAATTGCTGGATAAGGAACTTGCCAAAGATACCATAAGCGATAAAACCGGTATTTTGGATGTTAAGCTCCGATTGAAAGACGGAACAACCATCGACATTGAAATCCAGAATAGCTGGTCCGCGGAATTTATTCCTCGCACCTTATTCTACTGGGCTAAAATATATGTTGAAGGGTTTAAAGAAGGCGAGGCATATACGAGCCTGACCAGGTGTATTGCGATCAATTTGGTTTCGCAGGGGTTCAAGTTGAATAATCTGGTACACTCTGTTTATCGTATCTTGGAGAAAAAAAGCTATCAGCAGCTCACTGATTTGCTTGAGATACATTTTTTGAATCTCTTGCTGGCAAGTCAAGTAACGATGCAGCAAGAGCCTATCGGAAATCAAGAGAAACTGATAAACTGGTTACAGTTTATAAATACCGATGATAAGGAGGAAAGAGCCATGATAGCGACCACATCACCCGTATTACAGATATTGAATGAAAAAATAGATGTACTCAGTCTTACCCCCAAAGAACGAAAATTGTATGAATCACGGATGAAGTTGAAAAGCGATATTGCGACTATTTCAGAGGTTCAATTCAATTCAGGCCTTGAGCGCGGATTAGCTGAAGGCGAAGCTCGCGGTTCCCGCCAAAAGGCGCTGGAAACCGCGAAAAATCTCCTGCATTTTGGGTTATCACGGGAAAATATCGCGCAAGCAACCGGACTCTCTCCAGCAGAAGTGGAAGCACTATAAGAACGAAGCTTTGGAACAAAGGCTGGTCCTTAGGATAGATTGCTGCACCGGCTCGCAATCTACCTAAGTCGTCCGCTAAGGGGAACCACCACCATCCTTAGATTTAGATGCGATGTTTAGAATTAAGTCGTTGCTGTATAAAGACTTAATTTTAAACTCGCGGGGATGTCGAAAAAGTAACCAACTTTTGAGACATCCCCGTCGCTACTGCGCGGAACCACGGACATCCCTGTCCGCTCTGATACGTTGAGCATTTTCAGCAGCAGCATATCGTAAAACACACTTTCCGTAAGCCTTTTGAAATAGACTGTCCAGAAGTGTACATCCGTGTACACTTTTTCCCGACATACTTCCGTGTATGTCGGGAAAAGACGAGTTTTATACAAAACTCGCTTCTGATTAATATCCCGCCCGTCCTTGGGCGTTCTGACGGCGAGTTTTTGCGTTGCAAAAACATCGCTGCTGCGTAGAACCACGGACATCCCTGTCCGTTTTGAAATTACGAGGCGCAAGCACAAATTAACCGCAGGCACGGTAAAAAATGTACATCCCTGTACATTTTTTACCTGCGTGTTTGCAGGGCAAACACACTACTGACTAGAGCCACCGCCGTCCTTGGCGGAATTGATACGTTGAGGATTTTCAGAAGCGGCACGGATGCCGCTGGTTTAAACAGTAGCGAAGTAGATGCGCCGTATCTCCAGCGCTTTTGAAAATAGTGGTACCGGATACAAGGCGCGAACAAAAATAAAGCGGAGGCGTACTTCCTGTACGTTGAGCATTTATTTTTGTGTAGCAACGCCGTAGACGGTATGCATATTTTCAAAAGGACACTTTGAGACCCGGCACCACCGCTCTAATCTTATTATCGTACATTGCTTGCGCATGGATAGCCGGTATAAAATACTCTCCTTTATAGGCAACCGTCGCATAGAACTTGTAGGTTACCGAATCCCTACGCGCTAAATCAAAGTAGGTATATACGACGTCGTCTCTGATGTCCTGATAGGCAAAAGAATCCGAACCGTCGCTGCTGTCCAAGGCTATCCGATCGTTGCTGATTTCCCAGCAGGTTGGAATCGGGAACGTCAGCGCGATATTTTCGATCTTCTTCGATGTTTGGTTCGCGACAAGAATTTTTATGACGAATGAATCCCCTACCTTCAAATTGGTAGGAGAAATCATGTATCCGTCGGAATTGAAGTACGAAACATCAAGGTCGATATTTTCATTCTGCCGCTGTTCCGTTCCCGGTACGGACATGCCTTCTGCGGTTAAAATGCCGTAGAGGATCGCTTTTCCGGTGTTCGTTACTTCGATGGTCTGTTTGTCCGCCGTTCCCGCAGGCAAGGTTTCGATAATCGAGGCGTTTTTAAGCTGTCCCTGCCGTGCCGCGCCGTTCGCCGTAACGGTATAGCTGCACGAGGCTGCATCGCGGTTTTTGTAATAGGGTAAAAGCGAGAATAGGAGCCACGCGGTCTCTTGCGTACTGCACCAATCATCGGAAGAAAGTACGGATGCAACCTCGCGGGCTGCTTTCGCCGCCTTTACATCATCCTGCAGCAGCGTACATACCATCAAATAGAGCGCCTGTATGCGGGTGGACGAACCGAAAGAGCCGCCGGTATACCGGTAGGATGTCTCCTGTTTAGTCAACGCGCCCAATGCATCTGCAAATACGTCCTCCGCCGTGTCATCTCTGCCTGTAAGTGAGTATGCAGCTGCCAATAGCAACGAACCGGAAGCATCAAGCTGTTCATTTTTCAGCCGGTTCATTGCGCCGATATTCGGGCTGCCTGCAAGCGCAAGCGAGAAGAGCCGGTATGCCTGTATTTCAGCCGAATCTTCACTATAGGATTCCCATTCCGCCGCCGAGGAAGCGAGCCAAGAGGTCAGCGGTTTTTTAATCGAATCGGGTACCGCATAGCCCTGCTTCTCTGCCTCCGTTAAGAAGTGGAGCGCATAGCTCGAACCCCATGCGGACGGAGCGCTGTTGCCCGGCCAGTACGCAAAGGCTCCCGATGCGGTTTGATACTGAGGATACCGTTCGATAACCGATTGAATATGCTTTTGAATGCGCGTCTTTTCCTGCGGCGAAAGCTGTGCAAAGTCTGCGAGATACAGTTGCGGGAAGCCGCCGGAGGTAATTTGTTCGATACATCCGTGCGGATACCGAATCAGGTAGTCGAGTCTGCTTGCTAAATTGAGCGCCGGTATGGAAGAAAGCTCCATCGAAAGTGTTGTCGAACTGACTTCTCCCGGACTTTGCACGCTCACAATCGTTTTCTCCGAAGGTTTCAGCGTAAACGGTGTACGGTAGGTAACGGGAATACCCCGTGCCTGTACCTCTACCGGCGTTATCGACTGCGCAAAACCTTTGTCCGTTTTTACGGCGGCGGTGAAGTCGGCAGTACCGGCTGCTTCCGTTTTTACCGTAAACGTAACAGTCATATCCGAAGAAGCGGGAACCTTTACGTTTTTTTCAGCGTTAAAGGACGGAATGGCGCCTTTTGTATTCAAGGTGATTTTTGCATTTTGTGCAGAGTCCGTCCCGTTGAATACCGTAACGGGTACATCGATACGCTCATTGACACCGAGTGTGCGGGGGAGCGCTGCCTGTATCATAAGGTCGGCCTTTACGGGAACGGTTTTTTCCGCAATACCGTAAGCGCCGTTAAAGCCTGCAACCGCAATCGCCCGCACGGCTCCGACATATTCAGGCATATCGAACGAAAGCTGCTTCTTTTCACCGGCGGCGATCGTAAAGGGGCTGAGGTATTGTACCACCGGTTTGAACCGATTGTTGCCCCGTTCGCGGTTATCGGCAAGGTCTTCGGAACCGCCGATTGCGAGCAGTGTTTCAAGCTTTCCGCTATAGGCGTTCATAACATACTGATATAAATCCCAGCTCGAAAGCTGTGACGCTTCTTTCTTATAGAATTCGCGTCTCAGTTCCGGCCCGTGATAGTTCGTTAATCCTAAAAGCCCTTCATCGACAACAGCCAGCGTGAATGTCATCGGTTTTCCGTTTTGTTCGGATACGGAGATAACCGCTTTTTCGTTGGGCGCATAGACGGCCGGAGCGGTAATCACCGGATTGAGTTTCGTGGCGGGATTGTCGACCATCACCGGTACGATACCGTAAAGGCGGATCGGCAAACTGTTCGCCGTTTGCAAGTGTTGCTGCAATACCGTGATATGCACGTACACATTCGGCGCCATTGCCTCCGTCAATTTCAGTTTATACACCGTGGTATCTTTAGCGGTTTCAAGCCAATCCTGTTTGAGAATTTCGCCGTTCTTTTCTACCGTAACGAGGGCTCTGTTTCCGGCGCTTGAGGCAAACGAAACAGAAGCGGTTTCGCCCGTGCTATACTGCCGTTTGTCGGTGATGAGCGTAACCATCGCCGCGCTGCCCGAACCGCTTTCTTGAGCGCGTCCGGCCCATCCCGGCCAGTCGATATACACGATTTTTGCCGCACTGTGTCCGCGCCGCCCATCGGAGACCGTAACAAGATAACGTCCCCATGAAGGATATTTTATTTCAAACTGAAAGCTCCCTTTTCCGTTTGTAACGGGTACCGAGCCGCGTACAATTTCATAAGACGAGTTGCTGGAGACATACGTTGCGTCGGTGAGGGCGTCTTTTTCCCACCACCATTTCCAATCCAATTTATGAATCGTATATGACAGTTCGCCGGAAGGAACCGGCTTACCGTCTTGGTCTATCAGCAGTACATCGGCGGTATGTTGAACATCGGTTAAAAGCATTCCGCGGGCGGCATCTCCTTTCGGCAGCCGCAGACCGACATAGCGGCTGTACGGCGAATACGGGAAAGCGCTTTGTTCGGTAGAAAAGGCTCCCGACGGCTCAAAGATGCGGCTGACAAAATGCGCCTGTAGTTTTCCCGGTACGGGGTCATCTGCGCCGATGGTGAAATGCTCGCTGAATGTTGCCTTTGAGGCGCTATTCAGTGTTCCTTCCCAAATGGTTGAGCGGCCTAGTTCCATTTCTACCGACGGATTGGTAAAGCTGAAATCGGAATAACCGAAATTATCCGGCGCAGAGGTAAAGAACACGGCAACGTCTGCGTTGTAATTGGGTGCCGGCGCACCGTGCAGCCATGCCCCCGAAAGCGTAAAGTTGTTCGTACCGCTAGTAAGCATTTTTTTCTCAGGTTCCAGTTTAACCGACAGGCGGTTCGGGACGACCGTTTCAATGCGGAGCGGCCGCGTCCATTCCTGTCCGCCGATTTTTACCTTTGCTTGCCAGAGACCGGTTACCGCGCCTGCGGCGGTTTTTGTTTCCACCGGATAAAAGCCGTTTACCGAGTGGGTTAGGAGGCGCGACTCCGTTACCCGTCCGAGCGGGTCGGAAAGTTCAAAAGAGACCGGAATATCCGCCGGCAGGGTTTTCTGTAAATCCTGCAGCACAAAGGTCAGGTAGAGCGGATCACCCGGCCGCCATACGCCGCGCTCTCCGTAAATGAATCCCTTTACGCCGCCTACGGTTTTTTCGCCGCCGGTTTCAAAATGACTGACGCTCAATCCCGTTCCGGCTCCAATTTTCAAATATGAAGTCTGTCCCTTGTAGCTTGCCGCGATGAATACTGCCTTGGAAGCGTCTTCGAGTACTGCGGAACCGTTTTTATCCGACCGGAGTTCGGCATTTTTTGAGCCGACATACGAATAGCAGGTAATTTCCGCTCCGCTGATAGGCTGCGCCGTTTTGATGTCGGCAACACTGACGTACAGTTTCCCGCTCGTTGTCTTTTTCGCCATAATGCCGACATCCGAGATAAGAATGTTCCGCTTTATCAAATTCTTACTATTAAAACGCGGAATGTAAAAGGCCGGATGATAGGGGTTGTTTTTATTTGACCAATAGGTATCCCGTTCATCATAATCCAAATCTTCCCAGTAATTCCACCAACTTTTTTCGTCGGGCGGCAAATCAGCTTCGATTATATCGGGAGGCTGCGGCAGCGAAGCAAACGCTTCATCGGCATCTGTGGGAATACGGTATTTGATATTCTTTTTTCTGAATGAGATGCGTATTTGAAACATCCCATGAGGATATTTTTTAGTGAGCGCCGACACATCGATTCCACGCGGAATATATTTATTCTGCATCGAATCGTCCCAATCGAATGAAACATTTTGCGTCCACACCGGCTCGCCCACGCGGTACAGTTCATCGGTTCCGTCCAATTCATTGACCTGCAAGAATTGAACGATGTTATGATCGTAAATAGCAAAAGCTTGTATTAAAAGACCGCTTACGTTCCGTGTCTCGACCGGTAGCACCGTCCCCTGTGATGACGGTAAAATAGTTCCGTCGGTCATAAAACGCACGGACGGCAGTTCCCAATTATCCGAAAGAGTGATAGTCCGCGCTGCGGCAAGGTAGATGCCGTTCGAGCTTTTGATTCCGTTTGAAATGCGGATAGTTCTGATATTCCGCCAATTTGAATCGTCATAAATCGTCAGTACGTTACCTCTGGCTGATACGTTAACATCGTCGCTCCGAGAACCGTCTTCATTGTGAGTCGAAATAAAATCCTGTATATCTTGAGATGTGTCGAGCATTCGCGAAAAACTTACCAGTATGGTGTTCTTTTTTGAAGTATTGATATCGATAATCGAAAATTCATTTTCCGGCGGAATAGTAAATAATTTTTCGCCCGCAAATGCCGCATCCTGTTTTTTCGACAAACCGAGCTTCCGCCCCTGCCACGAAACCGATAAGCTCCGTGCCCGTTTTTTAATACTGATATTTTGGATAAAAAATTTCCATACCTTTCCCGACGAGCCTTGTTCCCATTGTATTGCGCAGGATCTTTTAAAAAAGCCTCCCGCTTTTGCCGAAACGCAGTGCCGGATGGTGTCCGCCGTAACGGGAATATCCGTAGTGATGCTGCCGCTGAGCGAATATGCCTCTTCATACTGATCAAGAGTTAATGTATCCAGCGCGACCTCGTAGGAAGGGGTATCGGCTAAAAAGACATGGCGATATGTTCCTTGTGCCGTATCTTTTCCGAACAACTTTGCGCAGTCTGCAGATAAGATGATTTTACGACCGAAAGAATAAGGAACGGACGGCGTAAACACAACCGTTTTGCTGTCTTGAAGTTCCCATGTTCCCGTCTGCCGGGGAGAAAACTGCAAAGCCTGTTCAGGTTCGCAGATAACATCGCAGGCAAAGCTGACGGCAATAGGAGCAAGCCTTCCGATATTGGTCGGAGAAATCGCCGTAACAAATTCCTCCGTTCCGCTGTCCGCAGCCGTCTGCCGCTTATCGGCGCATCCGGTAAGGCTCATAACTGCGAATATAAACATTGCAGCGAGACACAGCGCTGCAGCAATGGGTATACATCTCATTTTTTTGGTTTTGACGTTTCTTGTCAGTATGTAGGAAAAAAGGCCGGTATGGTTCATAGTACACTCCCTGAAATAGATAATAAATCAAATCTATCCAGCGGTCAATTACGGATTTCGCATGCAGGTACTCAATTTTTTTTTCTTGCGTTTTCGGATTTTGGACTCTATGCTAACACCATATAAACAGTATTGACTTTTTTATCAGTAGAGCCATCGCAAAGCGGCTTGGCAAATAAATCTGTTTGCACTTTATACGTTTTCTGCTATACTTAATGACATGGAAGAGCGAAAACAGGCGGTAAACAGAAATTATAAAGATTCCGTCTTTGTAGATCTGTTTAGCGAAGATAAAAAAGCAAAAGAAAATTTCCTCTCATTATATAATGCCCTACATAGTACGCATCTGGATACCGTATCCGTATTAACACCATTGCGTCTTGAGCAAGTGATGTATATGTCTTTCTACAATGATGTGTCGTATTTAGTTGATAATAAGATGATTATATTGGCGGAACATCAGTCAACGATCAACCCCAATATGCCGATACGCTGTCTTGAATATGTAGTACGCTTATATGAACGTATTTTAGATGCACAAGAGCGGTATGCCCGCAGCCTTATAAAAATTCCGACTCCTGAATTTTATATTTTTTACAATGGGCAAGAAGAATACTCCACCGAAACGGTATTGCATCTTTCCGATGCCTTTATGACCAAGCCTGAGCGTCTTCCATTAGAACTGGAAGTAAAAGTATTAAATATCAATAAAAATAAAGCGCACACAATACTGCACCATTGTAAGCCACTAGAAGAATACAGTACGTTTGTGGAAATTGTACGACGGAATATTGAACGGGATAAAGAGTACGGTTTTGAGAATGCCATAAAAGAATGCATACAAAATGGTATCTTAAAAGAATACTTGCAGCGTAAATCAAAGGAGGTCATAAATATGTTGATAGCCGAATATGATTATGCAACAGATATAGCAGTACAACGGGCAGAAGAACGGAAGATTGCTTATACAGAAGGTAAATCCCTCGGACTTGTTGAAGGTTCCCACCAAAAAGCTCTTCAAACAGCGAAAATGATGCTTACTATGGGCTACCCCCTTGGTGATATTTGCAAAATTGTCGAACTCTCCAAAGAAGAAGTTGAGAGTCTTCAGTAATTCATAGATTTATAATTCAGTACCGTAACTATACGGTAAACGCTGCCGATGCAGTTGAAAAGTCCGGCAAGAAAACTATTGAAGTAGAGTATACATTAAAACCGCTTTAGACCGGTAAATGGTAGATCGCTTATATCTTTTCAGTATTTGTCGGTATAAAACTTTATAACAAGCTTTTGAGCAGTTCTATTTTGAGCTGCTCAAAATGCCGTGACGTACTTCCAGCCTTGGTGAATGCAATCAGGATGCCCGAAAGGCACCCGCTTAAAACTTAAAACGACCTGCCGCCTCCGCCGTGAGAGCGCCCGCTTGAAGATGTATGAGTGGAGCTTCCGGAACTGCCGCTTGAATTGCTTTTAGGCCGTACGGTACTTATCGTATTGGTACTGATAAGCGGGTCGTTCGTAGAAGCAAAGCGTACCTGTGTTTGTTTCGCCCGATCGTAGTACGGTTTTGCACCGGCTATTTTATAGCGTTTTAATAGAATCAAAAAGCTGATTAAAAACACGAAAACACCGGTACCGAGGGCAAATAAGAGGCTGCTTTTCAGCTTTGCGGCGGCCGCTTGTTCCGGTGATTGGATTATGGTGTGCAGCTTATCGATATATGCATTGATCCCGGCGGCATAATTTCCATCCGCTGCTCCACCGTCGATGAGCGCATCGAGCAGATCATCAATACGGGAATCGGTAACGGTATTGATCGTACGCTTACCTGAGGTTGAAATATGCGCTTTTCTTCCGCTGCCGTCGCCGTATCCTGTTACGATTAACAGCAAGATTCCATCGCGGTCTTCTCCGTAGCCGTAGCCGCCGTAATCAAAGAAATCATCTGCATAAGCTTCCGCTGTCAAATCACCGGTGTCGGCAACCAGTACCACTGACGCATCCGTTTTGAGGCTTTCGGAAAATTCCGTAAAGCGTGCCGCTATTTCCTGTTGTTCGCTAAGAGTCAGAATGCCCGCCATATCGACGACCGGTCGTCCGGCAAATTGTTCTATCGGAATAAAAAGTTCGTCTGCATCCCATTCGGTTTCGCTCCAATCAGCCTCGTCCGAAGTGCTCGTCTCTGCATAAAGAAGTATAAGGGGGAGAAAACAGCAAAAAAGAGTCGTAATGAGCCGTTTTCTGTAGGCATATTTTTTTGAACATGCCGACGTCGCCATCGTTACCATATAAACATCCCTCCTAAGAACATAAGCGCACCGAATACGACGCCGAGAAGCCCCGATGTCAGTGCTGCTTTTGCCTTATCCAGCGGCAGTTCGCCGCAGGTTGTACCGGTTTGTCCGTTTACAGCAAAAACGTACGGCTTACCGTGATAGACGTAGGTAAGAATCCACGAAGGGAGTAACACATACCGTTGCTCACGGACAGAATACGCGGTTGAATCTTTTTCCGATTCAAAATGAGTACAAGAAGTAGATTCCTTTATCAGCGCCGCTGTGGCTTGTTTTGCCTGTGTCATTAAAGCGGGCTTTATTGCTTCTTTATCTTCGGTGTATTGTTCGGCAAAGAATCCTGCTAAATACCCTGCAGAAAAATTTTTCATCTCCGCTTCATCGTAGGGAGTAATGCTGTTGAGTAACGATTCGTCGATTTTGGAAAATGCGAGTTTTTGTAGATTGTTTACGGAAATATCACCGGTGCGGTCGATTTTGTATTTATCGGTTTTTACATAGTCCCGGTTTCCGCTTGACCAGCGGGTAACGTTCACACCGACCGCATGGTAGTCAACCTTTGCATCGATATCCGCCTGCCAGTAGGGGAGGTAAATGCCGGTGATTTTTTCCTGCTGCATTTCGCTCGTAAAGCCTTTGGGTGTAAATTTTTTTTTGCCCGCCCATTCCAGAAATTTCTGCACAGCGGTCTTTTTATCAATCTTAAACGGGATAATGCGGTCGGGTTTAAAATCGCCCTTGAGCCGGTCGGTTATAACCACCGGGCTGTGGCAGTAGTAGCAAAAAGCCGCCGTTGAGGTGTCGCCCGCAACAACTTCCGCGCCGCAGTTGGCGCATTGGTACACCTTAACGGTCTGTCCGCTTTTTCCGCTGCTGTTGCCGGAAGCGGTATCTTTATCAGGAGTTCCTCCGCTGTCATTTCCCGTACCGGATTCCGGTGCGACATTATGGCCGGCAGAAGCATCACCGGCGCTTTCGTCTGCTGCAGTAGTTTTAGCTTGCAGTTTTTCGAGATAGGCAGTCAGTTCTTCTTCCGTATGCTCGGTAAAACAGTATCCGCATTTAAATTTGCCCAATCGCGGATTAAACTCAATCGGCGCCCCGCATGAGGGGCATTTGTAGTTCATCACACTCATAGTTGTTTCCCTTTAGAGGGCAAACACATCAGAAGTTGTTTAGTACCCCCACAGAATAGCTAGGCTGTTCAACCCGCCTTTCGCCACTTTGTGGCTGCAAGAGGGGTATTCACAGCCTAACTATTCTGTGGCATTTGATCTATCCATCTGATGTGTTTGCCCTTCTTTTGAAACATAGATAAAGCGAAATTTTTTTAAAATTTCGCGGGACAAGAAGGCAACCGCTTTGGAGATTTTGTGGCGGTTGCATCGATTTCTCTTAGCTACAGCTTTGCAGTTCTGTTAGAGTTTAGCGCCACATTCCGAACAGAATTTTGTTCCCGGTTTGACTTCTGCGCCGCATGAAGGGCAATTATTTCCTGCGGGTTTCGGCGTGCCGCATTCCGCACAGAATTTACCGGTATTCTTGTGTCCGCATTCGGTACAGAACCATTCGCCTGCCGCTTTTCCTTGAGCGGCTTGTCCCGCTGCGGCGGTTTGCTGCCCAGACTGTTGTTGAGCTGCTTGCTGCATGTGCATCTGCTGCATATTGGTTTGGCTTGCCTGTCCCATAAAGTTTCCGCCTGCGTTCATGCCCATCCCCATGCCCATAAATGCCATACCGGCGCCTGCCTGATTGGAACCTGCTGCTTCCATACCCCGCGCAATAGAACCCTGCACAAACCCTTCACGGATAGAAGGATCGCCGAGCATTGCACCTTTGTTTCTCATATTGATGAGTTCTTTGGAGCTGTCGTCATACGTGATGCTTGCGATACCGACTGCCAGCACCTCCATACCGCGCAGATCTTTCCACGAATCATCGAGAATCTGTGACATGTGCTTACTGAGGAGTGTTCCCTTTGACGGAATAAACGAAATCCGCTCGCCTTCCATCGACATCTGGCTGATGGCCGCCTGCAATGCCTCTAAAAATTCGGTTAAATACTGCTCGTTGATTTCATCGATATGTACGTGCGTTGCATTTCGGGGGCAGGCTTCTTTAAAGAATTTGATAGGATCGGTTATCTTGATGGAGTAGTTTCCGAATGCCCGCAAAAAAAGCTCCGCATTATAGAAATTATCAAAATACTGAAGCGGATTAGGTGTGCCGAACTTAATCCCCTTGATTTCCTGCAAATTGATGTAGAAAACTTCCTGCTTCATCGGTGTTGTTCCGCCGAATTTAAAACGACTGAATGTTTCTTTTAAGGCATCGCCGAAGCCGCCGCTGAAAAGAGAGGGAGCCGAACTGTTATCAACCTTGAAATATCCCGGTTCCGCCGTGTAGTCGATAATTTTTCCGCCGTCTACCAGCATCATAAACTGATTTTGATTAACATGGATAATCGACCCATTAGAAATCACATCGCTTGAGCCTTTGGTATTCCTATTACGCTTATCCGTGCGCACCGGTACACCCTTTGCGAGTACGATGCCCTCACCCATATCATCCGCTTCGACAACCTCAAGCCACTGATCCGCTAAACCGCCGCCTACTGCGCTGAGCGCTGCTGTTATCAATCCCATTGCATTACTCCTCTCTGTTTGTAAGATCTCTATACTAATATTTTATGAGATCTATATTAGTATAGAAAGAAAGAATCGGTAAAGAGGGGGCGGTAAGTAGAACATGGAACTCAAGTTTTTAAAAAGGCTACTCAAAAAATAAGCAATAATAAAAGCATGGGATGAGAGGCGCGTTTGCGACGAATGATGTCTCATGGAATGCCGGGAGGTAAACTTCTTGCAGAATGTATTAAAATATGCTATAACAGCACTAGCTTGTAAACCGAGGTAAACAAGAAGAATACATTGATGCTGCAAAAAAAATTCTCTGTTGAAACAGTAAAACATCTTGTTTTATTTTTATTCCTGATAGCGATAACGATTTTTTCCATATTTATTGCTGTTTCGCTCGGCCCTGTTAAAATCGGATTGGCAAATACATACCGGATTATGCTGGGAAAAGCAGTTGTCCCCAATTTACTGACCGGTATTTCAAACGCTGCTATTGCGATTGTATGGAATATGCGTGTACCGCGGGTTTTACTCGGGTTTTTTACCGGTACAGGGCTTGCCGTTTGTGGATGCGTTATGCAGACAACGGTCAACAACCCGATTTCTGAGCCGTACATTTTGGGTATTTCTGCCGGTGCAACATTTGGGGCTGTTGTCAGTATCATTCTCGGCTTTATTTCTGCCGTAGGGCTTGGAGCCTTTCTCGGCGCGATTGCCGCGACCATATTGGTGCTGATCATCGCTTCATCACAGCGAAAGATGACCACGACAAGTCTCATCTTATCAGGTACCGTGGTAAATGCCCTGTTTACGGCGTTTGCCAATTTTATCATTTCAATTGGGGCAAATTCTGACAGTATTATGACGGTTAAGTTTTGGACAATGGGTTCTCTTGCCGGTACTTCATGGTCATCACTCCCGTTACCGCTGCTCGTAGTCAGCCTTTCGTATTTTTTTTTCTTCTTACAGTACCGCGTTTTTAATGCAATGATGATGGGCGATGAAGTCGCGATAACGTTGGGGATTTCGCTCTACTTCTATCGGTATCTTTTTATGGCAGTCATTGCGGTAATAACCGGTGTATTGGTGTCTGTCTGTGGAATCATCGGGTTTGTTGGGCTGATTACCCCGCATATTGCCCGTGCACTTGTGGGAGCAAACCATCGTAGACTCTTTCCCGTCGCAGCACTCTTGGGTGCGCTTTTTATTATCTGGGCGGATGTATGTGCGCGAATATTGATTCAAAATGCGGAATTACCGATCGGGATATTCACTGCATTGGTTGGAGCTCCGTTTTTTATCTTTATTGTTGCAAAGCACCAACGGGGAGCAGGGCAGTAATATGGATTTGATGTGCAAGGATGTCCACTGCAGTATCGCTCATAAAGAAATTTTACGAGGTATATCGCTCCATGCGGACGGGCATAAATTTTATACGATACTTGGACCAAACGGGTGCGGTAAGACGACGCTCTTAAAAAATATCTACCGGATTATCAAACCGGACTCGGGTGCCGTGTATCTTGACGGAAAAGACATCCGTGCTGTCCGCCTCAAGGATTCGGCAAAGGAAATGGCGGTTGTCGCACAATTTAATACGCTGAATTTCAACTGTTCGGTACAGGATATTGTGATGCTGGGGCGGACACCTCATATCCGCTTTATGCAAACCGAACGAGAAGAGGATTTTACCATTATACAGGATGCACTGGCAAAGGTCGGGATGTTGACTCGAAAAGATCAGCCGTATCAATCGCTATCAGGGGGAGAAAAACAGCGGGTTGTGCTTGCCCGTGCAATCGCTCAGCAACCTTCTCTCTTATTGCTGGATGAACCGACCAACCATTTGGATATAAAATATCAGCTGGAGATATTGCAGATTGTAAAAGATTTACGGATTAACGTACTGGCTGTGCTGCACGATATACAGTTGGCATGCCGGTATTCGGATTATTTGTATTTGATGAAAGACGGGGATATTTTATATGAAGGAAGTCCTCGCACAACTATTACCGAAGAATCCATGCTGACGATCTACGGTGTTCGCTGCAATATCAGCTGGACAGAGGATTCGCAGGCGATGATTCACTATAGGGGGCCGCTATAATATCTTTGGCTATGCTATCTTTGATAGATAGAAAAGACATCGGCATCTCTAAAAATCTATATCTCAGTTTTTAGAGAGTCACACAACTCTCAGGAGGTTATTCAAATGAAGCAATGTATTAGTATTGCATTGGCTCTTTTTCTTGCTGCCGCAGTGAGTGCGGAAACGGCATATCCGGTCAGCGTTACCACCTATGACAAAGATGGCAAAGTAATAACACAGGTCTTTAAGCAAGCGCCTAAAAAGGTTATTACCAATAATCTTTCAATGACGGAAATGCTGATTGAACTCGGCTTGCAGGATCGTATTATCGGTATGCTGGATCCGGATAATGCAGTGACCGGTAAGTATAAGAAAGCGATCGATTCTATCCCTCATATCGGGAATAAGAAAACCGTTTCCCGGGAAGTGGTATTTTCGTATGAACCGGATGCAGTGCTCGGTAGAAACATGATGTTTTCCGAAAAATCTTTGGGTACGGTGAGCTTTTGGAATGAAAACGGTATCCCGATATATGCACAAAAAGCTTCGGTTTTAAATATCAAGCAAGACCTTCAAAATATTATCGAAGATGTGAGAAATCTTGGCATTATTTTTAATGTACAGGACAAGGCAGAAGCGTATGCAAAGCAACTCGAACAGCGTTTGAATGCTGTGCTGCAACATATTTCAACAAAGGGGACTTCTTTTAAGAAGGCGCTTATTATGTGTGCATATAATGGCACAACGTTCGGGGCGTATAAATCTGCATTGCAAGAAAGTCTCCTGAATGTACTCGGTTATACCAATATTGCAACGGGTACGTCAGGGCTTACGACAGAAAATCTGATAACTATGAATCCTGAACTGATCATCTATGTAACGAGCGACCGGAATAAAAAATTAGACGCAAATGCGATTTCGTCTTTGCAGGCAAATGTAGTACTAGTTGACGTACCCGCTATTGCTCAGCGTAAAATTATGACGATTTCCTATGATGAGCTGATGGACTATGGTACGGCTGTGCTGAATGCCTTGGAAGCTGTTGATGCCTTCCTGCGGAAGTAGCTTCAGCACGAAACGCGATATAACGAACCATATCAGTCTGTCCGGTATAGACATTACCGTGTCGGAACCTGCAGAATATAACCTGCAGCACCGTTATCCTGCGGTTTTTGTCAACGACGGACAGATTGAATATCTGAAATCACTGGCCTCGAGTATTTTTTTGTTCGGGCTGCACGCACGCAGCCGATTTGACGACTATACACCATGGGCTGCCGAGTCATTCCGTACCGATTGTCCTCCTTTTGGCGGCAAGGGCGCGGAATATCATCATCTATTGTTCAAGACACTACTGCCCGAACTGAAAACTAAATATCCCCTTGACGATTCGAGGCTTGCATATGGCGGCCATTCCCTCGGCGGCTTAGCTGCCGTGTGGAGTTTATTCGAATATACCGATATACCGTATATATTTTCCCTTTGCGGTTCGTTTTGGTATCCCGGATTTCCGGAATACTGCCGTGAACACAAAGTTTTGCATAGCAATGCCTCTGTCTATTTGCTGAATGGAAAGAGAGAGGGCGGAAAACACGGCAACCGGTTAGAGAATGCGCCGAAATACGCAGCAGAAGTACATCAGGCGCTTAGAGTGCAGATAGCACATACAACCGTTGTGTTCGATCCGTTCGGGCATCACGATAAAATGCTTGAACGCTTTAGGGCAGTACAGCAGTGGCTTACCGAATGCTGGCAGCTGTAGAGCGATATTGATTCGTGCAGAGAATCAGTTAGTCATAAAAAAATTTAGGCCTTCCAAATTTTTTTTAGTTTTTTCTTGCGTTTTATCTAATTCTATGGGATACTGAAGAAAGTGCAAATATCTTTGTGTTGTGTATCCATGGCAACCGTAGCAGAACTATTTCAAACGGTTGCCTTCCTTGTGTGCGAAATTTTCGATAACATTTCGCACACTTTTATGTTACAAGAAGGGTAAACACATCAGATGGCTAATATCAAAATCCGCAGAATAAGTGAGGACGAACAACCATTTGAGTCGTGAAGCGGCGAAATTCTGGTTGGACGAACTCACTTATTCTGCGGGGCTGTTAAAACCTAAATCTGATGCGTTTACCCAAGCGTGGAGGGATCATTCTATGTTATTAGTTGGAAATGGTATGCTTATTACCCGCGATCCGAACAAGCCTTTTATCGAAAACGGCTGTGTTTGCATTGAGGGAAGTTCAATCAAAGAGGTCGGTACCGATGCCGAATTGCGGGCAAAGTACCCCGCAGCGGAATATATCGATGCAAAAAAGCGGTGCATCATGCCTGCCTTTATTAACACGCATCATCATATTTATAGCGCTTTTGCCCGCGGCATTGCGTTAAAAAATTACAATCCGCAGAATTTCTTGGATATTTTGGAAGGGCTGTGGTGGCATCTTGATAATAATCTCCTTTTAGAGGATACGAAATACAGCGCTTACACGACGCTGATCGACTGTATTAAAAACGGCGTAACGACGGTTTTTGACCATCATGCAAGCTACGGCGAAACAACGGGGAGCCTTTTTACTCTTGCGGATGTTGCCGAAGAACTCGGGTTGCGGGTGAACCTTTGCTATGAAGTTTCGGACCGGAACGGCGAGGCTGAGATGAAAAAAGCGGTTGCAGAAAATGCCGAATTTATCCGCGCTTGTCAAAAGAAGAAAAATCCCAAGCAGGCGGCGATGATGGGGCTCCATGCCGCATTCACACTGTCGGATAAAACACTCGAATACTGCGCTTCTCAGCTTCCGGCGGGCGCAGGATACCACATCCATGTTGCGGAGGGTATGTCCGATGTGTTCGATTCGGTGCAGAAACACGGGAAGCGGGTTGTACAGCGCCTCTACGATTTTGATATCCTCGGTAAAAATACCTTTGCCGTGCACTGTATCCACATCAATCCTTTGGAAATGGATTTATTGAAAGAAACCGATACGATGGTCGTGCATAACCCCGAATCGAATATGGGTAATGCGGTCGGCTGTCCGCCGGTGTTGGAAATCTTTAAGCGCGGCATTTTGATCGGGCTCGGTACGGACGGATATACGAGCGATATGCTTGAATCGTACAAGGTTGCAAATATCCTGCACAAGCACAACACCTGCGATGCCACCGCCGCATGGACGGAAATCCCCGAAATGCTGTTTACCAATAACGCAAAGATTGCCGCGCGCTACTTTGACGGTGAGCTCGGCGTCCTTAAAGCGGGAGCGAATGCTGACGTAATCGTTACCGACTATAACCCGCTGACGCCTCTCCATGCCGGTAACGCGAACGGCCACATTCTGTTCGGTATGAATGGCCGTAACGTGGTAACGACCATCGCGGCAGGCAAGGTGCTGATGAAGGATCGCGTTGTTACCGTCGCCGACGAAGAAGCCGTCTTTGCCAAAGCGCGGGAAGTCAGCGCCGCCCTGTGGAAGAGGTTGTAGAAAGTAATCTCCCCGGTATTCACAAGAGTATGCATCTGAGGAATACCTGGGCATATCTAAAAACTCGGTTAGATTTTTAGATATGCCCAGCGAGTTTTAATTTAAGTCCTTATAGTACAGTAACTTAAATTAAAACATCGCAAATAAGCTTAAGGAAAACCTCTAAAAACTGAAGTTTTTAGAGGTAAACGGAGCAGTTATTCACACTGCAATTGTATCGAATTTATGATGATACAAGGGAGAAAATAGAGTATGAGTGATAGAATGAACCCGATACCGTTCAAGAATTTGATGGAATGGATTAGAACGGAGTATCAAACCGAGGGGACGATTTTCGGCGTTAAAAAAACTGTACCGCGCCGATTCCAAACGTTATTTGGAACTGTTCGGGCAGCGGTTTGAAAACCCGCTTGGGCCGGCTGCGGGGCCGCACACACAGTTGGCGCAAAATATCGTTGCTGCGTATGCTGCGGGCTGCCGGTTCTTCGAGCTAAAGACTGTCCAAAAGTTAGACGGAGAAAGACCTGCCGGTTGCAAAGCCGTGTATCAATGCGGCGGACGAATGTTACAATGTCGAATGGTCTACCGAGCTGCGCGTACCGCAGGCTTTTGACGAGTATGTAAAGGCGTGGTTTGCGCTTAAAGTGATTTCGCAGGAATACGGTCTCGGCAGCCCCGACGGTTTTATCTTTAACATGAGCGTCGGCTACGACCTTGAAGGGATTAAGACCCCGAAAGTTGACGCCTTTATCGAAGGGATGCGGAACGCCTCGAATACGCCGGTGTGGAAGGAATGTACCGACTACCTTTTAAGCCATACCGATTTGTTCCCATCCGTGTCGGAAGCCTTCCTCCGCGGATTGCCGACGCAGGTGTGTACCTCCATTACGCTTTCCACTTTGCACGGCTGTCCGCCTGCCGAAATCGAACGCATCGCGATGTACCTCATCACGGAAAAACACCTCCATACCTATATCAAGTGTAACCCCACGCTGCTCGGCTATGAATTTGCCCGCGATCGTATGAACAAGATGGGCTATGAGTACGTTCAGTTTGACGATCATCATTTTAAAGATGATTTACAGTTCAGCGATGCGGTACCCATGCTTGAGCGTTTGCTGCAGGAGTCTGATAAGCGCGGACTGATGTTCGGGGTTAAGATTACCAACACCTTCCCCGTAGACATTGCCCGCGGGGAGCTACCCGGACAGGAAATGTATATGTCGGGACGGTCGCTGTTCCCGCTGTCTATCGCCGTTGCGCTGAAATTGTCGGAAGTCTTTAACGGAAAGCTCCGTATTTCTTATTCGGGCGGCGCGGATTATTTTAACATTGCCGATATTTACGAAACGGGAATTTGCCCCATTACGATTGCAACAACAATTTTGAAGCCGGGTGGATATGCCCGTTGCCAGCAGCTGGTTGGCGAGCTGACAGCCAAGCCGTTTAACAAGGATTTTTCTATCGACGTGGAAAAACTGCGCCGCCTTTCAAATGCCGTTGTTGAAAACCCGCGCAATCGCAAATCGGTTAAGCCTGAAGCGTTCCTCAAGATTCCTGCAAAGGTGCCGCTTGCCGACTGCTTTGCCGCTCCCTGTATTTCCGGCTGTCCCATCAATCAGGATATTCCCGCCTATATCAGGCTGACCGGCGAGCAAAAATACGAAGAAGCGCTCCGTGTTATCACCGATAAAAACCCGCTGCCGTTCATCACCGGTACGATCTGTAACCATCGCTGTATGACCGGCTGTACCCGCAATTTCTATGAAGATCATGTGCATATCCGTGCCGTTAAACTCGAAGCGGCGCGCCATGCGATCGAGACTTTGAAACAAAACATAAAGACACAAAAACCGGCGCAGAAAAACGGAGCGAAGGTTGCCGTTATCGGAGCCGGCCCTGCCGGTCTTGCAGCCGCCTATTTTTTAACTCGCGACGGAGCGGACGTTACCGTGTTTGAAAAGAAAGCGCGCGCCGGCGGTATCGTGCAGTACGTCATCCCTGAGTTCAGAATCCCTGCTGCGTCGATCGGGCAGGATGTTGAGCTAGCATCTTCCTTCGGCGCTTCCTTCGTGTATAACAGCGAACAGCGTTCCGTTGAAGCGCTGAAAAAACAGGGCTTTACCCATGTCGTGTTTGCTATCGGCGCGTGGAAGCAGAGTGCGCTGGCTTTGGAAAAAGGAGCGGCAGCAAACGTTATCGAATTCCTTGAACAGGCGAAGCAAGCGCCCGAAACGCTCAAGCTGGGGAAAAACGTCGTGATCCTCGGTGCGGGAAACACCGCGATGGATGCCGCCCGCGTTGCAAAGCGTACGAAGGGGGTTGAACATTCCTTTATCGTATACCGCAGAACCAAGCAGTTTATGCCCGCCGATGCGGAAGAACTGGAACTCGCCTTGGAAGACGGGGTTGAATTTAAAGAACTGCTTGCGCCTGTTTCGTATGAAAACGGAATTTTGCGCTGCGAAAAGATGAAGCTCGGTGAACGGGGCGCAGACGGCCGGCAAAAACCGGTACCGTCGGGTGAGTTTGTAGACATCCCCGCCGACACCGTAATTGCATCTATCGGTGAAAAAATCGACACCGATCTCTTTGCAGAATCCGGCATTGCGCTGGACGGAAAAGGAAGAGCGCAATACAATCCCGCTACGTTTGAAACGAATGTGAAGAACGTGTATGTCATCGGGGATTGCGCCGCGGGGCCTGCCACGGTTGTACAAGCTATTGCCAATGCAACCAAAGCGGCGAAGGCGATTATCGAGTCGGTAAAGGCGCAGGCGTGGACGGCTCAGTTTACAATGCTGAACTACAACCCCGTTACCGCATCGGCGTACTCAAAGCGGGCAATTTTAATGCCGATGAACCTTGCCGCCTCCGACGGCGTTGCGAAAGAAAGCGTCCGCTGTTTGGAATGCTCGACTGTCTGTGAATCTTGCGTCGATGTGTGCCCGAACCGCGCGAACCTTGCGCTCACGGTACCCGGTATGTGTATGAAGCAGATTGTTCACGTGGACGGTATGTGTAACGAGTGCGGCAACTGCGCGACATTCTGCCCCTACGAGAGCGCTCCGTACAAGGATAAATTCACGCTGTTCCACTCGGAAAAAGACTTCCTCGACAGCACAAATGAAGGCTTCCTCTATCTTGATGATGCACGCAGCCGATGCAGGGTGCGGCTTGCCGGAGAAGTCCGCGACATCACGCTTGCAACGGAAACCGCTCTTCCCAAAGAGCTCTTGCAGATTATCAATGCGGTAAAGACGCAGTACGCGTATTTACTGTAGAGTATTTTCAAAAACGTGATTAGTTTTTGGAAATACTTCATCAGCACAGCTGATAACGAGGTGAAAAAAATTAAAAGGCAACCGTATCGGAAGATGCGGTTGCCTCGTCTTCGGCAAAACAGTGACTGTATCTTTTCTCACATTCCTTAACAATGCGTTTTGCTTGCCTTTAGCCCCGTATTCTACTATACTACCGATATGCAAACGCGCTATTTTACCGTTACCGGTATGAGCTGTGCCGCCTGCTCCGCAAATGTAGAAAAGGCGGTAAGTCGTCTTGCCGGTGTAGAGACGGTGCAGGTCAATCTCTTAACAAATCGGATGACCGTCACCTATAATCCCGATACCCTTAATACCGATACCATCATACAAACGATAGAAAAAATCGGTTACGGAGCATTTCCGCTGTCTGAAGAAAATACGGTGCGACCGTCTGTTCAAAAGACTGATTCTGAAATCGCCGATGCTGAAAAAAAACAATTCATCTTCTCCCTTTTCTTTCTGATTCCGTTGATGTATGTGTCAATGGGACGGATGCTCAAGTTGCCTCTTCCCCCCTTTTTTGCAGGAGCCGAGAATGCTCTCATCTTTGTCTTTACGCAATTTCTGCTCACGCTGCCGGTTCTCATACTGAACCGCCGTTTTTTTACTAACGGACTTACGAGCTTATATCACCGCGCACCGAATATGAACAGTCTTATCGCTGTCGGTTCCGGCGCCGCAGTGATCTACGGAGTTTTTGCGCTGTACCGGATCGGATACGGCCTAGGGCACGGTCAATTAGATGTCGTGCAGCTCTATATGAAGGATCTCTATTTTGAATCTTCAGCAATGATTTTAACGCTGATTTCCTTGGGAAAATTTTTGGAGGCACGGGCAAAAAAGAAGACTTCAGAGGCATTACAAAAATTGATACAGCTCCGACCGCAGACAGCTCATGTATTACGGAATGGTACGGAAATTGAAATTCCCGTCGAAAATATTGTGATTGGCGATGCCATCGTTATCCGCCCGGGGCAAACCTTACCCGTTGACGGTACCATAATAGAAGGAAGCACATCGCTCGACGAATCGGCCATTACCGGAGAAAGCATCCCGGTCGAAAAGACTGTTGGAGATTCGGTGATTAGCGCCTCGCATAATTTATCGGGTAGCTTTACTTTCCGGGCGGACAAAGTAGGGAATGACACGACATTGGCGCGGATTATTGCGCTTGTCGAAGAAGCGTCCTCATCAAAGGCTCCGGTTGCAAAGCTGGCTGACGTTATCAGCGGCTATTTTGTGCCGATTGTCATGCTGATCTCGCTTGTTGCCTTTATCTCTTGGCTTATCGCAGGGGCGACTTTTGAGTTTGCACTTTCGACCGCTATTTCCGTGTTGGTTATTTCCTGTCCCTGTGCGCTTGGCCTTGCAACGCCGACTGCGATTATGGCCGGTACCGGCAAGGGTGCTCAGCTTGGTATCCTTATCCGTTCCGCGGAAGGACTCGAACTCGCTCACCGCATTACCGCTGTTTTGCTCGATAAGACAGGGACTATTACGGAAGGAAAACCGACGTTGCAGCGCATTGAAGTATTTTCCGAACGCTACACCGACAATGATATCCTGTGGGTTGCCTACAGCCTTGAACATTTATCCGAACACCCGCTTGCCCATGCAATCATCCGGGCAGCAGAAGAAAAAAAACTATCGCCGTTTAAAGTGAGTGATTTTATGGCGATACATGGAAAGGGAATCTGCGGAACGGCTACAGTCGATGAGCTTAACGGAATCTCGTTAATCGAAAATGTAAGAATCGGCGCCGGAAATACGAAACTCTGCAAGGAATTGGCTATTCCCATATCGGAAGCGATCCATACGCGGCTTGCGGAAGCTGCCGAAAAAGGCGCTTCTCCGTTGTTGGTTATAATAGGGGATGAATGTGTCGGGCTTATTGCCGTCGCCGATCCGGTAAAGGAAGGCAGCATTCGAGCCATTCGCGATTTCCATGAAATGGGCATCCATACGGTTATGCTTACCGGAGATAATCAACGGACGGCAGAGGCTATCCAAAGGATTGTCGGTATCGGAGATGTCGTAGCGGAATTGTTGCCGCAGGACAAAAAAGCAAAAGTCGAATATTATCGGTCGAAAGGCTTTTCACCGGCTTTTATCGGCGACGGTATTAACGATGCTCCCGCACTGACTGCTGCGGATGTCGGTATCGCAATCGGCGGCGGCACGGATATCGCGATAGAAAGCGCGGATATCGTCCTAATGAATAACAGTCTTGAAACGGCGGTTACTGCGATTCAGCTCAGTAAAACCGTTATGCGTACCATTAAACAAAACCTGTTCTGGGCGCTTTTTTACAATTCGCTGTGTATCCCGCTTGCGGCAGGTCTCTTTTATACTCTATTCGGACTCAGGCTCAGTCCCATGTTTGCCGCCGTCGCAATGAGCTTTAGTTCGGTGTCGGTGGTTACCAATGCATTGCGGTTGAACAGATTCCGTCCGAAACGTATTGCACAGGAGGCTCATAATATGCAATACTGCGGAGCTGTTCCTACCGGTGAAAAGTACGATGATGCACAGCCTGCTGCGTGTAGTGTACAAACTGATGCCTGTATCTGTTCTGCCGCCGAACCGGAATCGCAAACGGAAGTAAAATCGCCGGCAAAGCCTGAAAATATAACTGATAAGGAGCATATCGATATGAAGAATATCACATTGACTGTTGAAGGGATGTCCTGCGGGCATTGTTCTGCTCGGGTTGAAAAAGCGTTGAACGCTATCGAAGGGGTATCGGCAAAAGTCGATTTGGATGCAAAGGCTGCCTCTGTTACCTATCCCGATACCGTAACAATCGATGCGCTCAAAGCTGCCGTAACGGATGCAGGCTATTCGGTAACCGGCTCACACTAAAGCAAATGAATAAGATTATCTACGGTGTATATCGACTCTCATTTTTTCACTATGTATAGATTACGGCAGCAGCTCTGTGTCCTTGTTTCTTTTTTTCTGATTGCCTCGCTTGTATCGGCAGCTCCGGCAAAAATTACTTTTTCTGCCGATAAGCTGCAAGGATCGGGCGGAAAAGGACAAACCTCAACCTCGCTGACCGGTAACGCAAAGGTAAGCGTTGATTCCCTCAATATTTATGGGGAACGTATCGAACTATACGGTAAAGATTACCGATATATTAAAGCGAGCGGGAGTGTGACTGGAGAAGATGCCGAAAAAGGCTTTACGTTTTCCGCCGCTTCGTTATCTTATGACCGTGAAACGGAAGTCGCTGAGTTCATGGGACAAGCGAAGGTTGAGGATACCAAAAATAAGGTGGAAACATCCGCCGAACGTATTGAGTATAATCAAAAGAATGAAATTATTCTTTTGCAAATGGCTGTAAAATTAAAGAGCAAGGGTATTGCTTGTGATTCGCTTTTTGCCGTGTATAACCGGAATACTTCTATGCTTGAATTAACGGGGAAGCCTACGGTTAAGAAAGGAAAAGATGAATTTAAGGCTGCTCGAATTTCAGTCAATCTTGATACCGAGGATATTAAACTTGAAGGAAAGGTGAGCGGCTCGGTTACCGAAGAAAAAGAAGAAGAAACAACAAAAACGGAAACTCCCCCAAAGGGAGCGATTTCGTCAAAGGAAGAAACCAAAACACCATGAGTGACGACCTTAACGATTTGCTCCAAGAAGATGTACTGCAGCATGATATTGAGCATTCCGAACAAAATACGGAAATGGCATTGCTTAACGCCGAACCGCTTCAAGATGCCGAGAGTAATGATAAGCCGGCACGAAGCGATTTCTTGTATGCCTCTCGGTATTCTATAGATGCTTATATGTCTAAAAGCATATTACGTGTGGAAGGCTTGAATAAATCGTTCCATAAAAAACAAGCTGTCCGTGATGTCAGTTTTTCTATGGCACAGGGAGAAGTCGTCGGACTGCTCGGACCAAACGGTGCGGGGAAAACGACGAGCTTTTACATGATTGTCGGCTTCTATACGCCAAACTCCGGTAGTATCTACCTTGACGATCACCGTATAACCGATCTTCCAATGTATAAGCGCGCTCGCATCGGTATATCCTATTTGCCGCAGGAGGCTTCCGTATTCCGTAAACTCTCCGTCGAGCAAAATATCGATGCTATTTTGGAAACACGAAAAGACTTAAGCCGTGCAGAACGAAAGGCAAAACTGGATGCGCTACTGGAAGAATTCGGTATAACCGCCAATCGAAAACAACCTGCCTATACTTTGTCGGGTGGAGAGCGCAGGCGTACTGAAATCGCACGGGCACTGGCTATCGAACCTAAGTTTTTATTACTCGACGAACCCTTTGCCGGTATTGATCCGATCGCTGTACACGATATTAAGCTGATTATTCGATTACTTGCCCGCCAAAATATCGGAGTGCTTATTACCGATCACAATGTCCGCGATACCTTGGAAATTACCGATCGTGCCTATATCATCAATAAAGGTGAAATCGTGGAACAAGGGCCGCGTCAGAAGATATTGGACTCCGAGATTGCGCGGAAGGTTTATCTCGGTGAAGAATTTAGAATGTAGGGAAATATTATGAAATATATTTGGCTTGTAGCAGGATGCCTTTTTTTAGGGCTTGGCGTACTTGGTGTGGCTTTGCCTATTTTGCCAACCACCCCTTTCGTGCTTGCCGCATTGTTTTGTTTTGCAAAAGGTTCAGATCGTATGCATAGATGGCTCCTTTCTACGAAGCTGTATCAAAAGCATGTTAAAAAGTTTAATGAAACCCGTACAATGACGCTCAAAAGTAAAATAGTTATTTTAGGGTTCGCTTCTTCAATGTTGATTGCCGGGTTTTATTTTTCAAAGAATATCTATGCCCGTATTATCATCATATTGCTGATATGCATAAAATATTATGTATTTATCTTTAAGATAAAAACCGCCCCCGACCCGACAAAAGAAAAGGTGCAGGAAGCGATTGTTATTGATTCTGATCGGTAGAGCCGGACGAGTCTTCCCCCTCATTCACTGGAAGTTCGGTTTCTTCATTATTAGAATTAGACGCTTGAACTTTTACGGAATAAAGCTGCATGGTAAGTTTCTTCCCCATACCGTCTACTGCTAAGGTAAGGTCACAGGTAAAAGGGCTGAGCGTACCCGTCAATACAGCCTGCGGCTTTGACATCGCGACCTTATAGATTCCGGTAAGACCGTCAATAATATATCCGCCGACTGTATTTTGTATTATTTCCTCTTGAGGAATAATAAATTGAAAAGATGAAGAGAAGGGCATCCTTCCCAGTTTGAATTTATCCGACCGTATTTCAATATCTCCCGATGGGAGTGCCGTTACGATCAGCATTACTTTGTTTTCAACTGATTCTTTGTCTATAGTACTGTAAATCGTTTTTTCTGCTCCATTGGAAAGAGCCTTAACATTGACTATTTGACGATATAACACAGTACTTTCAGCGCTGAATACAAGAGCAGCGGCACTCAAATAAAAAAAAGTTAATAAAATTTTCATGTGTTGTATCATAATAATGACATAAAAAATGTCAAGGTACGGTTACAAGCATTGTACACGATACCGCAAACATAGCCTGCCGCATTATTCCTTATAGACCAACTTGATGGGGCAATGGTCGGAACCCAATACATCGGCTTTAATTGATGATTCGCAAATATTCGGTAAAAAGGCGTTGTCTACACAGTGATAGTCTATTCTCCACCCGATATTTTTCTCGCGGGCATGGAAACGGTAGCTCCACCACGTATATTGATGAGGTTCCGCACAAAAATGCCGGAAAGTGTCGGTGTATCCCGCCTGCGTAAAGGTATCCATCCATGCCCGCTCTTCGGGTAGATAGCCGGGATTTTGCTCGTTTGCCTTTGGATTGGCAAGATCTATGGGATTATGCGCAATATTGTAGTCCCCGCAGAGTACAATATGCCGACCTTCTTTTTGCAGTGCATTACAAAACTCAAGCATCGCAGCGCAAAAATCGAGCTTATAGCCGAGCCGAGCTCCTCCTTCTTGGGAATTAGGAAAATAGGCGGAAATAACCGATACCGTCTTAAAATCGGCTACCAGCACTCGTCCCTCATCGTCAAAGGCGGGAATGTTCATCGTGCGGATATTGAGCGGTTCCTTTTTGCAGAAGACGGCGGTTCCCGAATAGCCGGGCTTTTTTGCTGCCTGCCAATATGTTTTATAGACGCCTTCTTTCCAAACAGGGTTGATCAATTCTGAAGTCAGCTGCTCTTTCCGAGCCTTTGTTTCCTGTAAACACAGTACATCAGGGTTTTCGATATAAAGCCATTCCAAAAAACCTTTTTTTTGGGCGGCGCGGATGCCGTTTACGTTCCACGAAATAATTGAAGTCATAATCGGTATATGCCATAAAATCGTAAAATATGCAATGAGGTATTCTCCATCGGAATTTCACACAATAAAAACTCCGAAATATCGGATACGAAGTAAAAATTATAAGTACGGGGAAAGAGGCTATTGACAAATTCGTGGTTCCGCCGCTTAAGATACCGTCCTTTATGCGCAATATTGCAAACCAACTTACGGCACATGACTATAAGTCAAAGCTGTTTGTTATTTCCAACGGCATCGCTCCTCATTTTAGCTATCTAAAAACCAAAAAGCCTGCAAAATTACAGAATCGTTTTGTTATTTTGGTTATAGGAAGGCTTTCTAAGTCTCTGTAAGCTTAGCCGTATTTTTGCCCGCTGGGGAAGTTCTTCTCCCCGTATGAGCACGGTATCATTTATCGTGATATTTTTGAGATGCTTTTGCGAATGGATCCAATTAAACTCTTTGAACACGCTGCCTTCTATATGTTCCATATAGATAAACCCGTCCTCATATCGGTAAGTACAGTCCATCTCCGCCGGAATACCGGCACCGAAACCTTGAACGGCAATGGTAAAAAGTTTAAACGTATGTTCATCGGTTACCCGATAAAACTCTTTCCATAAGATATGTTCAAACGAATGTTCCCACTCAAACGAAAGAACATCGCCTATCTGCACTGTCTGTATACAATATCGTTCTTTCGTTACCTGATTTGAAATTTCGACAGACTCACTGGAGGAACAGCTTGTCAGCAGCAATACGAAAAAAATAAACGGACACGCTTTATGCAAGGATGTCCGCATAGGCATGAGCCGCAATACAACAAAAAGCCGTTCCATCCAACGTATCCGTTAATTCTGTGGAGTCTTAAAGCCTTTTTCCTGCCAGAACTTTGCAGCGCCCGGATGCAGTGGAATTTTTACATCCTCTACACCGAAGGACAAATCGATATGCTTATTTGCCGCATTGTGCGATGCTTTAATCGTCGAAATATTATCGAAGATAACAGTCAGCATATCGTACACGACATCCTCGGAAAGGTCGCTGTTTACCAACATGATGTTATATACAAAGACAGTATCTACATCTGTTGTGTTGTTATAAGTGTTTGCCGGAATAATCGTTTGCGAGAAAAACGGATACTTTTGAATCAGCGCATCTCTACCTGCCCCATCAATAGGAACAATTTCCATATCATAGCTGGTAGCAAGCTCCATAATCGTTCCGTTCGGCAAACCGGAGGTAACAAAAGCTGCATCGCACTGACCGTTTTTCATTTGATCGATTGCTTCACCGTAAGACAAATAGTCAACCTTGCTATCGGAGTATGTCAACCCATAGGCTTCATAAATCATACGGGCATTTAACTCAACACCGGAGTTTGCAGCACCGACACCGACACGTTTTCCCTTCAGGTCTGCGACGGTTTTAATACCGGATTTACGCAGCGTTACGAGCTGTACGTAATTCGGCCACAAACGCATACATGCTCTCAGCTTAGGATTTGCTTTACCTTCATAGGCGCCGAAGCCCTTATATGCTTGCATGACGGAGTCCTGCATTGCGATTGCAAGCTCAGCCTCTCCTTTGGAGATCATCGAAATATTTTCGGCTGACGCGCCGGTCGCTTGTGAACTGGTATTATACCCAGCCGATTTTAAGGCTTCGGCAAAAGCTCCGCCGATCGGGAAATAAATACCGCTTGTCGGGCCTGTTGCAACCGTGACGAACTCTTTTGTCCTATCAAGGTGATGCTCGGATTTCTCTCCGCTTTCTTTCTTTTCACAGCCTATCGTTGTCAGTACAATCAATGCTACCATACACAACAGGCCGAAAGTTACTCTTACTGTTTTCATACCTTCTCCTATAAAAGGTTTTGCAGGATGTTTCAACATCCGAAAAAACCTTTAGTCATGCGCGTTACGCGCATCCGTAAATAATCGAGTTTGCAACGCAAACTTGAGATAAAAAGTACCGGCGCCATTTCAGACGGTACTTTTATCATATCTCCTATAAAAGGTTTTGCAGGATGTTTCAACATCCGAAAAAACCTTTAGTCATGCGCCTTACGCGCATCCGTAAATAATCGAGTTTGCAACGCAAACCTTCTGTGATTATTTCTCTGTTTTAAACTTGCCTACTTCCAAGACAAGACCGTCTATACTTTGCTTATTTTTTACGGCAATTTCAAGAGACTCTTGTGCCGCTTCATTGATCAGCTCCGTCTGAGAAGCGATATTCTCGATATTTTCCCGCAAGATACGCGTTAAATCGTCCAGCCGCTTTGTTGCTGAAACGACCTTCTCACCGTCGGCAAGCATATCGCCGGAACCGCTTTTTACCTCGTTTGTCACGCCGGTAACATCGTTGATAATACCCCAGATGATTTTTCCGTTTTCTTCCTGCTCGTCCATCGCTTGAACCACTCCTTCGATGGAGCCGCTCAAACCTTTTGAGTATCCCGAAATGATATTAAACTTTTCAACGGCACCCGATGCGGAATCCGCAAGCGCTTTGATCTCGGCGGAGAGATTTTTAAGCGTTATGGAAATCTTTTTACCCTGAGCGCTCGATTCTTCGGCAAGTTTTCTTATTTCCGAAGCGACGACGGCAAAGCCTTTCCCCGCCTCTCCCGCATGGGCTGCTTCGATAGCAGCGTTCATTGCAAGCAGGTTCGTTTGACTTGCAATATTTTCTATTACGGCACCCGCTTCAATCAAATCACCCGATGCGTCCGATATCCGTTGCGACACCTCATTCGCTTTAACAAGTGTTTCCCTGCCGTCATTGGTAGCCGCAGAAAGATTCCGGATAGCCTCACGGGTTTCCACGACATTTTCCCCTACGGTGTTGATACTGTGCGACATCTTATCAAAAGAGGTAGAGGATTCGGTAATCATAGCTGCTTGCTGTCCGATACTTTCATCCAACCCCCTTAGCGTTTTGATGATATGTTCGATAGCGGCAGCCGTGCCGGATACGCTTTCTTCCTGTTCGACAAACCGCTTTTTCAGATCTTCAATACCGGCAGTAATATTTGAGACCACTTCGCTGACCGACATCATATTGCTTTCGAGATCAGAACCGACCGATTCCATTTCGCGGGAATCCGCCCCGACTTTTTGAATTGAATTTTTTAGTTTTAAAATCGTCTGATTAAAATACGATGACAATACGCTCGTTTCGTCCTTACCACTTGCAGGAAGCTCAATCGTAAGGTCTCCTTCTCCCTGCGCAATATTTTTCAGTGCTGCTATCACATGATTAATCGGACGGGTAATATTACGCGCAATAAGAACACCTAACGCGATAGCAATAATCAATTGACATAACGCAATGATGATAAATGTCTTAATAAGATTTGTCACGTTCTCCGCCATAAACTCCGAGATGGGAGCTGTTAATAGGAGTGTCCAATCCGCATACCGCATCGAGGCAACGGCAGATATATACTCGACTCCTTTTATTTCGGATACGTTGACCAAAGATTTATGCGAAGCAAGCGCCTGCTTAAGAAATTTTGCAAATGCACTCGTATCGCTTCCGATTATTTCATTGTAGATACTCTTATACAGAATTTCGGGACGGCGGTTGCCTAAAACGGTTCCGGATGAACTCACCAAATACGCAGTGCCCGTTTCGCCGACAATAATATCGCTTATTAAATTTGAAAGTGCATCACCTAAAATCGTCGCATTGATAACGCCGGTAATTTTCCCTTGTAAGTCCCTCATAGGAATTGCCACGATAAAAATATATCTCCGATCGGTAGCGGACTGCGAAGGTTCCGTAATAATATACTTTCCTTTACGTGCCGATTGAAACCAATCGGCGCTTGCGACTTTTTCAACCGTATTATCCGTTCGGTACAACATACCGTCAAGTCCGCTTATACCGAAACTGAGCCAGCCGCGCTGTTTTTGCATTTGTATCTCATTTTTAAATAATTCTATTTTTTCTTGATACGATACGGTGTCGTCTTGAATAAACGGCAGGTTTGAAAACGCTTCCAACTTTCCGAACAAGGCCTGAGAGCGTTCGTCTAAAACTTTTGACGAACTTTTTACGAGTTCTTTTAAGAAGTATTCGGTATTATTCAAAAGCGAAACGGAAGCAAAGTATATCGCAACAATATAAACAATTGTTAAAATGGAGACGGCAAATACGGCAAAGGATGTAATCATCTTATTTCTAATGGAAAAAAAACTCGTTTCTTTTTGCTTATGTGAAACTGTATGTATCATCATATTCCCCTGTAAAGTTTTTAAAGATGTTCTATTCTTTCAACGCAGCGTTGGAATTCTGCACAAAGCGATTCAGTGCAGCTTGAATATCATTCCCCGAGGCGACTTCTTTTAAAAGCGTATTCCAGTATCCGCGCATCTGACCGAAACCGGTAATATTATTGTAATACTGACCAAAGAACCGTTGAAGCACCGAATTATACAGTATTTCGGCATCCTCAGTTTCTATCTGAATTTTAGAGCTTGCAGGAAAACCGCCGGTTGCGTTTATAAGCTTAGGCGCCCATACTTCGTCGGTTGCGGCAAAATGTAGGAATTTCTTTGCGGCCTTTATTTTATTTGCATTGCCGTTGTTAAAGACACAAGCACCGCCCGCCAAAAACTCAAGGAGCGGAGCGTCGGCATTATTCGGAAACGGCATATAGATCGGCGTAAAATCTTTTCCTTTATACCGCCGTTTACCGTCATTCATTTTATTAAGTTGAGGAGAATACAAGATAGTGTGAGCGGCTTTAGCGGAAACGAACATTGCAATCGCATCATTTGAAGTAAGATCCTTTCCGTCGAGCAAGAGCCCCCGTTTCATTGCACGTACCGTCCAGTCTACATTCCGTACCGCTTGGGTGGAATTATAAATGTAACTTGAATAATCTCCATTTAACAGATTTGCATTTCCGTAAAGGTTGACCAAAAAAGCTCTGGTACCTTGGTCGCCACCCATATTTTTATAATAGAAAACGCCCGGGACGGTTCCTGCAGGAAGCTTCTCTTTAAGGGCTGTTAAAAGCCTTTCATACTCCTCAACCGTCCACTGGCGGTCTCTCCGCTTATACGGCAATAAATTGATAAGGCCAAGGTCTTCGAGCATTTCTTTATTAAACGCCATCGAAAAAGCACCTTCATGCATGGGGTACATATAGGTGCGTCTATCCTTACCGGCAGACACCGTTAAAAGCTCGGTAGTAATATACGGTTTTTCAGTTGCGAGCACATCATCCAGCGGTTCAAGCAAGCCCTTTCCAGCCCAACCGATGATGCGACCGGGCGCATCATAGATAATGTCGGGAGCATTGCCTTCCGCTATAGCTTTTTCAATCTTTTCCGCTCCATCGGTAAAACTTATCAATGTAAAATGTACCTTAATAGAAGGATTCTCTTTTTCAAACGCGGCAATTAAACTCTTTTCAAAATCTCCTTCGACGCCGGTTTCGGAGGTAAAATTGGGAAATGTCCAAAATTCAATATCCGCAGCGACATCGGCTTTTTTAGCATTCATACAGCCCATACACAAAACAACAGATAACACAAATGGCACGAACAAACTTCTTTGCAATAAACCGTGAAAAATTTTAATCATTATAACACCTTGGTATTGTATTTTAAAATTACCCCAGCAAGGGATGTTCTTACACAGAAAACTTTAACAAACTCTCTGATCAATCTGAGTATTTTAACATAAGCGGTAAAATATAACAATCGGAAAATGATTCATTTCACGGAAAGTCAATACCGGCGCTCGTAACCTGCAGCGTATGGCAGAGGGGGATAAGCTCCGGCGTCTTTTTTACCGCCATAATTCCGGCAACCCGCGCAATTCCCAGCACATCGCCTTTTTTAACGCTGCCTTCGCGTACCGCAAGAAAGGCCTCCGCATTCATGCTGATAAAGCCGTGCGTAACCGCTATTCTTTTTGTCTCATCCTTACCGGCGACATCCACCATCACGGCTTTACCGGAGGAGTCAAAGTGATTAAGTTGTTTTTTTTCCATAATAGTCTTTCAGGAAGCGGCGGTAGTATTCCGAAAAGCGATCTTCGGTAATTGCTTCCCTGATTTCGGTAACCATTCGATGGAGGAATGCTAAGTTGTGGTAGGTTGCAAGCATTGAATACAGAATCTCCTTACAGCGGAACAGGTGCCGCAGATACGCGCGGCTGTAATTCCGGCATACCTTGCAGGAGCAGCTCGGATCGATCGGGCCGAAATCGTATTCATATTCTTTCTTTTTAATTGAGATGGGACCGGTACGGGTAAACAAGTTTCCGTTCCGTGCATTCCGCGACGGAAGCACGCAGTCAAAAATATCGACACCGTTCTTTACCGCCTCTAAAATATAATCGGGGGTGCCGATGCCCATCACATAGAGCGGTTTATGTTTGGGAACATGCGCGGCGGTAAAGGCTAAAAATTCCTTGTATACCTCCTCAGGTTCGCCGACGGAAAGGCCGCCGATTGCGATACCGTGCGGATCACATTCCATAATCGATTCGATACTTCTGAGGCGGAGATCTTCAAAAAAGCCGCCTTGTATAATCGGGAAAAGGCTTCCCTCGTACCCTTCCGTTTGATCCCATTCCCGCACCGCCCGATGCATCCACGCGGTTGTGAGCGTCAGCGCTTTTTCGGTTTCCTTTTTGGGAATACCGTAGGGGGAACAGATATCGAGCTGCATTTGAATGTCGCTATTAAAGGCGGCCTGCACCTGCACCGCGATTTCGGGGCTTAAAAACTGCCTGCTGCCGTCGATATGGCTCTGAAATGTTACGCCTTCTTCCTTGATTTTCCGCAGCTGAGACAGCGAGAATACCTGAAATCCGCCCGAATCCGTCAAAAAGGTTTTATTCCAACCGGAAAATCCGTGCAGCCCGCCCGCCTGCTTGATAACGTCCATACCCGGCCGCAAAAAGAGGTGATAGGTATTCGCTAAAATGATTTCAAAACCTATTTCGTGTAAATCATCCTTGGTTATACCTTTTACCGTCGCGGCCGTTCCCACCGGCATAAAGGCGGGGGTTTGCACCGTACCGTGAGGCAGGCGTATCACTCCCGTGCGGGCAGCTGAACCTGCATCCTGATGTAAAAGCGTATAGATATTTTTTCGTTCTCTCATATTACAATCCTTTTAAATAGGCCGGCCTGTCCGCGGACGGTAACGCACAATCTTCGAGCAGTGCATCGCTGGAACCGGCGGCAACCGTACTTTCCGCCGATTCGATTGCCCCAATAAAAAAGCTGCCCTTAACCGATATGACTTGTACACTGTCATGTTTATAGAGTACCTGTACGGGAAAAGCGCTCCGCTCCGAAAACTCCGTATCGGATGCGCTTACAGAAGCTTCAAGTGCTCTTTCCATAGCCTTTGCCGCCGCCTCAGCTTCTTCCGATGAAAAAATCGGCAGCCAGTGATAAAACCTCACGTCAAACCAGCCGGTCTGGACAGCGGGAACAATCTCTAAGCCGGAAATACCGTAGACGGAACCTCCGCCCAGCAATTTGATCACCGCTTTTTTATAGCGAATGAGCTCATCATCGACAGCGGGTACGGCATGGACACTCCGCGCAGATTCACAGAGGTTGAAGAACTCCTGAGGCGTGTAATAAATCTTTTTGCGCTCGTAGGCCTCGCGTGTTTTACCGGTTACATACAAATGCACCATCAGACCGTCGTATAAGGCAGCGGCTTTGTTTTTGGTATAAGCGCCGGTTATCGTTTGATCGAGTGTTCCGACGGCGGTATAAAAACCGTGTATTACCGCTTCCGCTGACATACCTGCCGTTTCAGGCGGTTTACGGAGATGAACTACAACCGCTGCCGTTACGGCAATAAGCGCGGCACACAGTACCGCCGCTGCCGCAATTTTACCGGAGTTCTGTCTAACAAAGCGTTTTCGGCTGATGCGTTTCCTCGCTGTTTGAATAAAAGCCTCAAGCGCCGCCCGTTGCGCTGAATCCTCAGCTGCTTGCACTTCCGCCTCTTTGGTTAGCGCCGCTTGCTCCTGCATACCGGCCTTCTGCGTGTCCGGATGCTGCGCCGGTCCTCCATCCGCCTGTATACCGGCGAACAGTGGCAGCGATTCATCGCAATGACTGCAGAGCTGTTCTACAAGCGGCAGCATCGGCGCGGTGCAGCAGTTAGGCATTATATCGCCGTCCGCAGTTTTTTCAAGATCGATACTCTTATGTCCGGCGGCTTCGACACTACCAAGCTGTCCTGTAGTTTTAGTACTCCCCTGCCCCGCAGCTATGGCTAACCCGCCATTGATAAGCCGCGCAAACTGCGGACGCAGCGCCGGACAGCGGAGTTCAACCGGCACATACACGCCGTCCCGTATATTCTGCACAAGCTGTTCCACCGCACCGCTACCGCAAGCCTCATCCCCGTCTACCGCTGCGAATGGGACGGCGGCGCTGTTAAAAGGCGGCGCTCCGGTTATACAGGCATAGCTGAGCGTTGCTAAGAAAAAGGACGCAGCATCGTCAAGCGGCACTCGTTCCGCATCAGGATGTACCCACGGATAATGGAAGCGGAGCGCCGCCGCGGTTTCGGCAGTAACGCAGCGAAGTACTAATCGAGGCGGAAGTACGATAAGGTCTTGAGCGCCACCGTCTATTCCTCCCTCCGCCAGCAAACACAAGGGGGCAGACATAGCTACTCGGAAACAATCTTCACTTACTGCGCCTTGCTTATACGCTGCGATAAGGTAAGAAAAAAGCCGGTATAACTTTCGTAATACAGCCTCTGCACGAAAAAGCGCCTGCGGATCGCAGAATGCACCGGCAGCAGCATCCGTATCGAGACAAGCCAAACCGATAAGCGGTTGCGCTTCCCGCAGCGGCAGCACAATCCCAACCTCTTCCCGTCCTTTTTCCGTATTAAAAAATGTAACGGTCTCGTTAAGATAAAACTCCTGCACCGTCCCGTCAGGCGCAATACGCAAACAGGCGTCGTGAAGATAATCGGTAACAGCCGAATGCGCAAAAGCACGCGGCTCCATCCCCGAAGCAAGACAGCAATACGCCGCTCCGTTTATCTGATGTAGTATTATCGGACTTACACTTTCAAGCATAGGTTCTATTGTATCTTATTACATTTTATTCGGCTATCGGATTTGAAAGAAATTCTTTAAGCATTACTCCCCATATTGCAATATTACATATTAAGTATCTCGCCTGTAAAAACAGCCCCTCCATAGTTCATTCTACGGAAATCACTATTGCTGTGGGTTTTCGTAAGAGATATGAAAGTTAAAAATGATATTTTCTATCGGCGGATATCCTTTTGCTGCCCTGACACCAGATATATTTTTGTTTGACAGATGCGGAATTTGACGATATACTGTCTGTATAGGATAATTTTTAGGAGGCCGTAATGGCAAAAGTTGAATTGAAAGGTATCGGCAAAATTTACGATGGAAATGTCCGTGCAGTAGAAAATGCCAATATCGTTATTGAAGATCAAGAATTTGTTGTATTCGTCGGACCGTCCGGCTGCGGTAAATCGACAACACTCCGCATGATAGCAGGGCTTGAAGAAATCAGTGAAGGTGACCTGTACATAGACGGTGAACGTATGAACGATATTCCACCCAAAGACCGCAACATCGCAATGGTTTTCCAAAACTATGCACTGTATCCGCACATGACTGTCTATGACAATATGGCATTCGGATTGAAGATACGTAAAGTTGATAAACAAGAAATTGAACGCCGCGTGCATGAAGCTGCCCGCATTCTCGACATTGAAAAGCTTCTTGACCGTAAACCTAAGGCTCTTTCGGGCGGGCAGCGTCAGCGTGTTGCGGTAGGACGTGCTATTGTCCGTAACCCAAAAGTATTCTTATTTGACGAACCGCTTTCCAACCTCGATGCAAAGCTCCGCGTCCAAATGCGCGCCGAAATTTCCGACTTGCATAACCGTTTAAAAGCCACAATGATCTACGTTACGCATGATCAGGTTGAAGCGATGACAATGGGAGATAAAATCGTTGTTATGAAAGATGGAAAGGTACAGCAAATTGGCTCTCCGCTCTACCTCTACAATCATCCCGTAAATAAATTCGTAGCAGGATTTATCGGTTCGCCGCCTATGAATTTCTTAAATGTTAAAGTAATAGAAAAAAATGGCAGCATTGCTATCGATGAAGGTACCTTCGTCTTACAACCTACCGAAGATCAGCAAAAACACTTAAAGAAGTATATCGGTAAAAACGTATTCTTCGGTATTCGACCGGAAGATTTACAGCTTGTTGCCGAAAGCGATAACGCTAAAAATAGCATGACACTCAAGATAACCGTTAAAGAACCGCTCGGAGCAGAAACACACCTCTATCTGGCCTCAAAAAACCAGCAGGTCATCGCCCGTACATTCAATACCGTCGAAGCAGGCATCGGAGAATCGCTTCACTTTGTTCCTAATATGGAAAAAGCACGTTTCTTCGATAACGAAACGGAAGCAAATATCTGTGAAGATGTTCAAAAGCAATAAAGAACTGCACAGGCATATTTATCCGGTTTATTGAACAAGGGACCTCTAAAAACTGCAAGCCTATCGGTTTGTTCTAAAAGGAATAATTATCGTATCCGCTAACGTGGATTACGAATCGGTTTTTAGAGGTTTTCCGTAGACGTATTTGAGATGTTCCAATTTAAGGCGTTACAAGATAACGGCTCTAATCTTAAACTTGCGGGGATGTCAAAAAAGTAATCGGATTTTGAGACACCACCGAATATTTTGAAGGTAGAAAGGGGCGAAGGACAGGAAAGACCACTTTCATCCGAAAAAAGTGTCTTTGTCTTTCCCGCCCTTACTGCTTACTGTACCGTCCCGGATTTAACGTGCTTCATTACGAGCGGTTTGCCGTTTACCAACAGCTGTTTTCCGGCGGCGCATACCCGGAAATCTTCTACCGTAAAGGGCACTGCAAAGAACAACTCCGCATCGATGGCTTGAGGTTTCTGTACTGGCGGCGTAGTTGCTTCAGCGCCTTCCAGTGTTACCGGCGTACCGGCAGCCGCACCGGGCATACCAACCAGTTCAACCCGCTCGGTTCCGTCCGCATCGGTATAATGGGACGCTAAGAGCATTCCCTTCGATTCAATTCCGCGCATTTTCCGCGGCTTTAAGTTTTCTGCGAGAATAATATCCGCACCAACCAGCTCTTCCGGCGCAAAATACGGCGCTAAGCCGGACAGGATAACCCGCTCGCCTTCCGAGCCGTCGTCAATGGTTTCCACAAAGAGCTTATCCGCATCGGGATGTTTTTCCACGGAAATGATCTTCGCGGTTTTTAACGAAATATAATCGGTAAACAGCTTTTCGGGAGGAACATCCGCCCATTCCGGCTTGGCTTTCTGCTTCTCGTTTTTGCTTCCCGCACTCTGCTGTTTTTTTCCGCCCTGTTCCCCGCCGGCTTGCTTTCCCGCTGCCTGTTTTCCGGCTTGCGCGGCGCGTTCCTTCTGACTTCCTGCATAGCGTTCGCGATATGCTGCAATCGCATCGTTTTCCAGCGTTTTAAAGATGATTGCAGGCTTTTGTACCCGCTCCAAACCACGCCGCTCTAAGAGATTGTCCCACGCAAGGACATTTTCGGGACGGGGCTGCACGGGATGTTCCCAGTCAAAGATATTGCCCGACCATATCTTAATACCTAAGAACGAAGCAACTGCATCGGCGTATTCCGGCATATACGGGTGCATCAATATCAGCAAATCCTTGATTAAATAGCACAGTTCGAAGAGGAGCGCCTCCGCTTTTTCGGGATCAGCCTCGCGGTTTTTCCACGGCTCTCCGTCTTGGAACGCTTTGTTGGCAACGGAGGAAAGCGCAAACAGCTCGTGGAAGGCATCGCGCAGTTCCGCTTCTTCAAGCAGTGCGGTGATTTTTTCAATGCTGTACTTTGCTGCAGCGCGCAAGCCTTCCGTAACCGCGCGGACATCTTCACGGGCGGAAGCCATCCCATCCCGCTGCGGGATAACGCCGTCATAATAGCGCGACACAAAGGTGAGCGTCCGGTTTATCAGATTACACAGGTTCCCGACCAGCTCGCTGTTTACACGCTCCTGAAAATCCTTCCACGTAAACAGGGCATCGTTCTTTTCAGGGCGGTTATAGAAGATGTAGAAACGCCACATATCCGCCGGAATCCCCGAATCCTTGGCATCGGAGCCAAACACACCGATTCCCTTCGATTTGGAAAACTTGCCGGACTCATAGTTGAGGTACTCGCTGCTTGAAATATGATGGAGCTTTACCCAATCCTTTCCCGACGCAATGAGCGAGCTGGGAAAAATCACCGTATGGAAGGGGATATTGTCTTTTCCGATGAACTGAAACAGCTCGATGTCGTTTTGCTCAAGCCACCAGTTTTTCCAATCGGCTCCGGTTAAATCGGTAAAGCATTTTGTAATTGAGATATACCCGATCGGGGCATCGAACCAAACGTAGAACACCTTATCTTCAAAGCCCGCTTTCGGGACGGGGATGCCCCATTTAAGGTCGCGGGTGATAGCGCGTTCCTGTAAACCGTCGCGCAGCCAGCCTTTGGTCATCTGCACGGCATTGTTGCTCCACTGCCCTTCTACGCTTGCCTTTTGCATCCATGGTTCATACTGCGGCACGATGCCCGGCAAGTCGATGTAGAGGTGCTTGGTACTGCGCGGCTCCGGAGTAGCACCGCAGGTTGAACAGCGGGGAGCTTTCAGCTCGGTCGGTTCCAGCAGCTTGCCGCAGGCTTCACACTGATCGCCACGCGCATCTTCGTAGCCGCAGTGGGGACAGGTACCACGTACATAGCGGTCTGCCAAAAAGCGGTTACAGTGTGCACAGTAGAGCTGTTCTATGGCATGTTCTTTTATAAAACCGTTTTTATCAATATCTTTAAAAAGCCCCTGCACGATTTCGGTCTGCTGAGGTGTGGAGGTGCGTCCGAAGTAATCAAATGCAATATTGAACCAATGATAAATATCGCGGTGGATCGCATGGTAGTAATCGCACAATTCACGCGGCGTTTTCCCTTCTTCGAGGGCTTTTGTTTCGGTCGCCGTACCGTATTCGTCGGTACCGCATACATATAAGCTTGTATATCCGCGGAGTCTGCAAAAACGTGCAAAGACATCGGCGGACAAAACTTGGATTAAATTCCCGAGGTGCGGGATATTATTCACATAAGGGAGAGCTGAAGTTATCAATTTTCGTTTCATATCCGGCTATTATAGTGTTCGGGACAAAATCAGTCAATCTTTTTGAAAATATACGGCGCATCTACGCCAAAAGTGTACATCCTTGTACACTTTTGGCTGCGAGTTTTCGACGTTGCCGAAACATCGCTTCTGATATAACCAGCGGCATCCGTGCCGCTACTGAAATAAATGCTCAACTGGCACGACCTCTTATTTTATTTTGTGAATAAAGAGCGTTTTACATCGACATAGCAGCAGATGCCGGTTTGCTTCCATTCACAGCCGCGGCAAATGCACTCGTATACGGATTCGGTTAATCGGGCTGTAAGTATCTCTTCTATTTCGGTATAAGCATAGGTTTTTCTTTCCAATCCAAGCTGCGATAGGACAGCCTCATCAAAGCCCGTTACTTTTACTTCCGAGCGGCAGTGATTTCCGACTCTTTCGGGACATGGGTCGCAAATGGCATCAACGCCTGTCACTAAGGTAATATAGCAGCCGTTTTTTAACAAATCGATAACACGCTGCATATTTTCGACAAATACAGGAGAATAGCCGTTGCCTTTAAATGCACGAGTACATAACAGATGGTGCGGACGCAGACTGAGTGTTTCCATTGAGAGAATTCCTTACAGTGTGTATTTTAGAAGTTCGTTCTGAATTATTCCGAATTATACCAAAGGAAAAATCGTAATGCAAGAAAATCTCATTTCCAATTATTCTGCAGCCTGATAAAAAACCGCTTGATGCATTTACCCCGATCGCCTAATATAGTCAGATTGTTTTAAGCGTGATATGATAGAAACTGTAGGGGAATCTTGATTAAAGGATATCTCTAAATTACTTCATAGATCGAAGTTTTTAGAAATTTTCTTTAACGTGAACATATTCCCGTATTTCTAGGAGGTCAAAAATGGCTGTATCAAAATCGTACATCATCAGTGCAAAGCGCACTGCTATCGGTAAGTTTCTCGGAGGCCTGTCTACCGTTCCGCCTAAGGACATGGGTTCAACGGTAGTAAAAGCGGTGCTGGAAGAGGCAAAGGTAAAGCCCGACCAAGTTTCGGAGCTTATTTGCGGTAACGTACTCGGCGCCGGACTCGGTCAAAATATCGCCCGAACCATCGCATTGGAAGCCGGCATTCCCGAAACGGTGTGTGCTCACTCAGTCAACATGGTATGCGGATCCGGTTTGCGATCCGTTATGGAAGCAGTGATGTCCATCCAAGCAGGTTTTAACGACATTGTTCTTGCAGGCGGCGTAGAATCGATGTCACTCGCACCGTATCTCGTACCCGCAAATACCCGCAGCGGAAATAAGATGGGAAACTGGCAGGCGGTCGATCACATGATTTATGACGCCTTAACGGATGCCCGTGCAAATATCCACATGGGAATTACGGCTGAAAATATCGCCGCAAAATTTAATATTACCAGAGCGCAGCAGGATGAATTTGCATTCGCCTCCCAGCAAAAAGCGATTGCCGCTATCGATGCAGGTAAATTTAAAAACGAAATCGTTCCGATTACTATCCATTCAAAAAAAGGCGATACTGTTTTCGATACCGACGAATATCCCAATCGTACCACCGACCTCGAAAAACTTGCCAAGCTGAAACCTGCTTTTAAAAGCGACGGTACTGTTACAGCAGGCAATGCATCGGGCATAAATGATGGGGCTTCCTTTGTGCTGGTTGCAAGTGAAGCAGCCGTAAAGAAATATAACCTCAAACCTATTGCGGAAATTATCGGCATCGGGCAAGGCGGTGTCGACCCGCTCGTAATGGGATTAGGTCCCGTTCCGGCAATCCGTAATGCATTAAACTATGCATCGCTGAAACTCTCCGATATGGAACTGATTGAATTGAACGAAGCATTTGCCGCTCAGTCTTTAGGCGTTATCCATGAACTGGTACGCGAGCATGGAGTCGATCGCGATGCACTGTTAAAGCGAACGAACGTCAACGGCGGCGCTATTGCGCTCGGCCATCCGGTTGGTGCTTCGGGTAACCGCATTTTAGTAACTCTTCTCCACGAAATGATCAAAACGGATAAAAAGATCGGACTTGCTTCTTTATGCATCGGAGGGGGGCAAGGAACGGCCGTTATTGTAAAACGATAAAATCAAAAACATCCGCAGCCATAACAGTCAAAGTTAAGTCGCGGTATTCCGCGAGGCAAAGTTTTTTTATACACTTTGCTTCGCGGATATATTTATGTTATGGTATATTTCAACAAAGGTTTATTTAAATATAAGCGGCGAACTTCCAATCGGTATAATGCCGCTCAATGTAACGGAAACTTCTATTAAGCTTAATCGTTTACCGGCATTATCAAGTATAAGATTAAAAAAACGTTCATTATTTTCGGTATCTTTAAGCTGTAAAACAGTATTGCCTTTTATCTGTAAAATCGTATACCATCCCGAATTCTCCGCCGTATCTTGCAAGAACCGATATGAATTATCCGAAAAATATAAAGAATATCCTTCTGCACTTGTCCATATTTTTTCATCTGCAGTCAATATTTTTTTTATATTGTCAAACGTGATACTGCTTTGTACTTCGCGAACAGTATTACTTATTTTTCGGTATGATCCGTCCCAGTTTGATGCTACACCGATTTTTAAACGCGCAATATCATCAATGACTCTTATATGCACTTCGTCAATTCCAAGTAATTCAATACTGATGCGCCGATGAATACTCGAAATAGAAGCATTTTTTGTAGAAAAATAAATACCGAATCTGCGCGGTGTTATAGAATCGATAGTAAAGAGTTCCTGAATATTATTGACAGAAAAAATAATTTCGTTTTCGGACCGGTTAAAAAAGATACTCCGGTTTTGATCTCTTTTTGCACTTGGTTGATACCATAATCCGTCAAGAAATTCTTGAAAAGAATTACTATCCCCCGTTTGAAATTTTTGAAGAAATTGACTTTCAATTTTTTTTCCGGGAATTTTTGTTTCTTTTGTTTGCACAAAAAATTCTTTTTTTGCATTCCATGTATATTGCTTTTCTATTTGGTTAAGTGTATTTGGAGCATCTTTATCGGAATAATATGCAGATACCGTATAATCGGAGATCGAATTATCCTGTTCGTTTTTCAGTATAATTTGACCGTCCGCTTGTATGTCGGCTAAAGAATAGATACTGATTATTTTATCCTCATCTATCCCCAACCTATACATACCGAAAACCTGCATACTGTCGGCATTCATTCCATTATATACTATAACGGGATACGTATATTCTTGTACCATTAATGTATAAACAGAGAGCGTTTTTGCATGTGTTGCTTCCGTTTTTATTTCTACGGCTCTTGTAAAAGTTTGCGCTTCACTATCCTGTAAAAATATGAAAAGATAGATGAATTGATCGGATAATTTTTTGGCTGCAATAATTTTATCTTCCTTATTATCACCATTCAAATCCGCTTGTATATCTTCGACAAGAACCTCATCACTGAGCAGCGTAATACCCGATTGTATATTTTCAGGTATTACTTCCGAACTTGAGACCTCTTGCTGCTGCAATTGCGGCGCAGTAGGAATAATTGTTTGAGCATTCTGTGGTATCACCTGAGTCCGTTGGTGAACGATACGCTGATAAGCCAATATTCCAATAATAACGATGATCACCACAATACAAAGCATATAAAACAATTTCTTCATATTTAAAACGCCTTACTTTAAAATTCCTCGGTTTATTTTTTTTCTTCGGTAATAAGCACTTTATTTTGATCATCGTTACTACGAGGAACTCCCCTATTATCAATAATATTTGTATAGAGATCTTTTGTCGTTTTAACGACCTTATCCTGAATATCCATATCGAGTGTTATTTCGTACCAATTATCGTGTTTGATAATGCGCGCTTCTGCAAGATACGGACTTTTAAACGATTCCTGTTTTCCACGGTATTTTGATGTCCACGGAGCATCTTGTTCAAGATCCGTTACTAATAATAAAATTTTATACCGATTATTTTTTCCTCGTTTATTCAAAGAATCTTGAATTGCATCAAGAGCACGCCCGATATCGGTAAACGCACCGTTGGGGGTAATATTGTCGATTGTTTTTATCAATGAATTACGATCGTTTTCATTCTTAATAACTAATGTTTGCAGCTCATACGGTTTTTCATAAAATTCCCAGATAGTAACCCAATCATCAGGTATTAACATTTCGGTAACGAGCGTATCGCGTACCCATTTATGCAAACTGTCGAATTTCCCGGGCTCATTCATTGATTGTGATTTATCAATCATCAAAAAAACATCAACGGGAATAGTTCTTTCGCCGGCAAATGCTGTAAAAGAAATAATAAAAAAAGAAATGATAAAGAGAATGGATTTGATTTTCAACATAATAACTCCCTTAATTACAGATATTGTATAACAAACTTCCAAAAACAGACCGTGTTTTTAGATATAATTCATAATATTATAAAAAAAAGAAAGTAAAAAGGGGGCAAGTGGCTTTACATTTTGCAAAATAGCCTTATAATAAAAACCGTATTGATATATCCGTTACGGATATAAATCTACTGCAATAAGGAGACAGTAAGATGGCAAGTTTAGATTTACCTCAAAGTCCAAATGTATTCCATCCCGAAAAGCCCAGTGCTGTCGGTTCAAGGAATTCGTTGGCGCAGGATTATCGCGATCAGCAAAAAGAAGTGAATCAGCTGATCGAAGAAGAGACCAATAAAGTATTGCACCACTTATCAACGAAATTACCCAAAGATGTTCTGGAAAGATTGGATGTAATGGGTGGTTTAAAAGAAAAGTTGTACAACTACTTTAACCAGAACTATCAGAATATGTTCAATCGCTATATGGTAACCGCAGAAGACGAAATGCTCAAAAAAGTCCGTGGATTTATCGATAGGGAAGAAATGAAAGTTCTGAACCGCTACACTCCGAAAGAGATTGCAACTCTGCTGGATGAAGTCGGCGGTGCCGATAAGTTCAATACCGGTGAAATCGAAAAATCGATCGTTAATATGTACGGACACCTGCAAGGACACGTACAGCGCGGAATCAATGATCTCGAAACGTTGACCAATTCACTTCTGCGCCAGAAAACCGACGTCGGTGCTTTTGTTCGCGGTGAGAACGCTTACTCGATTGTAAAGTGTGCGTTCAAAGACAACATCGTTAAGCCCAAAACGGTAACGGATGTAAAACTTTCAGTCAATATCCTCGACACCGAACTTATCAGCCCTATTTTCCAATATCAGGCAACGGTTGAATACTTAATCAAAGATTTGCTCTCCAACCATCTGATGAACCTTATCGATAAAGAAATCGAAGTATTAAAAGATGAGCTTATCGATGAAGGCAAAGAAGAAATGACCGACAGCGAAATCATCTTCAAGAAGATGGGAAAAGTTCTCGATGTTACCGATGATGACGTTGAAAACCCCGAAAGCAAACGCTATTCGGTAGTTTCAAAGGAATTGATGGAACGCATTGCAAACTTAAGAGCGGAAATCGATCCGGAGACCTTCGATCAACTCAATATCCGTGAGAATATCAAGCACATCATCGATATCGAAAACATCCGTAACCGCGGCTTCAATACGGCAATCAACTCGTTAACTTCAATTCTCGATACCTCTAAAATGGGGTACCAGTACATTGAAAACTTAAAAAATGCTCGCGAGCTGCTGTTGCGCGAATATGACGATACGAACGTTGCAAACCTTCCTGATGAACGCTACCAGATTCGTTTACGCTACTACGACAATGCCCAGCTGCTTGAAGAGCGCAAAGCGTATGAGGTCATGATCCGTTCATTCGAAACTGAAGTCGAGCACCTATGGGACGTATTACAGACCCAATATGACAAATCGAAGTTCATGGTACGTATCACCGATTTCGGCGATTTGGCAAAAATCTACGAAAAGCACATCCAGAAAAAATACAAAATTCCGAAGGGTGAACCCGCCTACAAGGATATCGCAAAAGTCTGGGACGAAATTTCGTTTGTCAATGCAGCCGAAACGGAAGTTGAAAAAATGAACCGCACGTTTGTCTACGAAAAAGACAAGATGCGCAAGAAGCTTGTAATCATGCGTGAACGGCTCAAGAAAATGTACGACTATCAGTACCCTGTTGAACGCCGTGTTATGGAAGAACGGCTCGCCTTCCTCGAGGCTGAATTCAACAAGTTCGACTACCTCATCAACCCGTTCCATATGCAGCCGGGTCTCTTGCTGGATGTAGACATCACTTCCATCAAACGCAAGAAGGCAACCCTTGACGGTATGGCAAACGTCTTAAACGAATTCCTCCATGGCGTTTCCAAAGGCTTTATGGATCAGGCATTTGCTTCATTCAGCCGCCGCCGCTCAACGGTTCGTGCGGATATTGCACAGACATTCAGCTCAGGCGGAGATGATGAACCTGCTGCGATAACCCCGAATGGACGCGCCCAATTTATGGATGCACTGAACAATACTCCGAGTTTGGAAGCGCCTGCCGCAGAAACCGTTAGCAGAACACCGGCCGCAACTCGCAGCCGCAGAGGGGCATCCAAAACAAAGAAAGCGGGTGCTGTTGATAGTACGGCAAGTAAAGGACGCCGGGGACGCAAATCCGGTGTAAGAACTCTGTAAAGCTTACCGTATGGCAATAAGTTAAGATTATAGTATAAAAGGCCCCTGAAACACCCGTTTCGGAGGGCTTTTATGCATAGGGGGGAACTTGGATTCCGCGTCGTTTAAATACCTCTCAAGGAATTGTTTCCCGCAAGTCTAAAAGTAAATGCAAGGAAAGTTTTTGATAATACTTCTAAATCATCCTTGCTACGCAAAGGAGAAGTGAATGCTCGATTCATTAGGATTTTATGTACCGCTTGCTACAAAGCAGGGTTTTAATGCCTCTGTAACACATATTCAGAATGCCTTATCGCTTCTGGATGCCAGCAATGTTAAAAAAAATATTGCCGATGAAATTGGTATATTACTTGAAAACAAAGAATTAATAAATGAAGAAATTCCGGCGTTTTTATCTGTTATACTACTCGATATGTGGGGATATAAGTCGATATCTAAAAACATTCGAGAAATCACTACAACACCTACAACTATCATCACAGAAATGGCAAAATGGAAAGGCGTTGATGTTGTAATCGGTTACCATCACCCTGACTTAGGCTTTTTGGTGATAAACCCTAAGAATCCGGCAAATGTTTCCCTCTTTGAAATGTTGAAAAAAAATGAGCTCTTAAATATTTACGTCGGGAAGCAAGATAAAGGTAGAATAGAAGATTCTGTTGCAGAAATGGTATTTAATGCATTTTTTGATCTTTTAAGCGGTATAAAGCCGTCAGTCCCTACAAAACTTCTGAACGGTCCGTTCGTATTCACTGCACCTAAAGCAAAAAAACAGCAGGCAAAAGGGCAAAAACGAAAAACGGTAAAAGATTCGGCGACTGCAAAAGTAAAGTCTACGACAAAAAACATTGCACAGGCAAAACAAGCGGCAGCCTCCGCTCAAATACAAGTACCATCAGGAAAAACCAGAATTTCTCAACAAATTTCGGTTGTTGTTACCAACGAGCTGTTTCATAACGGGAACGTTGAAGCATGGAAGCGAATTATCCGTAGCTACAATGCACGCTATCCGCATAATAGAGTTATCGTATTCTATGATGGCGAACAGATTGTCGATATCAATACGCTGTTTAAGTGGGGAAAAGTAAAACACGGCAGTAGTATCCAATTTGCCGTTTCAGGCGAAGAGATTAAAGACTTGTCAAAATTGTCAAAATATTTTGCAGAAGGCGCAAGTCCGCGTTTTGAAGCATTTTTGCGCGGTTCACCCAGTACCGTTCTTAACCTTTTCTAGGAGTCTATTATGAATATGTCTAAATCGATCCATTTTTTCAGTAATAAAGAAACACTTAAAAGTAATATTGACAAAACGCTCCTCGGTATTCGCGGGCGCCAACTGAATGAATTTTCGGAACTCGGATTACCTATCGTACCGGGTCTTGTCATGGATGCAACTATTACACAAACCTTGCAACAGGCAAATGTGCTATCGCCACTGCGGCCGTTCTTAAAGAAAATGGGCGAAGCGGTTAAAAAAGAATTCGGTGATCCGGAAAATCCTCTTTTATTAAAGCTCGTTATTTCGCCCAACCTTGTTATCGCCAACTATCCGACGCTCCATAACTTCGGGTTGGCAAAAACAACCATCGGCGGCTTTGAAAAGAAAGTCGGAACAGATTTTGCAAGTCACGAAGTTCTGTTCTTATTGCGCGGTATCTTTTCAATTTTATTTAAGATTGCAGAGTTACAGGAAGACAACGCAAAACAGCACCTCTATAAAGAACAGCTGGAAAAAATTGAAAGTGAACTGAAGAAAGAAAAACGAAACGAATCCGGTACTACCGTTATGGATAAGTACCAACCGTATCTGCCGCAAGAATTTTTTAGCACCGCAGAAGTACAGCTCAATCAAACCATCCAGCTCATCAGCACCCTGCTCAGTCTTGAACCTGATAATGAAAATGATGTCGCATTATTGATTCAGCCCTTAGTATACGGTAACTATGACAAGGAATCCTTTTCCGGCAGATTCTTCAGCCGCAATATCGTTACCGGTGAAAAGAAATTACAGGGTATGTTCTTCCAAGAAAAATTTGATGAAGTGGATGCCCTCGGAAAAGATATTAACGACATAAAGCCGGTATACCTTGAGCAATTGGAAGCTATTGCATGGCGGTTGGAAGATCATAGTAAAGATGTCCGCGAAATCCGGTTTACGATTGAAGCAGGAAAACTATGGCTTATCGAGCAAAAATCCGTTGAAGCAAAAAGCACGATTGCATTGGTACACTTCCTCCTCGATTTATACAATCGAAAAATCGTTGATGCTGAATATGTCGTAAAAAATGTCAAGCCCGGACAGTTAAATGAAATACTGCATCCTGTTATCAATATGACGAGCGTCAAAAATCTCCAGCATTCAAAGGGCGGTATCGCAGGCGCGCCGGGTGCGGCAGTCGGCCGTGTATACTTTAGTGCTGACGCACTGATTGAAGCCCAGCATATTGCACGTTTGCAAAGTGCCGACACCCGCTGTATTCTCTGCGTACCGGCAAGTTATGCAGGCGATGTAAAGGCGATTGAAGTTTCTACCGGCGTTTTATCGAATGAAGGCGGCTATTCGGCACATGCCTCCGTTGTTTCACGTCAGTATGGGAAAATCTCGTTGGTACGCCCCGACATGAAAATTATGGCGAATAAAGCTATCATCAACGGTATTACCATTAAGGAAGGGGATTACATCACCTTGCAAGTACCCTACTACGGCGAATCGACCGTATACTTCGGAGCGGCAGAACTGATCGAACCTGATCCCAAAACCTCCGGCTTGCTTGACTTTATCGATCTTACCCGTTCGTTTATCCAAGACTTCCATGTCCGTGCCAATGCCGACAGTCCCCGCGATGCTGCCTTAGCAGTCAGCTTTGGCGCTGAAGGTATCGGGCTGTGCCGTACCGAACACATGTTCTTTGAAACAAAACGTATCAATCCCTTTAGAGAGATGATCCTTTCCGAAACAACGGAAGAGCGTATTAAAGTTTTAAACAAGCTCCAAAAAGTCCAAATGGAAGACTTTTACGGTATCTTTAAGACTATGGCAGGACGTGAAGTTACCATCCGCCTGTTAGATGCGCCGTTACACGAATTCTTACCGCATAATGATACGGAACTGAACGAATTTATCGAACATCTTAAAAAAGAGACCAAAAAGACCGTTACTAAAAAAGCATTGTTGGAAAAAATCGAACTTTGTGCGGAAGTAAACCCCATGCTGGGACACCGAGGCTGCCGTATCGCAATCTCGTATCCTGAAATTTACGCAATGCAAATCCGCGCTATCTTTGAAGCAGCCTACAAACTGCAAAAAGAAGGCGTTGAAACGCACGTTGAAATCATGGTTCCGATTGTCATGAACTTCCGTGAGCTCAAGCAAATTGCATACGGAAAGAAGATCGAAGGACATGCCTACCTCGGTATCCGTACGATTGAACAGGAAATGCGTGCACAGTTCAAAGCAAAACCGATAGACTTCAAAATCGGCACGATGATTGAATTGCCCGTTGCGGCCTTATCTGCAGGAGAAATTGCCCGCTATGCGGAATTCTTCTCGTTCGGAACCAATGACCTTACGCAAACGACGCTCGGACTTTCCCGCGATGACTTTAACAGCTTTATGCCGGATTACACGTTGTATGACTTAATCGACGGCAATCCTTTTGCGATTTTGGATCCGGGTGTGCGGGAACTTATCAGTATCGCAATTGAACGCGGCAAGCTCACCCGCCCCGACATTAAACTCGGACTCTGCGGAGAACAAGGCGCACGCCCCGAAAACATCCCCTTCTGTATGAAGGCAGGTTTGAACTATGTTTCCTGTTCGTCTTATTCGGTGCCGATCGCACTTTTGTCGATTGCACAGGCAGAATTGGAAAAGGCGGAAAACGAAGGGCGTAAGCTCACGCGTAAAGCAGTTTCAAGGTAAAAAAAGAGGTATAACAAGGCAGCCGTATCTATTTTTGCGGTTGCCTTGCCGTAACGTGCACTATGAGTGAATTATATCAAAAAGAATTGGCGGTGTGCGGTTTTGAAGCGGTAAAAGCGCTCGCCGCCGAACATCCTGAAAAAATTTCAAGACTTTTTTTTGCCGGAAGCAGGGCAAAAACATTCGGCAGCCTTTGCAAATATCTTGCACAGCGGAAACGGCTCTACCGGCTCGTGCAGTCGGATGCGGAATTGGAAAAACTCTGCGGCTCCGTTCACCACCAAGGAGTGGTTGCGATGATTGCAGAACCCCAGATTGCTGCCGTAACACCGGAACAGATGAAACGGTGGGAAACCGAAAAAGCCGCAGTGTTGCTGTGCGACCGTGTCGGTAATGCAAATAACCTCGGCGCAGTTATCCGCAGCGCAGCCTTTTTCGGCATAGAGCATATCGTGATAAGCGGAGAGGATGCACAAGCGCAGCTGACACCGAGCGCCTACCGGATTGCACAAGGGGGTATGGAATTTATCACCTTGTATACCACTCCTTCCGCCGAACATTTTTTAAAGATGAGCAGCGGATATTTGGTACGGATAGGGGCGGATCATCGGGCATACCGCAGTCTAAAAGATATTCCGTCAGTGGTACAGCCGGAAGAAGCGGTCGTTATAGTCTTAGGAAATGAAGAACACGGCATTTCTGCCGAAGCGAAAAAACTCTGTGATGTGCTGGTTAAAATCAACGGCAGCGGAGCAATCGAAAGCCTGAACGTAGCGCAAGCTGCTACCCTCTTCTGTTCCGCACTTGCCGAACTCCGGCGGGAATAGGACACTCCCCTACCCGTTTTGCTGCCGGCGTACCTCGTACATCAAAATACCGGCGGCGACCGAGACATTCAAACTGTCCAGTTTGCCGGAGGTGGGGATTGCCGTAAAAGAATCGCAGGAGGCTTTTAACAAGCGGCTGATGCCCGACCCTTCACTGCCCATAATAAGCACGGTTTTGTCGGGGAACTTGGTGTGCGGCAGCAGGTCGCCTTGGGCGTCGGCGCCGAATACCCAGAAGCCGTTGCGTTTAAGTTCTTCCACCGTCCGCACCAAATTCGCCGTGTATAAAAGCGGCACCCACGCCGCCGCCCCCGCACTGATTTTACTGACGGTCTGAAAGTCTCCGGCAGATCTCCGTTCGGGCAGCACAACGGCATCCACAGCGAATTGATCAGCGCTGCGGATAATCGCGCCGGTATTGTGAGGGTCGGTGATTGAATCAAGGACGACCACAAAGGCTTTTTCGCGGGAAGCCAGCGCAGCGAGCAGCGCATCGGCAGAAAGCTTCGGCGCTTGATCCTGCGGACGTTCATCGATTAGGATAATCCCGCGGTGATTTTGCAGATATTCCGGCAGGGATGCCGTCAATTTGTCAAGCTCGGCGTCAGTCCGCTGCTCTATCGTTACGGAAAGTTTTTCCGCCTGCGCAAGGATCTTTTTTACGCGCGGCCCCTGCTTGGCATAAAGGATCTTGAGCCGCAATCCGGATGCCTTTCCGCCGGAGGCAGCCTTTCCGCCGCCAATCTTTTTCCCCGCATCGGAATTCTTTGTTGCGGAGCTTTTTGTTTCCGAATTTTTTTTCTCCAACTGCGCTTCCACCGAGCGCAGTAATTCTTCTATCGCATGAAAACCGGTAATAATCTGCATCGCTATAACTCTATCACATCGCCGTACCGCATAATATGCGATTCATAGCGATGCTCCTGTAAATATGCTTGAAAAAAACTCTGTGCGTCCGGTTCACCGTGAACCATCAGCAGCTTTTTCAAGCTTCCGGTGTCGAGACTGTCAAGCCATTCGACCATTTCGACATAATCGGCATGGGCGCTGAACGCATTAATCTGAAGAATTTCAGCGCGGACTTGATGCCATTCTCCGAATATCTTTACCTCCGGTTCACGGTTCATCAGCCGTCTGCCGAGCGTATTTTCCGCCATATAGCCGACCAGCATAATTTTTGTCGAAGGCTTTGAAATATTATTTGCAAGATGGTGCGTAATGCGGCCGAATTCACACATACCGTCCGCACTGATAATAACCATCGGCTCTTCCATCGCGTTCAGCGCCTTCGATTCATCGACACTCGTAATAAACTTGAGCGCGTTAAAACCGAACGGGTTTTTGTGATGTTTAACAAAGGCTTCCTGTGTTTCTTGGTCAAAGCATTCGGGATGCACCTGAAAGATGGTCGTTGCGTTCACCGCCATCGGTGAATCGACATAGATGGGAATTTGCGGAATCCGTTTTTGATCCGTCAGCAGATGGAAATAATAGATGAGTTCCTGCGTCCGCTCAACGGCAAAGGCGGGGATGATAATTTTACCGCGCATCTTTACCGCATCGTTAACCGCATGTTCCAGCATCTCCATCGCATTGTGAATATCCTCATGCCGGCGGTTTCCATACGTACTTTCTATCATAATATAATCGGCAGCAGGGATAATATCAGGGTCGCGGATAATCGATTTATTCTTTCTGCCGAGGTCTCCGGTAAAGGCAATTTTTACAGTCTTATCGGTAGAATCTTTTGCCGTAATAAACGCGATTGCGGAACCGAGAATATGCCCCGCATCATAAAATTCAAGCTGAACATTCGGGCCGATCCACACGGGACGATGATACGAAACCGTTACAAATTGATTGATGGTTTGTACGGCATCTTCTTCGGTAAAAAGCGGCTTCCAGTCGAATTTTTCGTGTTTTTTGATTGCCTGTTTTTGGAGATATTCGGCATCCCGCGCCTGTATTCGGGCGGAATCCATCAGCACGAGGTTGGCGATATCCCGTGACGCGGGCGTCGCATAGATATTGCCGGTAAACCCGTGTATACCCAACAGCGGCAACAGCCCGCAGTGATCATAGTGCCCGTGGGTAAGAACAACGGCGGTTAATTTATCGGCGGGAACATTAAAATCGCGGTTCTTTTTATCGGCTTCCGCCCGTTTCCCTTGAAAAGCCCCGCAGTCAAAAAGATACAAATACCCATCGACATCGAGAATATGCTTTGAACCGGTTACTTCCTCTGCGGCTCCCAGAGAATACACGTTGATGCTCATAAAAAAATGATACAGGGATTTTTTGAAAATGTCAATTTTTAAAAAATCCCTTACATCACGCATTCATCATTTTGAATCGGCATACTCCGGCGCTCTGCGTCGGGGTATGTTGATTTATGATGTCTTCTTTTTCAGCTTGAGCGCATTGGTGCCCAGTTCCGTCGTCCATTTCTGCTCACTTGGCACGGTCTGTTTGGTTATAGGGAACTTGTTAACATTCTCCCCCCCAAGCGTATAAGAGCTGCTTCCTTTTACAACTTCCCGCCCCTCATTGTAACCAGCATTATCGTTCTGCATTGTGAGCATTGCCGCCTGTTGTCCTGTAAGCGCTCCAGTAACGGTGATAAACGAATAATCGCTAGTAGTACCACCCAAATACACATCATTACCTGCTTTAACTGTTGCGGTGCCGGACATTTTAACAGTCGTCGTCTTATCTTGCAGGTATATACCGCTTCCATGACTGGAAGCGGTATTATCGGTTACGGTGCCGCCGGTAAAGGTCAATGTGCTATTGTAGGGGAGATATATTCCACCGCCGTAAGAACCGGTTGTGTTTTCTTTTATGACCGGCGAGTTGCTATCTATAGGTTCAATAGTAAGCTGATGGCTTGAAGAAATTCCGCCTCCGCCGCTGTTTGCCGTGTTGTTGCTAATAACACTCGTGCCTTTCACGGTAATGACGCCCTTGTTGCCGTTAAAATTCATGCTGTGTATGCCACCGCCATATCCGGCAGCTGTGTTTTTGCTGATCATACCGCCTTCCATAGTAAAGGTACCGTGCATAACGGCAACACCGCCGCCCGATTCGGTTGTTGCCGTATTTTTATCATCCTCATTGGCACCGCCGATAGTGCCGCCTTTCATGGTAAAGGTGCTCTTACTTGTAACGGCAACACCGCCGCCATATCCGGCTTTGTTTTTGCTGATGGTACCGCCTGTCATTGTAAACGAAGCACCGGTAGTACCGCCTGCTACACTGTCCCCTACGCATACGCCGCCACCTGCATGCCCAAAGTATTGTGCATTTCCATCACGCGCTTCATTGTTTTCTATAGAACCGGCCTTCATCTCGAACGTTGCACCATCATATACACACACACCGCCGCCTATTGTCGAAAGGTTCGAGCCGGCTGCCGTTTTAACTTTGTTGCCGGTAATTTTAGGGGAATCCCCTTCCATAATGAACTTAGTGAGCTGTCCGTCCCCGCTGACGCAGATCCCGCCTCCCATGGCCTTTGTACCGGTGCTTCCTTGTGTAGTTGCCGTATTACCGCTTATCGTGCCGCCTTTCATCGTAAAGGTTGCACCGACGCTAACGAATACACCGCCGCCCCTCGTCTTTGAAGCCGTCGATTGCACCATATTATCGCTGATGGTGCCGCTATGCATGGTGAATACCCCGCTGGAGGTTACATACACGGCGCCGCCGTCAGTCGCCGAGTTACCGGTAAGCGTACAGCCGGTTATGGTAACGGTTCCTCCCTGACTTCCAATGGCTCCGCCGCTGCCCCCATTCGCGTTGCAGCCTTCAATCGTGCAGTTTGAAAGCTCTGCCCTTCCGCTGCTCTGAACAAAAATGCCGCCGCCGGTTCCGTTGGTACCTGCTTTGCAGTCTTTAATCGTGCAATTTGAAAGCACTACCTTGCCGTTGGTGATATTAACCAAAATGGCACCGCCGTTTCCGCCTGAGGAAGCCGTAGCATTTTTGAGTGTCAGACCGCTTAGGGTGAGTGTTTTACCTGTTTGCACGTTGAAAATACGGTGTGTTTTGCCGGTTGCAGCCGTATCTGCATTGAGAATATCGGTCTCCTTGCCGCTTTTGCCCCGTATCGTGAGGTCTTTATTGATGGTAATTTCACCATAGTTACCGGTATCGTTCGTTGCCTTAATTTCTCCCTTTATGGTGATAATGTCGCCTGCGGTAGCGTTTTCAACAGCCTCTCTCAGTTTTTTCCATTTTTCATTTTCCCTAAGTCTACTAGCGTCTATAGTTACGGCTCCTGCACGGGTCAGTGTGTAGTACACATCACGGGTGTATTCGGTAAATCCCGGCGCCGTTGCTTTAAGAGCAACTTTATAGTTCTTTGTGCCCCCAACAGTGGCGGGCGTGATAAGCCGTATCCCCGTAAGCGGCGAAGCACCCGAACCCTTGCTTGTTTCTGTTTCTACCGCTGGACTGCTTGTTATGTCGTAAACCGTGTACGAAATAGTAACGCCGGGCGGCGTATTGCATGTTGCTTGGAGTATTGCACCGTTTTCATCACATCTTACGCTATACGGCTGATCATGTTCGCCGGTTTCTCCGGATTGAGGAAGATACGAAGATGGATTTGTTACGACAAGGTCTATAAATCCGACTTTCCATTTAACGGTACTGCATTCAACCTCGTTTGAACGAAGCCCCGCCGCATCGCTGAGCTGTGCGGTGTATGTTTTTGCCGCCGACGAAGGAGATATTTCGATATCCGTTTTATAGTATATGAGCCATTTATCCGTAGGCGCCGGGAAAGGAGGCTTGGAGCCCTCATAGTCACCAATCTCTAAGTCATCTGCAGTATTTAAAAACGGATCACCGAGGCTCCAGCTGAATGTTTGGGAGCTAAAATTAATATTTTGAATGGTGTAAACAGCGCTTGCTCCGCCTTCTTTTGTAATGTGCAGCTTTTTAATGTCTCTGTGTACATACTCCGTACCTATCATAGCATCCATGCCCTTCGCTTGGAATATGAGCACATAGTACCGTTCGCCGTCTACCAGTGTTTTCCCGACACCTTTGTACTCCAAAGCAGGGACAGTGTCAGCCTTGAGGTTTAGGCGGAACTTCTGACGGAATACTCTGTCGTTATCGGCAGTGCGAAAGGTAATTTCGGGACTGATATCTCCGGTACCCCATTCATACTTTTTTAAAAAGCTGCTTTTATACGTGAGGGTAAGCGTATCGAGTGCCGTTTGCGTTAAGCTATAGTCCTTTGTATCGCCGTACGTCGGCTGAGTCGAAAGCCCGGGAAAGCGGATAACCTTTCCTGCATCGGCGGAGGAGGACGGCGTCTTGAGGGTAAAGTTTTTAGGATTGTGCAGGTTAACCGTAACCGTTACATCGGTATCGGATCCATTAGCAGCAATGGACGGCACACACAATACACCGGCAGCATTCGTTGAATACGACGGATTGATGCGGTAGTCCGTAGCGATCACCTCCGCCGACCAATAACTTAAATAGTCTTCTATATTGTCTTTAAACGGCTGACAGTTTGTAAATAAAAGAGTTAAAAATATTCCTGTTATAATAGTACAAAGTTTACGCATACACGCTCCTTTCTTTTACCCGTTTTTTTGACAATGATGCTGATAAAATAGCCGTATTACGGCCTACTATGTACTATTTTTATACAAATGACAAGAGAAAAAGATAAGAATTTCGGCGTTTCCGCCGTGTATACCCGACCCCCTCTAAAAGCTTCGGTGTTTAGAGAGGTGCAGCATTGTTAACCAATTAGGCGACTCCGTGAGCTTCGGCAGGAACTTCGCTGATATATCCGGTACGCAGGCAGAGTGCAAACATATCATTATCAAGAAATTCTTCGCTGATTTTCTCATATCCTTCTTTATCATGGCAGATGCGGATAAAATATCCTTTATCCGTTTCGTTCAGAATTGAAAAATAGGATACATCACCAGGATTACTTTTAATCGAATACAATTTCATACATTACCCTCCACTATAACGAAAAACGATGCAGTGTGCCGCTCTCCATAAAATTATTCGCTTGCAGCAGACGGCATCTATTTATAGTTTCGGCACCGCCTCAAAGAGCTTTAGACCACAGAGAAACTTGACATATCTTGTATCTGTGCTATGATTAGCTCATAAATATTTTGATTCTAACAATTTTTTTTTGCATCAGAATCGCGCTTAACATTAAGAACCTTGTCCAAAAATGAAAGTTTTTGGAACAACCTCACTCTCGATTGAAAGGAGTTATCTATGGAAAAAATTCTTTGGTCGGAAAATAAGCTTCCGAAAACGGACAACAAACAGCTCGCGGTAATGGCTTTAGACGAAATCAATAAGGCACATGCGTTTCATAAAAGCTTCCCGCAGTATGCACCGACACCGCTCGTTCCATTAAAAAATATGGCGGATATGCTCGGCGTCGGGTCGGTATTTATCAAAGACGAATCATGGCGATTCGGTTTAAATGCTTTTAAAGTACTCGGCGGTTCCTTTGCGATGGCAAAGTATATTGCAAAGCAGCTTAAAAAAGATGTTTCGGAACTCCCCTACGATGTATTAACCGGCGAAAAACTGCGGAAAGAATTCGGGCAGGCTACGTTTTTTACCGCAACCGACGGAAATCACGGACGAGGCGTGGCCTGGGCTGCAAATAAACTCGGTCAAAAATCGGTCGTGCTGATGCCCAAAGGCTCTACTAAAACCCGCTTCGATAATATCGCAAAAGAAGGCGCAAAGGTTACTATAGAAAACGTCAACTACGATGAATGTGTACGTATGGCTGCCGCGCTTGCCGCAAAAACGGAACACGGTGTTATGGTACAGGACACTGCATGGGAAGGATACGAAGAAATTCCCGCATGGATTATGCAGGGCTATGGCACCATGGCACTTGAAGCCGCAGAACAACTCAAAGCGGCAGGCGTAGACCGGCCAACCCATATCTTTGTACAGGCGGGGGTCGGTTCGCTTGCAGGAGCTATACAGGGCTATTTTAAAAACCTTTTCCCCGACAATTGCCCCATTACCGTCGTAGTGGAAGCTCGCGCTGCAGACTGCTTGTATCGGTCGGCAACGGCGGCAGACGGTAAACCGCATTTTGTCACAGGAGACTTGAAAACCATTATGGCAGGGCTCGCATGCGGCGAACCGAACACCATTTCTTGGGATATTCTCAAGAATAATACTAGCTGCTTCGTCTCCGCGCCCGATTGGGTTTCTGCCCGCGGTATGCGTATGCTCGCTGCTCCCATTAAAGGAGATTCGCCGGTTACCTCAGGAGAATCGGGCGCCGTCCCCTTCGGCCTGTTATCTACAATTATGCAGCACGACGATATGAAGGATTTACGCGCAGCGTTAAAGCTCGACAAGAACTCAAAAATATTGTGCTTTTCTACGGAAGGTGATACCGATCCCGACATGTACAAAAAAATCGTCTGGGAAGGCGCCTATCCATCACTATAACAAAATGTAAAAGTCGGTTAAGCCATGATACTTGTATCTTGCGGCTTAATCGGCTATCATATCCCGCACAGAGTTTTGCGTATCTCATGATTTGCAGTATCTCTGGATACAGGTAAAAAAGTTAATGTTTCCGTTGAGGTTTTAATGCAACTGACTAATATGCAGCTTATTATATTTGCAATGCTAATTCCCTGCGCCATATCAGCCTTCTTTGTGTACCTCGTAATCCTTTTTGCAAAACGGCACAACTTATACGATGATGTCGGCGGTAGAAAAATTCATTCGGGGAAAATTCCCCGTCTAGGCGGTATCGGTTTCTTTTCCGCCTTTGTATTGAGCATTTTTATCATCTACTTCAAATTTCCGGGCAGTATCGTTATAACCCGCCAATTCACGGCCATTATCATCGGAGGTCTCTTAATCTTTTTTATGGGACTATGGGACGATCTAAAAAATTGGCGGGCTATCTATAAACTTATTGTTCAATTAATTGCAGGATGTATCGTTGCCTATGCGGGTTTCCGCTTTACCCGTATCAGCTTTGCCCCCGTTGGTCTTTTCATTTCCTTTGGCATTTTTGCATATCCGATAACGGTGCTCTGGATTGCAGGGGTTACCAATGCCGTAAACTTAATGGACGGTATCGATGGCCAAGTAGGCTGTTTGAGTGTTTCATTGCTAATCAGCTATATCGTTTTATTTTTTAAAGATTTGCCGCCTCATTTTTCTATGACTTACACCTGCATTATATTGGCTGCTACGCTTATAGGCTTTTTAATTTTTAATCTTTCTCGCCCTCATGCAAAGGTATTTATGGGCGATGCCGGCTCTCAGTTTCTCGGCTTTGTGCTTGCAGTACTTCCACTCGTACCAAACAATGCCGGATCCGAAACCGTAGCGATCCCTTTCGCAATTATTTTTATGATGCTGCCTATTTTCGATATGATCGCCGCAATTTGGCGGCGGCTACGGGATAAAAAACCGATACGGGAAGGCGACAGAATGCATCTCCATCATAAGCTGATGCTCATCGGCTATTCGCCGCGAGGCGCATTGGTTACTGTGATGATTTTACAGATTATTATAGATATATTCGTAACGCTTGCCATCATTTTGCAAGGGCTTATGGCGCTGGTAACGCTTATCGGGCTTTTACTGGTGGGAATATTATTTTTTACGCTTATTCATTGTGAAAAGGAAAAACACCTGAAAAGCGATAGTTTTTAAGAGCTTCCATCTGTAGGCCACGGCTGCAAAGGAGACGATTATGTGGAAAAATTTAGACGAATGTTCCCTGTTTCGAGATTTACAGGAAGCACAAATACCTGATCTAAGACAGTGCCTGAAAGGAGAGAGCGGAGCAAACCGAATCGAGCGATACTCCATACCGATGGCTGCCGGTATGCACTACAATTACGCGGCTAAACAGGTTGACGATACACTATTGTCTTTACTTCAAAAACTCGCAGACGAACAGCAGCTGATACTAAAATATCAACAGCTGCTTGAAGGCGAAGAAGTCAATACGGGAGAACACCGGAAAGTTCTGCATCATCTGACACGCGGACAGCTTGGCGACGATGTTATCTACAACGGCAAAAATATGCGTACCTTTTATTTGGAACAACAGAAGAAAGTCCGTGAGTTTTCCGAAGCTATCAGAAACGGTTCCATTACCGCTCCGTCCGGTAAGCCTTTCACCGATGTTGTACAGATCGGTATCGGCGGTTCGGATCTCGGCCCGCGCGCGTTGTACCTTGCGCTAAAAGCATGGGGGGAGCGGCATAACAAGCTCAAACTCCGCGCTCACTTTATATCGAATGTAGACCCTGACGATGCGGCGGCAGTACTTTCCGCGCTGGATTTATCGACAACGCTGTTTATCTTGGTTTCAAAGAGCGGTACCACGCTCGAAACGCTCACCAATGAGCGCTTCGTCGGGCAATTTTTGCAGGAGGCGGGACTAAACCCTGCAAAGCAAATGGTTGCCGTAACGAGCGAAAGCAGTCCGCTTGCCAACAATCCTTCATACCTCGCATCCTTCTATATGGATGACTTTATCGGCGGGCGGTACTCTTCCACCTCTGTATGCGGAGGTGCGGTGCTTTCGTTGGCATTCGGAGCAGATACCTTTGACGTCCTCCTCGCCGGAGCCACCGCAGCGGACAAGCAAGCCCTCGATCCGAGCCATACCGAAAATGCCGCCCTCATGGATGCGCTGATCGGTGTCTATGAACGGAATATCCTCGGCTACGGCAGCACCGCTATTCTGCCCTACAGCCAAGCGCTTTCCCGCTTCCCTGCTCATCTGCAGCAGCTCGACATGGAATCCAACGGAAAGTCGGTGAACCGCTTCGGCAAACTGGTTCACTATAAAACAGGGCCGGTTATCTTTGGGGAACCGGGAACCAACGGGCAGCACTCGTTCTATCAGCTGCTGCACCAAGGCGCCGATATTGTGCCGCTCCAGTTTATCGGCTTTGAAGAAAGTCAATACGGCAAAGACATTACCGTGGAAGGTTCCACCAGTCAGCAAAAGCTGCTTGCCAATGTCGCCGCGCAGATAACGGCCTTTGCGCTCGGTAAACAGGATGAAAATGCGAATAAGAGCTTTGCCGGAGGGCGGCCTTCAAGCCTTATCTACGGAAAGGCGCTTACGCCGGAAGCGCTCGGTGCGCTGCTTGCACACTACGAAAACAAGGTTATGTTTCAAGGCTTTATCTGGAATGTCAACAGCTTTGATCAAGAAGGGGTTCAGCTCGGTAAGGTGCTTGCCAAAAAAGTCTTATCGCACGATATGCCGCCCGAACTCGCCGCCTACGCCCGCCTCTTCGGACTATAGGCTGAGGGAATTAGCACAACCGGTATGCTCAAGATCGTATCCGCCGAGTTCATCAAAGGGGCAATTAACAGTAAGCAGTTCCCGCAGATAGGCGTTCCCGAGTTTGCTTTTTTCGGACGCTCCAATGCGGGAAAGTCCTCGCTCATCAATATGCTCCTTAATAGAAAGAACCTCGTAAAAACAGGCTCAAAGCCGGGCATGACACGCGAAATCAATTTTTTTGCGGTGAATGCCCCTGCGGGTAAGCCGCCAAGCGCGGAATCGTTTTGTGTTGCCGACTTACCGGGCTACGGCTTTGCGCAAGTATCCCAAGCGGAACGGAAGCGGATTGACGCTATGCTGTATGATTACTGCACAACCCGCTCCACACTTAAAACGGTATTTTTATTGATGGATATCCGGCGGGATCCTGCTGAAATAGAACTGCAAACCTTGCAGTTTTTCCGGGAGCACAACATACCCGCTGTCTTGACGGCAACCAAAGCCGACAAGCTCAGTAAAAACGAACAGACAAAACAGCTCCTTGCCCTTGCGTCCTTTTTTGAATGCAGCAAGGATAAAATAATCGTAACCTCTGCTACAAAAAAAACGGGCAGAGAAAAGCTGTTGCAGCATCTCTCCGCCTGTCTAACGCATCAGGACGTTTTTAGCAGTCCCGCAAAATAATATAGGCTGGCCAACCCTTTCCTTTTAAAAATATGCATACCGTCTACGGCGTTGCTGCACAAAAATAAATACTCAACGTACAACAAGTACGTCTCTGCTTTATTTTTGCTGGCGCCTTGTATCCGGCATCTCTATTTTTAAAAGGCTAACGGAAAAGCTTGTCTTAACAGACACACCCCATATTTGCCTGATGCATTAGACAGCCTATTAAAAAAATATACGAAATTTTATCTAAAATTTCACATAGAGGGAAGGCAACCGCCTAAAATATTTTTGATGCGGTTGCCTTTGTGTATATGAGAGCAGCGTCCTATACCCGTGCCAGCGCGCCCATCGGATCCCACGGCTCAAGCTGTACGAGCGGCTGCTTTAAGGCGTCAAGCCATTTTTGATCGACAAAGGTCTTTTCTACCATAATCTGATAGGTATACTCATCGAACCACGCATCGGACATCGAGAACATCCCTTTTTTGCCTGATTCATCACCCCACGAATTTTCTACCTGCCATTTAATCGGCTTTCCTGATTTATCCAGATCGACGCCGGTCAGTACCATTGCGTGGGTAAGAAGGCTGTCGCCGTAATCGAGCCGTTCCGCTTTGGTGAACTCAGGCAGTTCGCCGAGTGTTTTATCGTAGAGGTATACTTCAGTATCCATAATGCCTTCGGGGCGGCAGATATACGGCCCCATATCGCAGCCGAACCAGACGGGTTTACCGGCTTTAATCGATTCAATAGCCGCCGTTTTAAGCACATCAATCGGTACGTTGATGTAGTGAATAGGTTCTGCTTCTTTCACGGTACCGAGAAACTTTACCGTGTAGGCTCTGCCGTAAGGCTTATCCGCCGTCGGCGCATTGATTAAGCTGATTTTATTGTTTAAATCCCAGCCGACATATTCCTTAAAGAACTGCTGCGGCGTAATCTGCTCTGCCTTATGAAACTTCTTATCCTTATCGCGGCATTCAAAGTCAAATACGCGCGGCGGTTCGCCGAGCGCCTTAACCAAAAAGCTATATACATGCGAAAGATAGGTTTCTTTGTCTGCGCGGAGCTCTTTGATAGACTTTCCTGCCTTGTGCCCGTCCCGCAACAGCTGCGCATATTTGCGAAGGCGATGGGTTAATTCGGCAACAAAGAAGCGCGTATCGGAAGAATGGAAGGTTTCGGGCATCACATCCTTAGGCACAGCGCCGTATTTTTGCAGAATACCGGAGAACATATCCCACTGTCCGCCGTCCTGAATAGGCGCGTCGAGCAGGTGAGCCATCAGCCGCCCTTCGAGCGGTTCGTCAAGGGTTTCCAAAATGCTTTCAAAAAAGTAATTGGATTTTTCAAGTTTATCCCAAAACAACGTGTAGTTCTGGGAAAGCTCGAAGGTTTCCAAGTTGAGCTTTTTCATTATTTCTACACGGGCGGCATTTAGTGAAGCAAACATCCAACAGCGTCCGCTCTTTTTTTGATTGGTAATTTCTCCGCGTTTTGTCTCGTGAGAAAAACAAAAATTGTGACGGCGGCGGACATCATAGTTAAACGAAGCATCCTCAATACCGCTCTTGGCGACAGCCCCTGCAATAATCGCATTCGACGGGTCTGCACGATAGTCACTTTCAAACTTTTTTAAAAGTTCAGGTGAAATATTCATATATAACTCCTCTCGGTTTGATGTACCGTATGTAAACTGATGGTAATCATAATACATCGCATAGGCTATAAAATCAACCTTTTAGCAATGCAGCACATCGACTGCGCCGTATCCAGCCCAGCACTTTTGAAAAGAGCCAACGCAGATATGCCGTATATTTTCAAAAGAAGTATAGTATGGTATAATGGAAAGCGATATCAATGTATTTTAATATTGCTGATGAGGTTATACATGGGAAACACGAAGGTGCGGAGTACAACCGTTATTGCCGTCAGACGCAACGGAAAGGTTGCGATGGCAGGTGACGGGCAGGTTACGATGGGGCAAACGGTGATGAAAGGCAATGCCCGCAAGGTCTGCAAGATTTACGACGGCAAAGTGATGACCGGTTTTGCCGGTGCAACGGCAGATGCCTTTACACTGCTCGAAAAGTTTGAAGGGCGGCTCAAGGAATACGGAGGCGACATTACCCGCGCTGCGGTTGAACTTGCCAAAGAGTGGCGCACCAATAAAATGCTGAAAAATCTTGAAGCGCTGCTGTTGGTTGCGGATGCAAAGACTATTTTGCTGATTTCCGGAAACGGAGATGTCATTGAACCGCAGGAAGATGTACTCGCTATCGGATCGGGCGGCAATTATGCGTATGCCGCAGCACTCGCCTTACTCCGCAACACGGACTTATCAGCCCGCGAAATTGCTGAAAAGAGCTTAAATATCGCCGGACAGATTTGCGTATACACCAACGAAAACGTACATATAGAAGAAATTTGATAACGAGAGGAAAATACGATTATGACAATCAACTTGGATGAACTCACCCCTCCGCACATTGTGGCGGAGCTTGACAAATATATTATCGGGCAGACAAAGGCAAAGAAGGCCGTCGCCGTCGCCCTGCGGAATAGGACACGGCGGCTCAAATTGAGCGAAGAAATCCGCGAAGAAATAGCGCCTAAGAATATTCTGATGATCGGGCCGACCGGTGTGGGTAAAACCGAAATTGCCCGACGCCTTGCAAAACTTTCAGGAGCGCCGTTCCTTAAAGTAGAGGCGACAAAGTACACCGAAGTCGGCTATGTCGGCCGCGACGTTGAATCGATGATCCGTGACCTGATGGCTGTCGGCTATTCTATGGTAAAAAGCGAGATGCAAGAAACGCTGAAAGCACAGGCGGAAAAAAACACGGAGGAAATTCTCCTCGACCTTTTACTGCCGGGCTCCAACAAAAAGAAGCGAAACCGGAAAGAAAGCCCTAAGCCGCTTTTAATCGCCGGATCGGAACATGATGCAGAGGATGAAAACAGCAGGGAAATTCGAGTGGAAGTCAATTCGACAGAAGACGACAATCAAGCTGAAGACGATATGCACGAAACAAGGGAAAAGTTCCGCAAGATGCTGCGAGACGGCAAATTTGAAGATAAAATGGTAGAAGTTTCCGTACAGCAGTCCGGTATGCCGAGTTTTGAAATCTTTGCCGGCGGTTCCAGCATGGAAGACCTCGAAAGCGCGATGTCGAATATCAGCAGTATGCTGATGGGCGCCGGTAAGAACAAGCGTAAAACGACCAGCGTAAAAGAAGCCCGTATGATCATTATGAACGATCAGCTCGATAAGCTCGTCGATCACGACAAGATTGTAGAAGAAGCAAAAGAGCGAGTTGAACAGATGGGCATCATTTTTATCGACGAAATCGATAAAGTTGCTTCCAAAAGCGAGCGGAGCAGCGGCATCGACGTATCCCGTGAAGGCGTACAGCGCGACATCCTTCCAATCGTAGAAGGCTCCAAAGTCAACACGAAGTTCGGCGTCGTCGATACCCGTCACATCCTGTTCATCGCGGCGGGGGCTTTCAGCATTTCAAAACCGAGCGACCTTATTCCCGAATTTCAGGGACGCTTCCCGCTGCGGGTGGAACTGGAATCACTCCATGCGGAAGACTTTAAGCGGATTCTGCTTGAACCTAAGAACGCATTAACCAAACAGTACAAAGCGCTGCTCGAAACCGAAGGGCTGACCATCATCTTTAAGGATGAAGCAATCGACCGCATGAGCAATCTCGCAGCGGAAGTCAACTCGACAATGGAAAACATCGGTGCCCGCCGCCTCCACACGATTATGGAAATGTTGCTGGAGGATATTTCGTTTAACGCAAGCGATATGAACGAAAAAACCATCGAAATAGACCGCGCATACGTCGACGAACGGTTGAAGGACATCGTACAGGATCAAGATTTATCCCGTTATATCCTGTAACGTTTCTCAAGGGAATTTTTATAATGCCGATATATGAGTATACGAATAGCTTAATAGAAATAAAGAGGAGTTGAGATGCACATAAACAGTTTTCAAAAGACAGTTGATCTTTTACACCGTGCGCTTGATGTAAACGCCCTTCGCTATACCGTGTCGGCAAATAACCTTGCAAACTCGGAGATACCGGATTTCAAGCGGACATCGGTCAATTTTGAAACGGAGTTAAAACATGCGCTCGATTCCGAAAAACGGGCTGCAGGTCAGTTTCAGTTAGCGGTAACCGATCCCCGTCATATTAAGTCGGACGGCGTTATCGACTATCGTTCGGTTTCTCCGCGGCGTGTATTGGATTACATGACAACGGCAAAGGCGAACGGCAACAACGTAGATGCTGAAGAAGAAGCGATGAATATCCTCAAGATTCAGATGCAGTATCAACTGTTGAGTCAGATGACCGGTTTTCAGTACAGCCAAGTACAGTCGGTATTGAAATAAGGAGCAGTAAATGGGTATCTTCAGCAGTATAAACATAGCGGCGACCGGCATGAGCGCCGAACGGTTACGGACGGATGTTATTTCCGATAATATCGCCAATGCTTCCACTACCAGTTCACAGGAAGGCGGCTATTTCCGCCGCAGCCGCGTCGTTCTTGCGCAGAAAAACGACGGCATCGATTGGCGGCTTCCCTTTGTTTCTTCCGATATGGATAGAGGTGTCGGAACGGGGGTTCGTGTAACCGGTATCGAAAAAGATAACTCCGAACCGCGGCTTTCCTATGAACCCGACCATCCCCATGCAATACTTTCTGGGCCGAAAGCGGGTTACGTGGAATATCCGAATGTGAATATCGTAACGGAAATGGTTGACCTGATCTCCGCCTCCCGCTCGTATGAAGCGAATGCGGCAGTTGTTCAGGGTTCAAAAGAAATGTTTCAGCGTGCGCTCGAGATTGGACGCTAGCGAGATAAGGGGCACCTATGACTATTACCAATACGGCAACCTTGTATAAGATTCCGGCTATTATGAAAAATCCGGCAATAACGCCGATCGCCGTCGATAACTTCCGCAGCCGCATGGTTTCGGATACGGATTTAGTTGACACGGCAGTAAATAAAAAAGCCATGAGTTTTGAGCAAACCCTGCTCAAGGCCTTTGACGAAGTAAATGCAAAACAGCAGCGGACTGCGGAACTCGGACAACAAATGATTGTCGATCCGGAATCCGTAGATGTACACGATATTACCATCGCAATGGCGGAAGCCGGCATGTCGCTGAAAATTGCACAGACGCTGATCGACCGCGTCGTAAAAAGTTGGAATGATATTACCATAACCAGATAATGGAGCTGTTATAATTACTAAACGTGTTCGGAAACTTCAGTTTCAGAGCAGGTTCCTTGGAATGCGATGTTTTAAATCGTGCTATTTGCGCGATTTAAAACTCGTCGACCTGTTCGACAACAGAGTTATCGAACAGGTCTATTGTAGCAGGTTCGTTCAGTAAGGGGGAGGACACATGAACGAATGGTTTAAAAAGACAGTAACGCAAATCAAAACACTGTGGAGTAAGTGGACGCCTATTCAAAAAGGGATATTGGCAGCTGTCGTCGTTGCAGCGATTGTCATTATCGTCTTGCTTACTTCATGGTCGGCTAAACCATCGCTCGTACCGCTCATCGATACTCCGGTAACGGATGCAACGGTGAGGGAACGCATTATTCTCAGGCTCAACGAAGAGAATGTAAAAGCAACCGTTTCGCAATCGGGTGTTATTTCAGTAAACGACGAGCAAACCGCCCGCCGGATGCGTGCCATTCTCTTGCGTGAAGACCTTATTCCGCAAAATACCGACCCGTGGGCACTGTTCGATGTAGAGCGCTGGACACGGACGGACTTTGAACGCAATATCGATAAGCGGCGCGCCATCACCGAAGAAATCCGCAAACACATTAAAGCATTGGATGACATCGATGATGTAAATGTTGTTATCAACCCTGCTCAAACAGAAACCGTTCTGAAAGGTGAAGAAGTGCCTGCGACTGCCAGCGTTATACTGTATCCTAAGCCGGGCAGCGACATCAGCACAAACCGCAAAAAAATTGAAGGCATTCAAAAGCTGCTTAAATATGCCGTTTCGGACTTAAAAGATGAGAATATTTCCATAGCCGATAACAACGGGAATATCCTCAACGATTTTGGCGGCATGAAAGACTTTGATCGCTTATCCATTATAGAGAAGCAGCAGAAGATTATCTCACAACTGGAAATGAAGTATGAGGCAAAAATACTCAATCTCTTAAAGCAGACGTATGGAATCGATCGTGTCAGGGACCTCAGCATTAAAATCGATATGGATATGTCGGAAAAGACCGCAGAAACGGTAGAATTCCTGCCCTTCCAGCTGAAACCGGACAATCCTGAAACCCCATACGATGAATCCGAGGTTCGCGCTTCGGTAACCCGCTCTTCGGAAACGGCAACAACAACCTATCAGGGGACAGGCTTTAATCCCGAAGGCCCCGCCGGTGTGGAAGGACAAACAGCTCCTTCATATCGGGATACCAGCAATTTAACAGGTTTGTCTACGCAGTCGATTGTAAAGACAAATGAAGAAATCGGTAGTCGGAGAACATCCGAGATTGTCAGTCCTGAAATGGGACGCCGTACCGTATCGGTCAATATCGACGGGCAATGGCGTAAAAAGAAAGATGCAAACGGCAATCTCATCATTAAAGACGGACAGATTGAGCGTGAGTATATCCCAATTTCAGATGAAGAATTGCAGAAAGCGACACAAGCGGTACAAAACGCAATCGGATACAATGCACTCCGGAACGATTCGGTAAGCGTCCTCAATATTCAATTCGACCGCATGGCAGAATTTGAAAAAGAAGATGAAGCTTATTTTAGAGCCGTTCAACGGCGATGGATATTGCTGATCAGCCTAGCAGGCTTGGCATTCCTGTTACTCGTCTTTATTATCTACCGTATTGTCAGCCGCGAAATTGAACGTAGAAAGCGGCTCCGTGAAGAAGAGCTTTTGCGGCAGCATCAGCTTGAACGCGAAAAAGCACTGTGGGAGGCTGAACAGGCCGGTATGGAAGTTTCAATGTCCGTAGAAGAGATGAAACGGCGCGAACTGTTGGAAAATGTGATAAACAATGCGCGTGAGCATCCTGAAGATGTTGCATTGCTGCTACGCACATGGTTGATGGAGGAATAGTATGGCAGTATCACCCGCAAAAGGAAAAACGAATGCAGCAAACAGTAAAAAGCAGAAAGATATAAAATCACTGAACGGACGTCAAAAAGCGGCAATTTTCTTGGTTGCAGTCGGAGAGGAAATCTCGGCTAAAATCATGGAACAGATGCGCGAGGACGAAATCGAAAAACTCGTGTTCGAAATCGCTCGTACCGAAACGGTTGAATCCGAGCTGAAAGAAGCGGTATTACAAGAGTTCCAAGAGCTCATGGCAGCTCAAAACTTCATTACGACCGGCGGTATCGACTATGCGCGCGGATTATTGGAGAAATCTTTAGGGAGCCAAAAGGCAATTGAGGTCATCAATAGGCTCACCAGCTCGCTACAAGTACGTCCCTTCGACTTTATCCGGCGTACCGATCCGGCGCATCTTTTAAACTTTATCCAGCAGGAACATCCGCAAACCATTGCGCTGATCCTTGCGTATCTGGAACCGCAGAAAGCATCAGTCATTTTGCAAAACCTGCCCGATGAAATTCAGAGCGACGTAGCCCGCCGTATCGCAACGATGGATAGAACCTCGCCCGATGTTTTGCGCGAGGTTGAACGGGTACTCGAAAAGAAGCTTTCTACCCTCTCCAGCGAAGATTATACGGCAGCGGGCGGTGTCGAAAGCATCGTTGAAATCCTCAACCTTGTCGACCGGTCTTCCGAAAAGTCGATTATCGAATCGCTTGAAGATCAAGACCCCGACCTGGCGGAAGAGATCAAGAAGCGAATGTTCGTGTTCGAAGATATTGTTATGCTCGACGACCGTTCCATTCAGAAGGTGCTGCGTGAGGTTAACAGTGAAGAGCTTGCAAAAGCGCTTAAGATTGTCGATACCGAAGTACAGGATAAGATATTCAGAAATATGTCCAAACGTGCGGCAAGCATGTTAAAAGAAGAAATGGAATACATGGGGCCGACTCGTTTGAAGGACGTCGAAGAAGCGCAGCAGAAGATTGTTTCGATTATCCGGCACTTGGAGGACAACGGCGATATTGTTATTGCACGTTCCGACGAAGACGAGATGATTGTCTAACCAAAACAGCATAATCAAATCGGCAAAAGGAGATTCTGAAAGTGGCTAAAAATATTTTTCACGATTTTGAAGTTAAAAAACTCAGCGGAGACATGGTACTCACCTTAGAGAAAACCTTTGAACCGGAAACTACTACCGAGGTGGTAGAAGCCGTTCCGGTTCCCGAGGGGCCGACACTTGAAGATCTCAAAAACGAAGCGGAAGAATTTAAACGTCAGTGGGAAATTGAAAAAGAGCAGCTCATAGCCGACGCTCACCGCGAAGCCGATGAAATTATCGAAAACGCAAAGAAAACCGCTTTTGAAGAAGCAAAGCGACAGATGGACGTGTCTCAGATTGATGCGCAAAAAGCTCGCGATCAAGCACAAGAACTCGTCAGCGAAGCGGAAAAAAAAGCCGCAGACATTGTCGACAAGGCCGAACAAACCGAAGCGGCTACGCAGAAAAAAGCTTTTACCGAAGGTTTCGATGCCGGACGGGAAGCGGGATTCAAAGAAGGAAAAGTCGAAGTAACCCGTTTGATAGAACGTCTCCATACGATGATCGAACGTACGATGGATAAACGCGAGGAGATTTTAGCGCAGACGGAACAGCAGATTGTTGACCTCGTGCTGTTGATGACCCGCAAGATTGTAAAAGTAATCTCAGAAAATCAGCGGAATGTCGTAACATCGAATATTATCCATGCGCTGCGCAAGGTAAAGGGACGCGCCGATGTCATTATACGGGTAAACCTCGCCGATGTCGGTTTAACGAGCGAGCATACCAAGGATTTCTTGGCAGCGGCAGAGAATATCAAAAACATCACCGTTGTGGAAGACCTATCGGTCGATGCGGGCGGCTGTATTATCGAAACCGACTTCGGTTCGGTAGATGCACGTATCGCCTCCCAGCTGCATGAACTTGAACAACGCATCCTCGAAATATCTCCGATACGGACGCGGGCGGCTTCCTCCGACGGATCTTCAAATCGAAAGTAGCTTATGACGTCGCCTTTTGATAAATACCTTGACGCAGTTTCCGAAACGGAACCCATTAAGCGCACCGGTGTTGTTAGCCGGGTGCAAGGGCTCCTTATCGAAAGTCGCGGCCCGCAAGCCTCCGTCGGGGAATTATGCAGAATCAATCTGAAAGATAACACAGAGAGTATCATCGCCGAGGTTATCGGTTTAAACGGTTCAACCGTACAGTTGATGGCCTACGAAGATATACAGGGAGTGGAAATCGGCTGTGATGTTATCGCGAGCGGAACGATGCTTTCCGTACCAGTCGGTTCGGTACTGCTCGGCCGTGTCGTTGATTCACTCGGAAGGGCGGCGGACGGCAAACAGGAACCCTACTCTCCCCTTCACTACCCTATCCTTGCTTCGCCACCTGACCCACTGGAACGGCGTCCCATTAAAGAACGAATCGTAACCGGTATCCGCGCCATCGACGCGCTCCTTGCCGTCGGCAGAGGGCAGCGTATTGGTATCTTTGCCGGTTCTGGTATCGGTAAATCAACCTTGATGGGCATGATTGCGCGAAACACGAGCGCCGACGTCAACGTCATTGCGCTTATCGGCGAACGCGGCCGCGAGGTAAACGATTTCTTGGAACACGACCTCGAGCCGGAAGGTTTAAAGCATTCGGTTGTAGTAACCGCTACATCGGATACCAGCCCGCTCGCCCGTATCCGCGGCGCATATACGGCAACGGCAATCGCCGAGTATTTCCGTGACCAAGGAAAGGATGTGATGCTCCTTTTCGATTCGGTTACCCGCTTTGCCAAGGCGCAGCGCGAAATCAGCCTCGCAATTGGGGAACCGCCGGCAACCCGCGGCTACACTCCGAGCGTTTTTGAGGTGCTGCCTAAACTGCTCGAGCGGAGCGGAACTTCCTCAAAAGGTTCGATTACCGGGTTTTATACCGTACTCGTTGACGGCGACGACATGGACGAGCCTATTTCCGATGCGGTACGCGGTATTTTGGACGGGCACATTGTGCTTAACCGGAAACTTGCACAGCGCGGGCACTACCCTGCCATCGACGTACTCGGCAGTATTTCCCGTTTGGCAAACCGCGTCGCAGGGGAATGCAGTAAAAAAGCAGCACAGTATATGCGTAAATTGATGGCAGTCTATGCCGATGCCGAAGATATGATTCAAGTCGGAGCGTATCAAAAAGGCAGCAATCCCGCCATCGACGAGGCGATCGCACACCATGATAAAATCGAAACTTTTTTACAGCAAGAGGTAAACGATCCTGCACCCATCGAAAAAACGCTGGAACAACTCAGCGCCATTACCCACATCGACATACCAAATGAAGAAAGCTTCCAAGCGGGGGCAGGTGCGGCAAAAAAATACCTGATGCCGTCGGAAGCCGCCGACCTGTACAAAGCCGAAATTGAAAAGCCGCCTGAAGATTACGCGGAAGAATAATCCCCTATGAAGAAATTTCAGTTTTCGCTTCAAAAGCTCTTGGATATCCGAACCTTCCGCGAAAAAGAAGCGGAAACCAACCTCGGACGTGCCGTTGCCGCCCGCGAAGCGATTGTGTTGCGCCTTACCGAAATCGCACAGGAAGAAATAAAAACTCGTCGATCGCTCGGGGTAAGCCTTAAAACCCCTGCTGAGCTCACCTTGCACGAAAACTACTTGGAACGGCTCCGTATCGACCGCGAAAAGCAAGAAAAAGCATTGGTAGAGGCGGAACTCGTCATCGAAAAAATGCGGAAAATCTATATCAAAGCACATCAGAAGCGGCTCATCGTAACGAAGCTGCGGGAGCGGAAAGAAGTCGAATGGAAAGCTGAGGGGCTGAAACAGCAAGATGCAATCCTCGACGACATCGTCAATGCCCGCGAATATAGAAAAAGTCAAAACTTATACTCTTAGTTCATATCAAAATACATCAAAAAAACCGATATATCCGATATTTTTAAATCAACAACCCCGACGCAAGCGTCGGGGTTGTTGATTTTCCTTGCATGGATACGACACGTCATTCGTTTTTACGCACTGGATTATACCGGAACGGGTAGGCTTGCAGCTGCGTCAAGAGAAAGGTTTCGATCTTGTCCGTCCCTTGAAACGTCCTACCGGGCAAAGCTGCCAATAGTCCATCTAAAACCGTTTCCGCCTCTGCACAAATACAGTAATCCGCCATATAAAAAATCCGGGCATTCTCCTCAATGTTCACGGCAACGATCAGCTTAGAGCGATACATTCCGATTGTGTGGAAATTGGCTCCCGAAACACCAAGCGCAAAATAGATCCGCGGCGCAAGGCGGAGGCCGCTGAGCCCGACCTCCCTAGAGGCGGGAATCCAGCCCATATCCACCGCCCCTCTGGTGCCCACCACCTGTCCCTGCAAAGCGTCTGCCAGAGTAAGCATTTTTTCAAAACAGGCGGTGGTTTTCAGCCCCCTGCCGGCAGCCAGCACAACGGCGGCTGTATGCGGATTTCCCGCAAGGCTGGGGTGAAAAACCGTCAGCCCTGCGCTTTGTACGGTTGGTATTACCGTACTACTACTACGATCAGCCAAAGATAGCGCCGCTGATGATCAGCCTTTGTATCTCATTCGTTCCTTCGTAGACCTGGGTTATCTTCGCATCGCGGAACATTCGTTCTACATGATTTTCGCGCATATATCCGGCCCCGCCCATATTTTGGATACACTCCGTGGTGACCTTCATGGCCAGATTTGAGCAGGCAAGCTTTGCTTTACAGGCCGATATGGAGAAATCCATTCCCTGCTGCTGTTCCCATGCTCCCTTATAAAGCAAAAGACGACACATATCGATCTCCGTTTGCAGTTCGGCCATCTTAAAAGCCAGATACTGGTTCTTATAGATTGGTTTACCAAACTGCATGCGCTCCTTCATGTAATCTTTGCAGATATCAAAGGAGCTCTGCGCAATGCCTAGCCCCTGCGCTGCTACACCGAGCCTGCCGGCATTGAGCGCGCTTAGTGCATAGCGGAATCCCTTCCCCTCCGTGCCGATCATGCGGCTTGCAGGAATCACTGCGTTTTCAATGTTGATCTCCGCAACCTTGGCCGAACGGATACCACACTTACTTTCAATATGTCCGATGCTAATACCTGGCGTATTCTTCATGTCTACTAGGAAGGCAGTCAAACCCTTTGAGCCCTTAGAAAGATCTGTGTTTGCAATCAGCATACAGTAGTCGGCAACGGCACTATTGGTAATATAGTGCTTTTTGCCGTTCAAAATAAAGTTATCTCCATCACGAATCGCTTGCGTTTTAGCAGAACCCGCATCGGAACCTGCGTCCGGCTCCGTCAGTGCAAAGCAGCCGATTGCATCTCCGGCAAAGAGACGCGGCATACAATGCATCTTTTGTTCTTCGTTGCCGAAGGAGTCGATGCCCGTTGTAAAAGTAGATGAGATTGCATAGGAAATGCCGAAGGCCGAATCCACCTTACACAATTCTTCTACCACGATTAGAAACGCAAGGTAATCGTTACCGTGACCCCCATACTTTGGATCGAATTGCAGGCCGATCAGCCCTGCCTCCCCCAGTTTTTTTACAATACTCATATCGTACGTTTCCGTTTTATCTCGCTCGATCACACCGGGAAGCAGTTCCTTCTGCGCAAATGTTTCGGCACGCCGCCGAATCTCTTTCTGGTAGTCTGTCAGTTCAAAATTATACATATTTATCCTCCTTACTTTTTCTGGATATTCACAGCTACTGCGCCCGATGCCAAAAGAGCATCGATCTGATCCTGCGTATAGCCATATTCTTTTAGAATCTCCACGGAATGCATTCCCACCTTAGGCGCAGTGCGTTCCACAGTTGGTGCAATATCCTGTACGGTCTTTGGTTCAACTTGTGTAAAGCGAACAGGGGTCATAGCCATTTGAGTTTCCGTGCCGTTCCACTCTTTCACCGGCGCAACAAACAGGTTTGCGACTGCCTGCGGATCGGTAGCAATATCATGGAAGCCCTGTACTTTTTCATGCGCGATGTCCTCATCCGTCAGCATTTTATCGATCTCGACATAAGTGTATTCGGCAAACGCCTCCGAGAGCATCTTTGTCATATTCCTTGCATTTTCCTTACAGGCGGCCGTTCCATAGGCGGGATCCGCGATCAATTCCTCCCTGCCCAGCCCTTTGAGAAGCAAAGGATTGTACCGATCCGGCTCCAGAATACTCATGTAGAACCAAATGTCGTCCGAGCTCTTGTAGGTGTTCATAACGGGTGTCCCGGGGATAAGTCGGGTCTTAGGATAACTGTCACCATACTGCGTCGATGCTACACCGGCGCTCCCACTCCAAATCGCTTGCCCAAATAACGATACCATGACCTTACACCCCTCGCCGGTCTTTGCTTTATTATACAGCGCGCCGCAGATACCGGCAGCAAGAGAGCAAGACGTTGTGGCATCTCCAAAACCGATCAGCGGATTAACCGGAGAAGTTCCTTTCTCGACAAGATCCATCATGGCTCCGCTTCTAGCCCAGAAAGCAACCGTATCAAAACCGGGGTTATCCTTGATGGGACCGAAATCTCCATAGCCGTTGATTTGCCCCCATACGATATGCGGATACCTGGCGTGCATAGCCTCGTAATCCAGTCCAAGACGTTTAAGTGCACCCGTTCTGTAGCTGGTTACAAAGACGTCCGCCGTTTCCAGAATTTTTTCCAAAACAGCTTTTCCATCCTCTGCCTTTAGGTTCAAGGAAAGTCCTCTCTTATTCGCGTTGTAGATGTTATAAAGGATATTGCAATCGTCCTCAGTAGGCATGCACATAGGCTTACCCGTTGTGCGCCCCGGATCGCCGAACACCGGCTCTACTTTGATAACGTCAGCGCCCCAGTCCGCAAGAATCTTGGCAGCACCGGGTCCTGCAATGAAATAGGTCAGATCAATAACTTTTATACCCGTCAATGGTTTAAACATGATTTTTCTCCTTTCGATGTGGCCGGCTTACAGCCGGCACTTGAATATTTTCCCCTTTTAGGTTACGGCAGATTGGGGAATAGCGTAAACAGCAGCACGCCGAGCAGCGAGCCAAGAAACGGAACGACCACCGTCAGTCGGAAGGTAAGTCCGTAAGAAGCCTTGTGCGTTTCGCGGCATAGACCGTTTGTTACAGTGACGATATAGCCGTTGTGCGGCAGAGAATCCAGCGCCGAGGAGGACAAGGCCATCACGCGGTGAACCGACGCGGCAGAAAGCCCCAACTTCGTGTAAACCGACCCAAGAATCGGTACCGCAATGCCCAAGCCACCGGAAGCGCTTCCGCAGACGCCCGCAATAACTGTCGTTCCTATAAAGAGTGACAGCAATTTCGGACCGGGGACGTTGATCATAGCATTTGTAATAAGCGAGAACTGAGCCGAATGGGAAACGACATAACCAAAGCCCACCACCGCGCTGGTGGCTGTTACTGAGACTAAGCACATCTGAACACCATCCGTAAAAGTTTTGCCGAGGCTTCCTTTTTTTACAAACGGGTACATCACTACAACTGCAAAAACGGTTCCAGCCAATACCGCAACTTCCACCGGAATCAACGCAGCCCCTTTTCCGTTTTTAATATTCACAAGTATGATGGTAACGATGAGGGGAAGCAAAGCGAGAAGAGGGGCGGGCAGTCTCTCATTGGGATCATCGGAGATATCATCTCCTGCAATGGGGGCAAAGTGCTCACCGTTTGCCTTTGCCTTTTTGATGTACATGCTCAACCAGATAAGCCCCATAACCAGCATGAATAAACATGAAATCCAGCCGTTCACAAACCCTGCCGTGTACGGTGTGCCCAAGTTATTGGCAGGTACTGCGTTGTGGATTTGTACGGCACCTGGCGAGATCATAGCGAAGGTAGAGCATCCAAAGCAGAGGGCACCGGGAATTATCCTTCGAGGAATATCCGCCGCCCGAAACACCTGCAGCGCAATCGAAAACACACAGAAAGCGCACACATGGGCGGTAACACCGCCGTATGCCAACACACCGCATGCAAGGGGCACAGATACAAAAGCCAAATCGACGCCCATGAGCTTAATGATCGCTTTTGCGATCGACTTGGCGGCACCGGTAATATCCATGGCCTTCGCCAGTAGCGAGCCTGTTAAGAACAACAGGAAATAATTCTGGAAAAAGCTACTAAAACCAACCATAAAATTTGTTTTGAAGGCTCCATAAATAGGCATACGTGTTGTAACTGCAACCACAAGAGTACAGATAAATACAGTCAGAAAAATGTTGAGGCCTTTCATGATGAGAATCGTTAGCAAAATAAATGCCGCTATAATCCCTACTATCCCCAATATATTTATTGCGTTCATATAAGATCTCCTTTTTCATTCGCCCGAAAGGACGAAATCATTTTGTTCTCTCAGTATTGATTTGGGAACTGGGGCATGCGTTTTTCCAAGAAGGCACTGATACCTTCCTCCTTATCCTTGGTACCAAACACGATCGCCCAACATTCTTTTTCGATTTCAAGGCCATTACGAAGGTCTGTATCTGCCCCGCGGTTGATGGCCGCCTTACAATAGCCGATCGCAATGGGAGATTTGGAAAGGATCATCGCCATCATGGTCTTTGCCTCCCCCAGCAGAGATTCGGCTGGCACTACTTTGTTGACAAGACCGATTTCCTTTGCCTCCTGCGCCTTCACCTGGCGACAGGTGTAGATAAGTTCCTTGGCAATGCCAGTACCAACCAGTCGGGGAAGACGCTGAGTTCCGCCAAAACAGGGCATAAGTCCCAAATTGACTTCCGGTTGCCCGAAAATCGCTTGCTCGGAAGCGATGCGAATATCGCAGCTCATAGCCAACTCGCAGCCTCCGCCCAGTGCAAACCCGTTCACCGCTGCGATTACCGGCTTTTCCAAAATCTCGATTTTGTTGAAAAGCTTCTGCGCTCTATCTGAGTAAAGACGACCTTCTTCCACGCCATAGCCGGACATCTGCGAGATATCCGCACCTGCAACAAAGGCACGCCCTTCGCCAGTTAGGATGACGCCAAGTACCTCACGGTCTTTTTCGATCGCTGTAAACAGCCTCTCCAACTCGTCAAGCGTCTGGTCATTCAGTGCATTCAAAGCCTTTGGCCTGTTCATTGTCAGTACCGCGAGCTTTCCCTCCAGTTCCGCTTTCACAAACTCTGTTGTTTTTGCCGCTTCTGTAAACTTCATTTTCTACGCTCCGTTTTGATGCCGCCTGGCCGGGCGGCATTGATTTTGCCAGACATGTCCTGCGTCACGGATTCCCGCAAGCTCCGGATACTTTGCGCCCGTGACTCGCTATTAAATTATAGATAGCAATTGTTATACCAACTTCTTTTCTTTGCCGGAGCTTGAAAATCGTGCATTTCAATGAATAATCCCTGTTATTTTTTTTGATAAAGGTGTAAAAGATGTGCAAAACAAAAAAAACGCTCCATTTTTAAAGCAATCAAATTTGAAGCGCTTTAAAAATGGAGCGATCTATTCGTGCGGGGGTATTGATTCTTTTCTTGCTAAAGATGCCTAGACAGTCATTTCCTCTTCGCTCAAATATTCCCGCCTCTTTCTGACATAGGTTGGCATACTCATGCCTAGATAGGCCGAGGCTTTGCGCACGGTATGAAATTTTTCATAGGCGGCTAAGATCATTTCCTTTTCCTGACTTTTCAAAAATTCCTTCATAGATCCTGCAATACGAACAGCTTCCAGCGTTCCCTCTCTTGGCTTTCCTGTCCGTTCCGGTGGAGGCGCTGTCTGGGGTATCTTTTTCTCTGGTTCATTTTCATCTTTGAACTCAAATTTAGTCGGAAGATCGGAAGGAAGGATTTCCAAATCATCGCAAACGGCATAAGCCCCTTTGATGACATTATCAAGCTCTCGCACATTTCCGTTCCAACTGTGGCGGTAGAAGGCTTCGATCACCTTCTTGGATATTCCCACATTCCGCTTGTATTCTCTGTTCAGTTTGTCCATATAATATTGAACCAGACAGGGGATGTCCTCGGTTCTCTCTCGCAGCGGCGGCAAATGAATATTGATTACATTCAACCGGTAGTATAAATCCTCGCGGAATGTTCCCTCGCGGATCATGTTCTCCAAATTTTTCCTTGTTGCCGAAATCACGCGAATATCCACTGGGATAGGTTTTGTTCCTCCCACCATGTCCACTTCGCGTTCCTGTAGGACACGCAATATTTTCGCTTGCATCACGAGCGGCATATCCCCTATTTCATCCAGAAAGATGGTTCCGCCGTCTGCTTGGATGAACTTGCCCTTGCGGCCGCCTTTCTTAGCCCCTGTGAACGACCCCTCCTCATAGCCGAATAACTCGGCTTCCAAAAGCTCCCCTGGTATGGCTGCACAGTTTACGCTTACAAACGGCCGACGGCAACGACGGCTGGCGTAGTGGATCGCTTTTGCAAACACTTCTTTTCCGGTGCCGCTTTCTCCAGTGATCAGCACGGAGAAGTTTGTTTTAGACGCCCGCATTGCCTCCCGCTTCTTACTTTGAATCGCAGTACTTTTGCCGATGATGTCTTTGAATCCCAACTGGAATCCATTGAACTGCTTATACTGCTCGCGCAGAAATTCAAGTTCGTTATACTCTTTGAGCATCCGTCTTGCAGATTGTATCGCCTGCTCACGGAAATGGACCTGCGCTACACCGCCGATCGTGTCGCCCGCCGAATCTTTCACATAAGTACGGCTTACCAGTACAAAGTCGTTGGTTGCATCCCGCACATAGCCCGGTATATATTTGTGCATGGCCAGCTCCTCCCTGTACTCGTTCCGCATGATATCCGCCATCTTGCTGTTGGGAATCACGTCTGTGATCGGCCTGCCGATGATTTCCTCCTTAGGTTTTCCTAAAAAGGCGCTGTAGCGATCGTTGATGTCCGTGACGATTGCATGCTTATCCACCACGATAAAGCCGTCGTCCGAGAGGCGAAGCACTTCTTCAAAAATAATTTTGTAAAATTCCATTTCCATCATATTACCCGAATCCTTTCCCGCATTTCTGTGTGCTGCCGGATTATAATTCTTCTATTTCTTTCAATCTTAGAAGGCACATACCATATCTGTCAACAAGTTCGTACCGTTTACGATCGCTTTCGAGCGACCTTCTCTGAAGAACTGGAACAAACAGGAGGTGAGTACATCGTCAATGCCCGCGAATATAGAAAAAACCAAAACTTATACTCTTAGTCCATATCAAAATACATCAAAAAATTGCCCCATCCGATATTTTTAAATCAACAACCACAGCGCAGATCATCGAAGAATTAAAGCGCACGAATAACACCGAGGATTTAAAAAATAAGAACAATTCTTAATTTTTACTTGACAAATCTTTTATACCTGCTTTAAAATAAGAATGAAGTGCAACTTCATAATGCATTGCATAAAGTTTTCACAAATTTCATGCACTTTATTGTAAAAAAGGGGCAAACGCACCAGATAGTGTAGCAGCAAATCGCAGAATAATAGGTTGGGAGACCATTTAAACCGTGGAGAGGTTCAACTCTGGTTGACCGACCTATTATTCTGCTTGGTTATTCAGAAAGTATCTGATGCGTTTGCCCCTAATCAGGAGGTATTATGTTATTCAAAACGACAGAAGCACACGAAGCCTTGCGAAAGCAAGTTCGTGAATGGGCGGAAAAAGAAGTAAAACCGATCGTGCTCGAAAAAGACCGCGGCCCGGTTGAAGAGGCGTGGATGGAAGATCAGGTAAAGCAAATGGCTGCTCACGGATGGCTTGGAGTTCCCTATTCAAAGGACTACGGCGGAGCAGGACTCGATGTTATCAGTTATGCGATTGTTGTTGAAGAACTTTCCCGCGTGGACGGCGGTATCGGCGTAATCTGTTCAGCTCATACGTCGTTAGGCGCATATCCGATCGCGGAGTTCGGTACGGAAGCGCAAAAGCAGAAATATTTGATTCCCCTTGCGAAGGGCGAAAAAATCGGTGCATTCGGTTTGACAGAACCCAATGCAGGCAGCGACGCCGGCGGCACCGAAACCGAATATATCGATGACGGAACCAATTATATTCTGAACGGTTCAAAGATATTCATTACAAATGCGCCTAAGGCTGACACCTATGTTGTATTTGCAGCGAATCCCGACGTTCCCGGTACCAAAGGTATTAGCGCTTTTATCGTAGAAAAAGGAGATGAAGGCTTTGAGTTCGGCGAACACTATGACAAGCTCGGTATCCGTACTTCCGCAACTGCGGAGCTCATCTTCAACGAAGTAACGATCCCGCATGACCGCTTGCTCGGCAAGGAAGGTGAAGGATTCAAAATCGCTATGAAGACCCTCGACGGCGGCCGTATCGGTATTGCGGCGCAGGCGCTCGGTATCGCACAGGGCGCGTATGAAGAAGCGGTAAAATATGCACGCACCCGCGAACAGTTCGGTAAACCGATCGGAGCCCAGCAGAATTTAGGTTTTAAGTTGGCCGATATGCTGACAAAGATCGAAGCAGCCCGCCTGCTCATCTACAAAGCTGCGGAAAAGAAAGAAAACCACGAGGACTACGGCCTCGATTCCGCAATGGCAAAGATGTATGCATCGGATATCGCGCTTGAAGTGGTAAATAATGCACTCCAAATCCACGGCGGTTCAGGCTTTATCAAAGGGATTCCGGTAGAAAAGATGTATCGCGATGCCAAGATTACCACCATCTACGAAGGCACCAACGAAATTCAGCGGCTCGTTATTGCGTCGAAAATATTGGGAAAACTCGGTAAGGCAAATCGGTAAATCAACAACACACATTTTTGAAGAAGGTTTATTTTCAGCCGCTAAAATGGCGCGGCTGAAAAACACGGGCAAGTTTGCTTTGCGCAAACTTGCAGATGATATGTGCGCGTTCCGCGCACGAATGCAACAGTCTCCAAAATTGATATTTTGTTCGACTGTTGCATTTTAAAGAAGGTTTATTTTCAGCCGCTAAAATGACGCGGCTGAAAAACACGGGCAAGTTTGCTTTGCGCAAACTTGCAGATGATATGTGCGCGTTCCACGCACGAAATGATAAAGTTTTTATAGGAGTATGAAATGGCAGTAGCTCGATTAAAAGGTGATCCGAGAATCGGTATTACCGGCATGCGCAAACGTATCTTCCCCGACGGCGATACGATGAAAGAAAAAGTCCACAAGGTAATTCAACAGTTGGTTGAAGTTGAACGCTTTAAGTTCTACAAAGATGTGGATATCAATTCACTGATGGCGATGGCGCCGATCGGTGTTTCAGGCGGCCGCGGAGTAAAGGACAAAGAAACGTGGCATCTCATTGAAGATTTGGCAAAGGCAGCAGGGGCATCAATCGGTTCTTCCCGCCCCGCAGCGGAAACCTTGAAGTACGTTCCGGTACAACGCTATGTCGGCATGTCCGGCCAAAAGTTTAAAGGGAACTTATATTTTGCCATCGGTATTTCCGGAGCTATTCAGCACCTAAAAGGCATTAAGGATGCTTCCCGCATTATCGCCATCAACAAGAACAAGAAAGCGCCGATTTTTTCACACTGCGACTACGGTATTGTCGGCGATTTGGAAGAAGTTGTTCCGCTCTTAATTGAAGAGTTAAACGCGCTTTCAAAAGAAGAACTGACCTTCCCCTATCCGAAAATTAAAAAAGCGCCCGTGCCCCGCCCCTCGCCTATCGGCCCCCGTTATGTCTGTCTGGGCTGCGGCTATAAGTATGTACCGGAAGAAGGAAATAAGGATGCGGATATCCCGCCTGAAACCTTGTTCGAACATCTCGATCCGGAATTCACCTGTCCCGACTGCGGCGAAGCGAAAGACCGCTTTATCAAGCTGACCTTCCGCAACAACTAATAGCCAAGTACTATTTCGGATGTTCAAACATCCTGCAAAAGTTTTTATAGGAGTTTACTATGTACAATGTACGTGAAATTACAAAAGATGTATGGTGGGTCGGTGGACACGATCACCGCTTAACACTATTTGAAAATATGCATCCGATACCCCTCGGAGTGAGCTATAACGCCTATCTTCTGTTTGATAAGAAGAGTACCATTCTTTTTGATACGGCGGAATGGACATCCTGCCCGCAGCTGATGGAAAATATCACCTATTTGCTGGAAAAGTACGGACGCGATAAGGTTGACTACTTGGTTGTAAACCACATGGAGTGCGATCACTCTTCCTCCGTTACCACTGTGCTGGACAAATGGGCGCCGACGATTATCTCTACGGAAAAAGGCTTTATGCTGATGCGTCAGTTTGCCTATAATCCTGACAATTACAAAACGGACACCGTCAAAGAAGGAGACACCCGCACCTTTGAAGATCACACTATCGCCTTTGTTGAAGCGCCGATGGTGCACTGGCCTGAGGTTATGGTTACGCTTGATGTAACCAATGGGGTATTGTTCTCTGCAGATGCATTCGGTTCGTTTATTGCGCTTGACGGAAAGCTCTTTGCAAAAGAAGTAAACTACCCGCGCGACTGGATTGATGAAGCACGGCGCTATCTGACGAATATCGTCGGCAAATACGGCCCCGAAGTTATGCATCTTGTCGGAAAGGTACTCAAGCTCGACCTGCTCCCTAAGATTAAATACATCTGTGCACTGCACGGTTTGGTATGGGAGGCGGACAACTTCCCCTACATCCTCGATAAATACCTGCACTGGGCGACGTATACGCCGGAAGAAAAAGGCGTGTTACTGGTGTACGGCTCCATTTACGGCAATACCGAATCGGCGGCCTTTGCACTTGCTTCAAAGATTGTTGAAAAAGGCATTACGAATGTGTCGGTGTACGATACGTCGAGTACCCATGTGTCGTATCTTATCTCCGAGGCATTCAAGTTCAGCCACATCGTGATCTGCTCGCCGACATACAATCTGAACATTTTCCCGCCGATCCATGAATTCTTGGATCACATGCGGCTTTTGAACTTGCAGAATAGAAAGATTGCTATTGTGGAAAACGGTTCATGGGCGGTACGGTCGGGTGACCTCATTCAGGAATTCATTGAAAAGAATATGGATGATATGGAAATTATCAATGAACGTATCACCATTGCTTCGACGATGAGCCCCGATAAGGGCTATGAACTCGACTCCATGGCTCAAGCCATCGCCGATTCTATGAATGCGACGAATATTTCCTTACCGGAAGGTGTGCCGCAGCTTGATGTCTCCGGCATCCATTTCGCACGGGAAAGAAGATAAATACACAAAGCCGACATACGGCGTTTAGGCAATCGTATCGAAAATATCCGATACGATTGCCATCATTTCGCACGAAATTTTCTGAAAATTTCGTGCCTTTTGTTTTAGAAGAAAGACAACCGCATTAGGCAAATCAACGAAATACCGCCATCCTCGCCCACAAATGTACATCCTTGCACATTTGAGGGCTACAAGTTTGCAAGCAAACTTGTTACTGCATGTAAACACCGCCATCCGTGGCGCTGTTGACCAGTGTACGTCCGTGTACACTGGTCAACGATAAGTTTTTCTAACGAAAAACTTACTGCTGCTTGGAACCACGGACATCCCTGTCCGTTCTGATACGTTGAGTATTTTCAGAAGCGGCATATACTATAAAACCTTTCCGTAAGCCTTTTGAAATAGACGGTGTAGATACAAGGAATACGGTAAAAAAGTACCACAGGCACGGTATAAAATGTACCTCCCTGTACATTTTATACCTACGTGTTTGCAAGGCAAACACGCTACTGATTAGAACCACCGCCGTCCGTGGCGGTACTGATACGTTGAGGATTTTCAGTAGCGGCAGGGATGCCGCTGGTTATATCAGAAGCGATGTTTCAGCAAAGCTGAAACTCGCTGCCAAAAGTGTACAAGGATGTACACTTTTGGCAAGGCGACGCAGTAGATGCATCGTATATTTCAAAAGGAGGTTGCCTTTCGATAAAAATCCACTATCGAACGCCCATAAGCGCGTTGATCGATGCGAGTTAACGATAAAATTTGATCCGGCAGCTCTTTTTCTTTAGGACGGTGTATCAACGCAAGCCCTCCCGCGGCAAGAATCGGCTTTTCTGCGATTGTATGTAATAGATCATAATGGAACTGATACGGAAACGGAGGATCAAGATAGATAATATCAAAGATATTTTTAGAGCGCTGGAGATAAAGTTCCACCGGCATACATTTACACTCAAGCTTTTTATCCGCCAGTGCCGCATTTTTTAACAAAATAGGGAATTTATCCTTGTCTTTTTCCACCAAAACGACTGGGTACGCTCCCCGCGAATAGGCTTCAAGTCCGCACATACCGGATCCGGTAAAAAGATCTAAAAAAGACTTTCCTTCCAAATCACCTAAAATCGCAAAAAGGGATTCCCGCATCCTATCCATTGCCGGTCTGATAATACCTTTAGGGCATTGAACTTGTCGATTTTTCAGCGTTCCACCTGTTATGCGCATACCGGTTCGATTAAATACAAAGGAGTTGGCTCAGCTCGTTTTGAGAGACAATCTGATACGCATCGAGATTTTTATCGCTTTCTTGGATCCGTTTCTCTATTCGGTTTTTCATATCGCTATGCAGCTTATAATACGCACTCAGATCGGGGCAAGAAACAGGCAAAGTAATCTGTTTTTCGATTGTTTTAGCGGCAAATGCTTTTAAAAGCAATATATAATCTGTCTCACACGAATAGAGGCTCTGCATAATCGGGAGATATTCAGGTAAGTGCGAAAGATTCTGTATTTCGGTAAATAACGACTCCAATGCATCGGATATGAAAGATATGTCAGCGACTGTTTTATCCAAAAACATAGTCTCCGACAGTTCAAGCGAAAGTCCTTCGGTGGTAATACTGACTATTTTTGCAAGCTGATAGAGATTGTCATGAAACGCGGTATTTTTAAGCATAGAACTCCTCCCTTTCTACGTTTTCAGTATCGGCATTTTTTTAACAACAATGAGTTTTACCTCAAGCAGGCAATCTCCTTGTCATTTTTTGTGCAATGTGGCACTATAATTCACATGATTTTGACCGATACACTTCGCATGGGAATTGATGTCGGATCGACGACCGTAAAAACGGTGATTCTTTCCGCTGATAATTCCATCGTATATAGCAGATATGAACGGCACCGCGCCGATATCCGCAAGACAATTATTCTGGTGGTAACGGAAGCCTTGGATGAGGTGGCAAAAATGTACGGCAGCCGCGCTCAGTTACAAGTGCGGGTAACCGGATCCGGCGGTTTGGCTGTTTCAAAGTGGCTCTCCGTGCCTTTCGTGCAGGAGGTTGTCGCCGCGGCCGTCGCCGTGCAGGCAAAGATTCCACAAACCGATGTTGCTATCGAGTTGGGCGGCGAAGATGCTAAAATAACCTACTTCGGCCGTTCGGTTGAGCAGCGTATGAACGGCACCTGTGCGGGCGGTACGGGCGCCTTTATCGACCAAATGGCGGCGCTCCTCGAAACCGATGCGACGGGGTTAAATGAGCTTGCCAAAAATGCGACAACGATTTATCCCATCGCCGCCCGCTGCGGGGTCTTTGCAAAGACCGACGTACAGCCCCTCATCAACGAAGGAGCGCGGCGGGAAGATATTGCCGCGAGTATCTTTCAGGCGGTTGTCAGCCAGACGATATCCGGCCTTGCATGCGGCAAACCCATCCGCGGGCGCTGCGCCTTTTAGGCGGCTTCACTTTCTTGACCAACTACGGCAGCGGTTTATCGAAACCCTGCACCTTACGGATGACGAAATCATCGTGCCGGAAAAATCGGAACTCTTTGTTGCACTCGGTGCAGCGCTCAGCGCCGGTTCCAATCAATCGCTGAGAGCATCACCCCACCGGACTGTCAACAACGGCGCGGAAACAGCGAATATTGCCTGTACGGCGCCAACGCAGACACAACTGCTGCGAACGGGCTTCCGTACTCAGCCGAGTCCGATGCCGGAAATCACCGATACAACGGTATTTACCAATCCCGCAGCCTTGACCGTGGAAATACTGCGGGATAAGCTCGGCTCCCTTGCCGATGCGGAAATGCAGGAAGTGCAGCGGCTTCCGCCCCTCTTTGAAAACGAAGCGGCGCTTGCGGCTTTCCGCGAACGGCATGGACGGGAACGGGCGGAAACCGCTCCGCTTGAAACCGCTTCCGTCCCGGTGTTCCTCGGTATGGACGCCGGTTCCACCACAACAAAGGCCGTACTCATCGACCAAGAGGGAAGAATCCTCTGGCAGTTTTACGAATCGAATGCAGGCAATCCGGTCAATCTTGCGGTAACCATGCTGCAATCCCTCTATAAACAGATCCCGAGTGCTGCACATATTGCCCGCTCTTTATCTACCGGCTACGGTGAAGGGCTCTTTCAAGCGGCTTTCGGCGTGGACGCAGGAGAAGTGGAAACCATCGCGCACCACCGCGCAGCCGAATTCTTCCTTCCCGGCGTCGAATTTTGCTCGACATCGGCGGGCAGGATATGAAGTGTATCCGCATGAAGAATAACTGTATCAGCTCCATTCAACTGAACGAGGCATGTTCTTCGGGCTGCGGCAGTTTTTTGGATAACTTTGCCCGCTCGCTCGGTATGCCGGTTAAAGATTTTTCCGCACGAGCTCTCCTCGCCCCCAAACCGATCGACCTCGGCAGCCGCTGTACGGTCTTTATGAACAGCCGCGTTAAACAGGCACAAAAGGAAGGAGCCTCCGTCGGCGACATTTCGGCGGGGCTTTCGTATTCGGTGATAAAAAACGCCCTCTTTAAAGTTATCAAACTGAGAAATACAGCTACTATCGGCGAAAAAGTGATTGTGCAGGGCGGCACCTTTCACAACGATGCGGTACTGCGCGCCTTTGAACTGATTACCGGCAAAGAAGCGGTGCGCCCCGACATCAGCGGCCTGATGGGAGCTTTCGGCGCCGCGCTCCTCGCCCGCGACCAATGGAAAAACCAAGGAGCGGATGCACATATCCGGTCGAATATCTTACCGGCAGAAGGGCTTGATGCACTCACCGTTAAGCTGGAACTTTCCCGCTGCGGTAAATGCGCCAACAACTGCCTTTTAACCGTCAACCGGTTTAATACACCCGCGGCAGGTACCCGCATCTTTATTACGGGAAACCGCTGCGAACGCGGTGCCGAAATAGCGGAAACGGCAAATGCACAGTCAAAAGAATCACTCCTCAAGACCGGTAAACAGAAACAGGATAACGATATTCCCAATCTCTTCGACTGGAAGTATAAACGTATGTTTTCGTATAAGTCGCTGCCGGAAACCGAAGCCGAACGGGGCGTCATCGGTATTCCGCGTGTGCTCAACCTCTACGAAAATTATCCGTTCTGGTTCACGCTTTTAACTGAACTGAAATTTTCGGTAAAATTGTCGCCCCGCTCTTCCCGCAAACTCTATGAATTGGGATTGGAATCTATCCCGTCGGAATCGGTGTGTTATCCCGGCAAAATTTCTCACGGGCATATCGAAGCGCTCTTAAAAGCGGGCGTTACAACGATTTTCTATCCCTGTATTCCGTACGAGACCAAGGAAGACCCTCAGGCAAACAATCATTTCAACTGTCCCGTCGTAACGAGTTATCCCGAAGTCCTTAAAAACAACATCGACGCGCTTCGGCAGGACGAGCATATCCGTTTTCTCAATCCGTTTTTTACCGCTCTATAATGACAAACGCCTCGGAGAGCGGCTCCACGAAGAACTCAATAAATACTGGAGCATACCGCTTGCTGAAATTCGTGCAGCAGTACGGAAGGCAAGAGCAGAAGCAGAGGCAGTAAAAAAAAAGAGACCCAGTTCCAAGGCGAGGCGGCGCTTCGGCGTATGAAAGAACAGGGACTCATCGGCGTTGTGCTTGCAGGGCGTCCGTATCATCTTGACCCGGAAATCAACCATGGAATTCCCGAATTGCTGACAGGCTTAGGACTCGCCGTATTGACGGAGGATTCCGTTGCGCATTTAGGCAAACTTCCCCGTCCGCTCCGGGTTGTAGACCAATGGGTATACCACAACCGGCTGTACCGTGCCGCCGAATTTGCCGCACGGCAAGATAACCTCGCACTTATTCAGCTGACCAGCTTCGGCTGCGGTCTGGATGCGGTAACCGCCGACCAAGTGCAGGAAATTACCGAAGCGCAGGGAAAAATGTATACCTTGCTTAAAATCGATGAAGGTTCAAACCTCGGCGCCGTACGTATCCGTATCCGCAGCTTACTCGCCGCTATCCGCGAGCGCAGCAAGGGAGCGCCCGTCAAAGCGCCGGGATATCGCGGCTTTAAACGAGTTGAATTTACCGAAGAGATGAGTAAGCGGTATACCGTTCTCGCGCCGCAGATGGCTCCCATCCATTTTGACTTATTGGAAGCAGCCTTCCGGCACTCCGGCTTTAATCTCGTCATATTGCCCGATACCGACCCTCAGGCAATCGACTGCGGATTACGGTATGTAAACAACGATGCCTGCTATCCGGCGATTATCGTTGCAGGGCAGATGATTGCAGCGCTGCAGTCGGGTAAATACGACCTCAATGCGACGGCGCTCATCATCACGCAAACAGGGGGCGGGTGCCGTGCAACAAACTACATCGGTTTTATCAGGCGGGCGTTAGAGGATGCCGGCTTGGGGTATATCCCTGTAATCGGGTTAAGCGCGCAGCAGATTGAAAAAAACTCAGGCTTTAAGCCGACGTTCGGTTTAGCAGACCGCGCACTAAAGGCGCTCTGCCTCGGCGATTTGCTGATGCGTGTACTGTACCGCACCCGCCCCTACGAGCAGGAAAAAGGTGCGGCAAATGCACTCTACCGCCATTATGCCGACCGAATAAAAGCCGAATTGAAACACATGACAGGGCGGAGTTATCGTAACATAGTACGCGATATTGTCCATGATTTTGATACGCTGCCGCTTATTCAAATGGAAAAACCCCGCATCGGCGTAGTCGGTGAAATTTTGGTAAAATTTCATCCGACAGCCAACAACGATATTGTCGGTACCATTGAGCGGGAAGGCGCCGAATGCGTTATGCCCGACTTGATGGACTTCTTTTCTATTCATTGTTCGACGGCCTCTACTATGAAACATCACTGGAATCGAACGCCTTTAACCGGTTTAAGTACCACGCAATGATCTGGTATATCGAGCGGTACCGCAGCGGAATGAAAAAAGCTCTGAATAAAAGTCGCCGCTTTACCGCGCCCGAATCGATTTACAATCTTGCAAAAGGCGTTCACGGGGTTTTGGACTTAGGTAACGTTGCCGGCGAGGGTTGGTTCCTAACCGCCGAAATGGTTGAACTTATTAAGTCAGGGGTTGTCAGTATCGCCTGTCTACAGCCGTTTGCCTGTCTCCCCAATCACGTTACCGGCAAAGGGATGATTAAGGAACTGCGCCGCCGATACCCTGATGCGCAAATATCCGCCATCGACTTTGATCCCGGAGCAAGCGAGGTAAACCAGCTCAACCGCCTCAAGCTCCTGTTGGCAAATGCGCCGTATGGTGAACATCCCGATCGGCAGAATCGAAAGGGCGCATAATGCAGGGCAACCGCATTAAAAATATTTTAGCGGTTGCTTTCTTCCATGCGAAATTTTTGCTTAAAATTTCGCATGTTTTTTCAACAGGCGGGTAAACGCATCAGGTAGAGTAGATAAAAACCGCGGAAAAATTGAGACTGTGAGACCATTTGAACCGCGCAGAGGTTCAACTCTGGTCGAATAGTATCAATTTTTCTGCGGGGTCGGTAAAAAACGGCCTGATGCGTTTACCCTGCCGCCCCTTGTTTTTAATAGTTCATTTTATTAACATACGAGTATGATATACGCACCTATTGAAGATACGGCGCTGCAACAGCACCTTGATAAACTTGAAAAAGATGAACTCCATATCTTTACTGCCGACGACGGCCTTTTCCGCGGAGGACTTTTCCACGGTACGCGGTTCGTAAACCGAATACGCGCACAGCACCGGCTTGGAATCCTCGAAACCCTTGTCCTCGGGCAGGCAGGCCTCTGTGCCGCACTGATGATTCAAACGATGAAAGGACGCGAAACGCTCCAACTGCGCTATGAAACGGACGGCCCCGCAACCGGTTTTTCCGTAGAGGCAGATTCACGGGGCTTTGTGCGCGGCTACCTTTTGCAAAACCCCATCCCGATTGATGCCCCGCTTGAAAGTTGGGATCTTGCTCCGTTCTTCGGTAACGGTACACTCTCCGTTACCCGTTTTCCGGAAGCGGATCATGCAGCGGGGCGGGAGCCGCAGCGAAGCATCGTCGAAATCAAGTATCGGAATATTGCAAAAGACCTTGCATGGTATTTTCAGCAATCGGAACAGCTCTATACCGCTTTTAATACAAGTATCAGGTTTGACAGTATCGGTAGAGTCGTCGGTGCCGGCGGCTTTTTTATCCAGCGGATGCCCGCAGCAGGGGGAACACGCCGAGGCAGGCAATCGAAAACGGAAGAAGAAATTGAAGATGCCGTCACCAATATGGAACGGGCTTTTACCGCCTGTCCCCCGCTCGGTGATTGGTTTGCTGAAGGCGGCAACTGCGAAGATATCATCTTCGGTCTACTGCGGGAGTTTAACCCTCAAGCGGTTGCAGCACGGAACATTACCTTTGATTGTCCATGCTCAAAGGAGTATTATCTGGAAGCGATGCGGAAATTGCCGCAAGCGGAACTGGAAAACTTAAAAGAGACCGCAGACGACCCGCTTGAGATTGTCTGCCGGAATTGCTCCAGTGTGTACACTATTCCGCTTGCCGAACTATAAAACCGGCACATCTTGCGAAGATATTAGCGGCGGGTCTGTTCAAAAACCGCAATTTTTGGACAGCACCCTTGGTCTAAGTTTTGATTATTTTTTCGTATGGTTTTTGCTTTCGATAAATTGACGCAATATACTCAAACTTTCGATAACCGATGCGGAATAATCCAACAATTTTGAATAAGAAGCTTCCAATTCAGTTCTCGATGACGTTTTAAGCTGGCCGACAATGGCTTTCGTCTCGTTATGGAGCTGCTCATGCTGTACCATAAGCTTTTTAAACTCGGGATGCTGCATTAAACCTTCATACAGCGGAGCTTCTTTTTCAATCCATCGCCCTAAATCACATTTTTTATGATCACCCAATTCTATTGTGTTTACATCAAGCCGCCCATCGATCAAGGCACGCACCTTAGTAACCCAACCGAGATGTTTCAATACAATGCGCGCAAATGGCATAGCATACTCATCCGCTACTGTCTTTCCGTTTACCAGATCAATACCTTTTTCTACTGCAGCATCGACCACAACGGTACTATCAATAATATTGTTCATATTAAACAGGGCACTACTCATTAAATCGCTTACTTCATTCGCAGTTGTCTGCAAAGTAAACAACATATTTTTCCCTTTATCCGCTTGATCAGCTATTTTATTGATATATTCAATAGCGGTATCCGCACGATTATTCAAGTCTGCCGCAGACTCCGGCACCAGCATAACAGCGTCGCGTACCGATGTGCTCGTTCCCGCAAGCATATTCATTTCGGAAGAAATTTCTACAAAAGACGCAGTCGTCTCATTTACCGAATTACCGATAAGTGTCATCGCAGTACGCGTTTCGTCGGCGGTATCCCGCGCGACCTCAAGTGCTTCGACCATATTTTTGAGGGTCTTAGAAGCATCGGCAGCATTGAGCGCCGTCGCTTCAGAAAGCTTTCTAATTTCACCGGCAACAACTGCAAAGCCGAGGCCAGCCTTCCCTGCATGTGCCGACTCTATGGCAGCGTTCATCGCAAGTAGGTTCGTCTGAGCGCTGACATCATTTATCGATCCGATAATATCTTTAACCGCATCAATGTTTTGATTAAGGCTGTCGATAACCGCAAATAAGTCTTTTACCTTTAATGAGCCTTTCGCAACGGCATCCGTTAACTGAGAAGTAACCGAAATTCTATCGGTAACGATGTTTGCAACGCGATTTACCGAATCGGTTATTTGCTCTACCGAAGAACTTGCTTTTCCAGCCGTATCTTCCAGCGCAGTAGTACAGCTATGCACTTCTTGCAACTGCTCCTGAATCGACATAATGGAATCCAGGATTGAATGGATACTATCGGTGAACGCTTCAAATTGATGTTCTTGTTTGAGGTTTTTAAAAAGTACTTGTGACGCACCGGTTATCCTGCTTCTGATATTTAACGCGATATCTTCTGCAGCGGACATCAAAGCTTCTACTTCTTTATCTGGAGTACGATACCGCTTGTTATAGGTACTACTGTATCCTTTCCGGCTTCAGAATCTTTTTTTACAAACGAAAACATATTTTTCCCCCTTATTTACAGGCACAAGGCTTTCCAGGCAACCTCTGCAGCCGCCTGTTCCGCTTCTTTTTTACTTTTTCCTAAAGCAGGATTATATTCCCTCTCTTTGATGACAACCTTTACTTGAAAAACCCTATCGTGATCCGGCCCCGATGTCTCTACCAGCACATATTTAGGGATAATGCGGTATTTTTTTTGCACGTATTCTTGCAGCAAAGATTTATAATCTCTATATCGATGTTTATTTTGTTCCACCAACTGCAGCTGCGGTTCAATAATTTTCAATACAAACTGTTGAGCGACCTTGAAGCCCGAATCTAAATAGAGTGCACCGATAAGAGCTTCCACCGCATCGGCGAGCAGGGCTTTCTTTTTTCTTCCGCCCGACACTTCTTCACCATGCCCCAGCATTAGATATGTATCGATATTGAGATTCAGTGCAATAGGAAAAAGAGAGTCTTCGGAAACGACCGCAGCTTTAATTTTTGCAAGATCCCCTTCAGGTTTATCGGGATGAGCAAGATACAGCTCCGTTGCAACAATCATACCAAGTACGGAATCGCCCAAAAATTCAAGCCGCTCATTATTAATAGGAGAATCGCTATGTTCATTAGAGAACGAGCGATGATGGAAGGCTATATCCAGTAAACTAATATTTTTAAATTTGCATCCTGCTTTTTTTTGAAAAGCAAGCAGTTCTTGCTTCCGCTGTTTTTCTAAACCATGTTTAAAAGGAAACAAGAACCACATCCTTTGCCGGATTATTTCGACTGAGATTTAATAAAATCGTACGCATCCCTCACGGTTTCGAATTCACTTACTTTCCCGTCGGGTATCTTGATTCCCATCTCCTCTTCGATTGCATATACCAGTTCATAGGTATCAAGGCTATCTGCGCCGAGATCTTGTCGGAAAGAAGAATCGAGTGTAATTTTATCTGCATCGATTTCCAATTTTTCTGCAATCAGCTTTTGAATTTGAGCAAACAATTCGTCCATAAAGAAAAACCTCTCTTAATTTAATGTATCGGGATCAACAACTTGATGTCCGCGATAGAAACCGCATTTGGAACATACGTGGTGAGATAAAATTAAATTTCCACAATTTGCACACTCCACAAGATGAGGCGCATTTAACCGCATATTGATTCCTCGGCGGCGGCGTGTGCGTGCTTTTGATGTTTTAGCTCTTGGCACTGCCATAAGGTAACCTCCATATTCATAAATTACATTACAAAAAGATATACAATATTATACGTGAACCTGAAAATAGTCAAGGGTTTTGTTAGCATCAAATGTTAACATCAAACAGACAGATTTCCTGCAATCCTTGCATAAATACCAAAGGGATTATATACTGGATCTGTTCGATAACTGGCGTGTCGGACAGGTTGCCTTTAGGGCATCAGGAGCATCACAACACATTTTTATGGAACACATTATTCAAAAAAACATCCTGCATATTAAGGAACGGATTAAGGCTGCCTGTAAAAGAGCCGGGCGCAATCCCAAAGAAGTTCAGCTGCTGCTTGCAACTAAAACCGTCGAGCCGGAGCGGATTCTACAGGCTTTTGCCTGCGGCTGCACTTTAATCGGCGAAAACAAGGTACAGGAGCTGCGCGATAAATACGAGGCGCTATCCGCAGTGCCGCATACGGCGCATTTTATCGGGCATTTGCAATCGAATAAGATTAAAGAGGTGATCCAGTATGCGCAATGTATCCAATCAATCGATAACCTCGATACGGCGCAAAAACTGGAACAGCGGCTTGCACAGGAAGGCCGTAACCTCGACATCTTAGTGCAGGTAAACACCTCAGCGGAGGAAAGCAAATTCGGCTGTGCGCCGGGAGAAGCGGAGACTTTGGTAAAAGCCATCGCTACCCTGCCCCATGTCACTATCCGTGGGTTTATGACCATCGGATTATTCTCCGGAGAAGAAGACAAGGTTCGGGCATGCTTCCGCTGCCTTAAACAGGTACAAAAGCGCGTTGCGGCACTGGCACTTCCCAATATTTCTACGGATATTCTTTCGATGGGGATGTCGGGCGACCTGGAAATCGCCATTGAAGAAGGTTCGACAATGCTGCGCATCGGTACGGCGGTATTCGGCGAACGTCAGTACCCCGATACTTACTACTGGAATGAACAAAACCCTTCATAATGATGATAGAGAGATGATGAAAAAAAAGATTTTGCTTGCAGTTGTATTCTTGTTATCCGCATTAGCCGCTTTCGGCGAGGAGCTTACCTACGCGCGGCCGAAAACCAACGGCCTCGATATTGAGCTTTCTCAGGTACATTTGATTGCCGAAGCGTTTGATGAAGAACGCATCGCGTACCGATTTGAACTTGCGGAAGGCAAAAAACTTTCCTGCATAGAAACGCAAAAAACACTGCGGATACGTCAAATGACTCCTTCACAGGGCACGCTGTATGTCTTTATACCGAAAAAGATGTTGCTTGAAAATTGCAGCATACGGATAAGCAGGGCGGATATCCGACTCGAAGGAATTCAGGCGGTACATATTCTTGCAATGCTGAATATGGGCTCGGTAACAACGTCCGAATGTGTCTTTAAAAATGCCGTAATCAATCTTGCGCGGGGATCGCTATCCTATGATAAAACGCAAATTGTAAAATCCTGCGCTTTCACCGTAACCGATGCAACCGCCGCCATAACCTTCCCTTCGGAAGAGGCCGAATATCATATCGATTACGTCCAAAACGGAGGGGCGCTCACCATTGCCGGTAATGAGCTTACCAAAAGCCCGGGAGAATACGGCAGCGCGAAAGCAAAGCGCCGTATCATCTTTTCGGGAGGAGCGGCAAAGACTTCGATCAGCTTTACAGAAAAAGGCACAAAAACGACAGCTTCAAAACAAAATTCCGGAAACTGATATTCCTCGTGCATAAAAAAGGCTTCTTTTGAAATCCAAAAGAAGCCTTCATGCGGCGAACTGGACTTGAACCAGCACACCTCGCGGCATCAGCACCTCAAGCTGACGTGTCTACCAATTCCACCACCGCCGCATTTGTAACAGTGATGTACTATATCTAAGATTATAAATAAAGTCAAGACCTTTTGAAATATACGACGCATCTACTGCGTTGCTGCGCGAAAATTAATCCTCAACGTATCAAAGATACGCCTGCGGTTAATTTTCGCTCGCGCCTTGTATCTACGCCGTCTATTTCAAAAGGCTTACGGAAAGGGTATATACTGCGCGCCGCTGCTGAAAATACTCAACGTATCAGAACGGACAGGGATGTCCGTGGTTATAAGCAGTAGCGAGATTTGTGTTGTACACAAATCTCGTCGTTAAGCAGTTGTACACGGATGTACAACTGCTTAACAGTCTATTTCAAAAGGCTTACGGAAAGGGTATATACTGCGCGCCGCTGCTGAAAATACTCAACGTATCAGAACGGACAGGGATGTCCGTGGTTCCATGCAGCAGCGTGTTTGTCCGTGTGCTAGAAGAAAATGTGCGGAATTCCACACATTGCAAAATCACGGAGTTTTTGTTACAGTGAGCGGCGATGAAGCTCATACTGGCGCCGCTGGCAAATATCAGCCATTCGGGATTGAGGATGCTTATCCATACTTTCGGCGATCCCGACGAATATTTTACCGAGATGATTCATGCGCCGTCGCTGCTTGCAGGCGGGCCGTTTGAGCAGTGGTACTTGCGGGCAAATCCCGTACCGGAAAAGCTGGTGTGGCAGCTCACTTCGCCTAAGGCGGAAGCATTCGCACAGGCGATACCGGTTGTACTGCAGCACGGCGGCATCGGTGTTGACTTGAATATGGGCTGTTCCGCTCCGCCGATTGTACGAACAGGGGCGGGCGTTGCTTGGATGCTCAAGCCACTTAACACGACAGCCGAGGCGGTGCGCTCGGTTAAACAAGCGCTTGAGGCATATTCTACGGAACAAGGCAGATCGTTTAGACTGAGCGTAAAGCTGAGGCTCGGTGCGGCCGCCGACTATGCGTATCTTTTACGCTTTTGTACGATGCTGATTGATGAAGGCGTGCAGCTTATCACAATCCACCCGCGCCTGCAGCGGCAAAGCTATGCGCGTCCGGCTCTCCACGAATACACGGCTGCGCTCGCAAAGGATTTGCCTATCCCGGTATACGGCAACGGAGACATCAATTCGGCAGAGAAACTGCAAACCGCCGCGCAGCACTATCCTTGCGCGGGGTGGATGATCGGGCGCGCTGCGGTACAAATGCCGTGGGTTTTTGAAGCAATACGCCGCAAGCACGGCAGCGAATCGAGATCAGGCGTAACCCATGCGGCCGAAACGGACGAAGCCCGCGCCGCCGATACAGTGAGTGATGGTGCGTCGAATTTTGCACCGTACCGTATCGACCTTGAACAAACGGCGTTATCGTTTTTGCAATACCTTGAAACCGAACAGCCGCCGGAATTCTTCCTTACACGGGCGCAGCGGTTCTTTCAGTTTTATTGCGACAATTTTTCGTTTGCACACTATTGCAGAACACGACTGCTGCGGGCACAGAGCCAAGAAGAAATGGAGCGCGTACTGCATACCTACTTTGAACAGGTTCCTGAGGATAAAATGATCCAAATTTAAAGTTTTCGGTTTATTTTCCGATGCTTATTAAATGGAAGTATGTTATTATTAAAAGATAACAACCGGTTAAAATATTCGGGGAGGACATCATGCGCAATGCAATACGGCAAAAAACCGTGGCGGTCTTTTTTTTCTTGTGTATACTGATCGCGGCGCAAGCGGCGGAACAACCTGCCATCGACACATACACCTACGGCGAACTTGTTGAAACAATTGCACGGACGGGTGCGCCGCTTATCACCGGAAAATATATCATTTTTACGGCAGCAGGATCCGCACGCCATGTCGGTATCGCCTTTGAACATGAAAACTTTCAATCGATTCATTCTTTCCAGCGCTTGTATCGAAGCGATGATAGTACCGAAACTAAAAAATCAATCCTCTTCTATATCATGCAGATACCTGAAGAAATGAGAGAGCTGCGCTATCGGCTGGTTATTAACGGTCTCTGGTCTACAGACCCGCTCAATCCCGATGAAATATTCGACTATTCCGCCGGGATGTCTCTTTCGGTTTTAAAGATTCCGTATCAAAAAGAATACAAAACCGCTGTTGAAAACAACGGCAGAACTCGTTTTGTCTATCAAGGAGAATCGGGCAAACGGATATACCTTGCGGGCACGTTCAATAACTGGGATCCCTTTATGTACAACTTAGAAGAAGTGATGCCCGGTCGATACGAATTATACCTTCCGCTACCGAATGGCGTTTGGTATTACGCTTACTTTACAGATGGCAAGCAAATTCCCGATACGACAAACCACAAGCACGTTTACATGGCCGATGGCCGGACTGCTTCGGTTATTTCCGTGGAATAGCGGCATATAGGCTTTCTGCCGTATGAAGACATTCCTGAAGCAATCCACGGAAGCGCGGCGCGAACTCATCCTTACCGCAAACCCCGTCAAGACATTGCTTATCCTCTCTCTCCCTCGTTACTGATGAATACCGTGCAGGCGATGATGCCGTTTACCGACGGGCTTTTTATCAATAACCTGACCGGTTATGCCGTAACGGGGGCGGTAACTTTTTCTCAGCCGATTATCTCGATGGTGTTAGGACTGTCGCAGGGGTTAAGCGTAGCCGCAATGGCAATTATCGGTCAGCTGAATGGAAAAGGCGCAATCGCAGAAGGAAAAAGGATTGCTGCGCAAATATTTTGTTTGCGGTCATGCTCGGAATCATCAGTGCGCCGCTGCTCCTTATCATCAGTATCACGGTTTCGCGGGGATTACAGAGCGATATTGCTCCGTATGTCCGCCAATATATTTCGTGGTACAGCATCGTCTTACCGTTCAGCTTTTTAGAGGCCGTGTATAACGGTATCAAAAACGCAAACGGGAAACCCGAAGCGGCTTTTACCCGAATGACTATTCTCTTTATCTTAAAGGTTGTCGGGAATTTTCTCTTTCTCTATATGTTGCGGCTCGAAATTATCGGCTGCGTACTGGCCTCGCTTTTGGCAAACGTATGCATTACAATCTGGATGGTATACGAATTATTCATCCACAACAGCCCGGACAAACTCGATGTTAAAAACTTCAAGTTCGATTCAAAAATCATCAAAGAGGTTCTGAAAGTCGGGTTTCCGGCAATGTTCAACTATTCTTTTTTATACTTAGGCTTTTCCTTATCAATAAAGAGATTGAAAATACGGAGCTATTGTGGTCGCGGCACAGGAATCGCAAGCAATATCAATGCGCTGTGCTTCAACCTGCCTGCGGCTTTTAGCGCGGCAATTACGACGATGGTCAGTATGCACATCGGTGCAGGATACCCGCAAAAGGCAAAGCGGGATTGTCTTCTCGGCTGCATCACCAGTATCATCATCGCTATTATAATGATTTCGATTATGATTCCGCTTTCGCCTTATCTGACCGTCTTATTCAGGCGGGAGCCGGAAATTATCGGTATTGCAAACAACGCGCTCAACATCTACACCTATTCGATTATCGGCTTCGGTATTTGTATGACCATTCAGGGTGCGTTTATCGGGCTCGGCAAAACGAAGATGCCGCTTGTGCTCGGTGTGCTCCGTATATGGCTGCTGCGTTACATCTTTGTACTGGCGACGGAACACATCCTACAATACTACGCAATCTTTTGGGGAAACCTCTTTTCAAATATGGCGACTGCACTGATTGCAATCATCCTGATTCTACGGACAAAATGGGTGTCGGCGCTCACCATCACAAACGAAAAAAAGGAGTAACCGCCATGCACGGTTCACTGGCACAGATACCGCAAGTCGAAAAACTTCTGTCACATCATGATCTTTCCGACTGCATCGAAAAGCTCGGCAGACCGATTGTAGCCTCTATCGTATCGGAGTATATCAAGCAGATACGGGCTGAGGCTTTAAAAGGAGCCGCCGTTCCGTCTTTTGATGCGTGTATAGCGGACATCCGGCAGCGGTGCACGAAGCATATACGGAAACGGATTTCGAAGATTATCAACGCGACGGGCATTATCCTGCACACCAACCTCGGACGAAGCCCGCTTCCGCACGGTATTTGGGATGCGGCAAAGGAAGCCGCCCAATCATACTCGGCTATCGAGATGGATTTGGAGGACGGCAAACGGGGGCAGCGGTTCCCCTTTGCCGTCGAAGCGATGAGTACGCTTGTCCGTGCGGAAGCGGCGCTGATGCTGAACAACAACGCCGCCGCCGTGTTTCTGTTACTTAAAGCGCTTGCAAGCGGGAAAGAGGTTATCGTTGCGCGCGGCCAGCAGGTGCAAATAGGCGGCGGCTTCCGCATCCCCGATATTCTGCGGGAGGCAGGCTGTACGCTCGTAGAAGTCGGCACTACCAACATCACCACCCTTGAAGACATTACCGCCGCCGTTACCGAACAGACGGCAATGGTGCTATGGGTGCATACCTCAAACTATAAGATCCGCGGCTTTACGGAGCAGCCCTCCCTGAGCGCCATCCGCCAGGCCTTACCGCCTGAGATTATTCTTGCGGTGGATCAAGGGTCAGGCGTTATTTCGCTTAGCCTACAAGACGAGCCGACCGTACCGGCCTTATTAAAAGAAGGCGCCGACCTCGTTTGTTTTTCGGGAGATAAGGTATTCGGCGGCCCTCAGTGCGGATGGATTACCGGCAAAAGATTTAATCGCGCTCATTGCCCGCCATCCGCTGATGCGCACCTATCGGGTACCGCGCCGTTGCCGCTCTAATGGAAGAGACCCTCGTGCACTACCTGAATAACGGAAAGAGCGCCGCGGCCGAAGCGTTGCTGCTTGACCCTGCCGTGATAAAAACGGAGCGAAAACTTGTGAAAACTGCCGCCCGGAACCGCATGTTGTCCCTACCCTTTCTCGCTCGGCGGCGGCAGCACCGACGAAGCCTTCCCGTCATGGGCAATTATGCTGCACACGCATAAACCGGAAGCGGTAAAGACAGCGCTGCGGTTTTGCAGCATTCCGATTATCGCTATTATTTCGGAGGACAGGCTGCTGCTACACCTTGCCGCCGTAAACCCTGCCGATGATGCATATCTTATCCAAGAATTACAGGAAATCTCTAAAAAATTATAGAGGTACGTTGACTATGGCATATATTTTAGGAACCGCCGGACACGTCGATCACGGCAAAACCGCATTGGTAAAATGCTTAACCGGAGTGGAAACCAGCCACATCCCCGAAGAAAAGAAGCGGGGTATGACTATTGAGCTAGGTTTTGCCGCCTTGGAAGATCCCGTACACGGAACGGTCGGCATCGTCGATGTTCCCGGACACGAACGGTTTATCCGTAACATGGTGGCAGGCACGTGGGGACTTGACGCAGCAATGCTGATTGTCGCAGCAGACGACGGATGGATGCAGATGTCGTCGGATCACCTGCGGGTACTTAAAGCGATGCATATCAACTCCATCCTGTTGGTCATAACCAAATCCGACTTGGCCGATCCCGATATGATCGAGCTGATACGGGAAGATGCAAACCGACATTGCCGCGAAATCCTCGGACGGGAATTACCCTCGGTGGCTGTTTCCGCACATACCGGCGCGGGTATCGACGAACTCAAGAAAAAAATTACGGAATTATTGAGCGCCGTCCGTACCGCTCCATTGGATAAGCCGTTCCTGTATATCGACCGCGCCTTTACGCTGAAAGGAATCGGCATCACGGTAACCGGTACGCTCCGCGGTAAAAGCATTGCCGTCGGCGATCAGCTTGCACTCTATCCCGGCGGAACCGAGTGCAAGATTAAAAACATCCAAAATCACCACGCCGACGTATCTTCTTCCGAATCGGGAATGCGGACGGCGCTCAACCTGAAAATATCCGAAAAGGAAAAGGTAGAACGCGGGATGCTGCTTGCAGGCATTGGCGAAAGTCCCGTGCTGCAAGGCTCCGAATTGCTCGTCCGCGTCGATGAATATTTTAACAAACAGGAAACCGGCGCCGGTATGAAAAATCATATCGAACTGGAACTTGCCACCGGCAGTACCAATGCCATCGGCGCGATTCACTTTAACAAAATCGATCCTACGCTGGCGCGGGTGTCCTTGCAGGAACCTATCGCCGGACGCTGGAACCAACCGGCCGTCCTTATCAGGCATGGGGGAAGTTCCATTCTCGCCTCATGCAGAATACTTGCGGCCTTTGACTCCTACCGCGCGGCTGTCTTTAAACAGTTCTTTTCGGTGTATGCCGGACGGGAATTACCGTCGTGGAAAAGCTGCGGCTTTTATCACCGGCTTTATAGAAAAAGACCGCGCGGAACCTAAGGAGCTTTCGGCTGACGCAAAAGACGTTACGGCCTGCGGCAAACAGCTCATCTTTACCAAGAAGCTCGCCGAATGGGAAGCAAAGATTTTAGAGACCGCAAAGAAAAGTCAGGCAGGTTTTACGGCAGAGGAAATCGATACGGCTGTGCCGGTAAAGGTGCGGCAGGAAATCCTGAAAAAACTGTGTGCGGAAAACAAACTGATCAATGAAGGCAGTGTGTACAAGCTGGCAGGCAGCGGAGATACCTTGTCGAAAACGGCACAGCAGCTGTTACAGTTGGCGCTTAAAGCAGGGTTTGACGGTATCGAAATAGATAAAATCCAGCTGCCGCAGGTGCGGAAAGACGCCCGCGATTTGGTAAAGCTCGGCAAACTCGTTGTATTGGAAAACTTTTTGCACTACCACCGTGAGATATACGACAAAGCGATTGCCGCTATCTTAAAAGGGAAAAAAGCAGGCGACATCATCACCATTGCAGATGCCCGTACCGCGACAAATCTTTCGCGCAAATATGTCATCCCCCTACTCAATGTTCTGGAAAAAAACGGCAAGGTAAAACGGCAGGAGAATGATAGAATTGTCTTGTAGGGTTAAGACAGGGTAAACGCACCGGGCTGTTTTTTTACTCCCACGCAGAAAAAGAGAGGCTGGACAGGCCTTAAAAGGCAGCTACTTTTTCGCAGTTTTCCTGCCTAATACCTGCATTACAAATTACTAATCGACCGTACTTCCTCCGGCGAAAGTCCTGAAATCTTACAAATATCCTCAAACGGATAGTGCATAGTCAGCATTGTCTTTGCCGTTTCAAGCGCTTTTTGGCGGGAACAGCGAGCTTCTCCTTGTTGTATCCCAAGCATTAAACTTTCCTGTCTCTGTACTGCAATATCGGTATCGTAATCATATTCGGCTATTAAGATATTTCTTACCTCCTCTCTTTTGAAAATATATGGTGCATCTACTGCGTCGACTGTCAAAAGCGTACTTCCGTGTACGCTTTTGACGGCGAGTTTCGGTCGGAGCCGAAACATCGCTTCTGTTTAAACCAGCGGCATCCATGCCGCTTCTGAAAATCCTCAACGTATCAGAACGGACAGGGATGTCCGTGGTTCCACGCAATAGCGAGTTCACATTGCGAACTCGCAGCTCAAGAATGTACAGGAGGTACATTCTTGAGCTGCGAGTTTTTCTAATGAGAAACTCGATACTGTGAAGAACCGCTGACATCCTGTCAGCAGCAGCGAGTTTGCCTTGCGGCAAACTCGTCGCCCAAGAATAACTCTGTATCAGGAAAAAACACTAAAAGATAGGGTAAAACGCTTATTTTATGGCGTTCTTAGTACATATTTTTAATTAGTTATCTTACACTTTATCTGTCAAAAAAACTGTGTAGCTCTAACTATTTTCATATTAAGCTATGAACGTATTCTTGTCAAGCATGTTTTTATTTTTTTTGTGTTTGTTTTCGATTATTTTTTTTCGATTTTTAGGATTTTTAGCGTGTTTTTGCGAGTCATTTGTATACAGCTTTCCTGTCAGGCGTATAAAGTGCCATTCAAAAAGTGTGAAAAAAAATGTCTTTAAGATAGCTATTTCGTACCAGCTTTACTCTATAATTTTATCGAGTGCGCTAACTGCCTTGTATTTGAGTTGCTCCATTTCAGGCGTATAGTGGTCGGCATAATGCCGCACCTCAGCTATGCAGTCGTGTCGTGTTAAAAATTTGAGCTCTTCTTCTGAAAATCCGGCAAGCCGTAAAAAGGTAGCAAACGTATGCCTATAGCTGTGTATTGTCAAATTCGTTCGCTTCATCCCTAATCGTCTCATTGTTCTATTAAAATCATCGTTAAAACTTTCATAGCAGAACGGTTTATGTGCATCTCGTCGGGAGCTAAATATAAATGCCTCCGGATCATCTTGAGACGGGTTGCTTTCAAGATGTGCGAGCAATTTTTCTGCAAGGTCGGCGGAAAGGGGAACAATGTCGCTGCGTTCTGTTTTTGTACATTTAAGCCGCTTGCCGGTTCTGCAATAGTTCTTGTCAACCTTGAGCGCATATCCGTCTGAATTTTTGATAAAATCTTGCATCTGAAGGGCTTGTATTTCTCCAATGCGGCAACCGGTTTTAAACAGCACTTCATTGATAAGCCAATTTATTTGAGAGCCGAACGGATTATGCTCGCCATTGAAAAGTTGCCGGATTTCCTCTTTTGTAAAAGTAGCCTTTTCCGCTTCTTTTTTAGCTTTTTTCCGCGTTGCCTTTGATTCTCTCGTTATCTGCTGTGAAATATCTCGCGCAAGAAGGTTATTGCGATACGCAAAACGAAGGGCTTGAATACAGATAGAGTAGTATTTGTGCATGGTACTTTCTTTCAGCTTACCTGCCCCCTTAATTGCACCGAGCATTGTATCGATTTTCGTGCCGGTTATTTCGGTAAGCAAGCAAGAAGGAAAATACTTTTCATACTTTTTAATACATGTTGTATGATGGTAAAATCGCTCAGGATTTGGCGGAGTTGCGCCTGTCCGTATCTTGCCCTTAATGAACGGACTTTCATCATAGTTCCAGTAAAGGAGGATATACTCATAAAGGTAAGCGTTGATAGTCGATCTAAAAGTGGTTTAATCTCTTCCGGAGCATCTTCGTATTCTGCGGCTGATACAGAGTATGGCTGTACGGAATTGTTATGACAAACAGCGCCCTGTACGCCTTGCACAATCGTATCAATGGCCGTTTGAGTATACGCCTTTATGTCTGCGTTGATAACATGAGTCCCTTCATCCGTTGCTGCAATGTTATTGCCGGTACTATACCGGACTGTACCGGTACGGTCATATTCTGCCCAGCACCGACTGGCAAAACGGATCGCTTCATTTCTATCCTTCGTGCCGGTACTTTTTGCGGTCATATATTCGCCGGTTTCTTTATCTTTTAATTGGAAATAGAGAATCCCATTGGCTTTATTTCGCGGAAAGATACACCACGGCTGTCCTAGGCTTTTCATAAAAAGATACCTCCTCAACTGATAAGATTTCTGCTTATGGCCATTTTCGGCAACAAGGGAGGGATTCTTTAAATACTCTGTCGATACTATGGATATGATGAATTACTCATCCAATAAAACTGCTTTTTTTATCCCGTAATCTGGATATTTCTCTTTAATAAATTTTTGAATATTAGTATCTTTGACTTTAAGGGCATTCCCTAAAAATGATAATCTTCTCCTATTTTCTGCTATTATATCTGACCATTGATACACATAAATTGATATGTTAGCATTTTGTGATCTTGTATATAAGTGTTTATCTGCTTTGTCAAATTGCCCAACTTTTGATTTTGCAAAATTTCTTAACTCTGAACTTACTAAAATTATTTTATAATTTAAGTTTTTCGCGAAACACCCTTTTTGTTCAATATCATATAAATATCGATCTACTTGATTTAACTCTTTTTGTCCAATGGCGCAGCATGGAGCTTTTAACTCCACTATCATTATTTCCCTTTGCGTGTCATTGATTATATTTTCATTAAAGAAAAACAAATCGGTTATATCTTTAATTTTAGCATCTGCGCATTCAATGAGATTCTCATCACTTATTGTAGGCTCGTATGAAAAATAAGCAGCACGAAGTTCTTGTAAATTATTTTGCAAATTTTTGTCGGAGAATAATTTCAGTGTATTGACATACTGCTCTCCAAAAAGCCATAGATTATTTTCAATAATTTTATGTAATTCCGATCGTTCTTTTACCTTTTTGCTTATGTCAGAATATATAATCGTATTCAAGAAATCTAAGAAAGATGTTTTTTTTGCAATGTCTGTTGAAAACTCTATCACATTTTCTAGATCAACAGTATCTAGCAATTCTTTAAATTTTTTTATTATTGCAGGATTTAAATTCGTAAAATATGATAAAATAGTCCGTAAATCTCCATTAGCAATAGTAAGGTTTATCAGCGGATAAATGATTTTTCTTGTATCAATATTCTTCCTTAAAAGTTTATATTCATTTTCAAGATAATACGCTATCTGATTAAATGTAATAACGTGCGCTTGGGAAGGCGCCTCTTGTGATCTATACGGGTAATAGGCGTCTTTTTGAAGTTTTTTTGAAAAATTATAATAGTCAGGAAATTTCTCCATAAAATAGCGCCTTATCTCTTCATTTGTTTTTTGCTTGAAATTTTTAGCGCCCTCGTCAAGTTCAGTATCTAAGTTGCGGAACAATCCCGTGGTTGCGTCAAGAACATCAGCGTCTACTAATATATTCCACCCGTCATCGTTAGGCAAATCAAGAGATAAAGATTCTGTATAAATTTGCGATTTTATTCCGTTGTTTTCAGTACGATATATACTTCTTATTTTTTGTTTGTTAGATATATAATGAATAAAGGTTAAATCTCCTGTTATATCATGCCCGTCTACTTTGCATATAAATGTCTTGTGCTCAGCCGGTTCAATAAGAAAATCCTTTGTTAAAACTTCACGGTTATTAACAAATATATGGATTGCTGATTGTAAAATCAGGTCGGAATAACATAAAAACAATTCCCTATGGATATTTTCTAATAATAACTGTTTTGAAATTTTCCTCTTTGGGTTTTCTGTAATTTCGTCAGCGGTATATAAATCTTGTATAATAACTTTATAGTACGTGTTGCTTGTAGAAGGCTCATTATCTATATTGATAGGATAATCTTTTGTATGACTTGTACTGATTGTTTTACTATTCAAGGTGAAGGCTGTTTTTGTTTTTTTGCCGTTTTTTTCTCCGACTGTTTCGATTGAGACTGTTTTACCAATCTGAAAGGCTGCAAATCGTCCGATCCCCTTGCCGGTTGCTTTAGAAACAGTACCAATGTCGAATAGCTTATGTTCAACATCATCAAAGCACACGCCCTCTCCGTTGTCAACGATCGTTATAGAGATAGTCGGTATCGGAGACTTCCTCAAGTTTATATTCATCTATTGTTATATCTATTCTGGTAGCCTTTGCTTGAATAGAGTTATTGACTAACTCTAAAAATGCCAAAAAAGTATTAGAATATGAAGCCAAAAGGTCAGAAATAACCCTGCCATTGGTAGTAAAATAAGTAGTCATAACATAAACTCCTCGAATAGTTTAAGTTTATGGAGATAATTTTATCATAGTTTTATATCTTCGCCAATCTTTTCTGTTCCCATCCCCTCCTAAAAAAGCCGATCATTCCGTTTCCGGCTAGATTTAACATGAAAGGCAATTCATCCCATGTTGCCCTTTCACGCCGCTTATAGTATACTAATTCCGCTTTTGCTTACTTACTATCAGGTTTTAGTTAAAACCACCGCCCTATCCGCAGCTTGTCTGCATCAGCACGTTAAACGTATACGCCTTGCCGACACAGGGCTTGGGACAATAGCTGCCTGAATAGGCTACCATCTACAACAGGGTTGCCGAATCGGGTAAACAAAAATGTTTAATTATTTAGCTTTTGTTTGTTTTAGCCGATTTAAAAAGAAAGGGATATATATGTCTGTTTTTGATTTATTTAAGCGAAAGAAAGCTAATAGTAATTTAGTTCCCCAAGAAAATGTATCTCAAAAACAACACGAAAATGTTTTTGATGAAATAAAACAAAGGGAAATACCATCAGTAGAGATCAGTCAAGAAGTTATTAAAAGAATCCATCCTGATTTAGAAGGTCTTATCTGGATAGGAGACGGTAAATATAAAAATTATACGCAAAAACCTAAAAAGGTATATGAATATAATGTTGACTGTATTACTTTTGTTTATGAATATAACGAAACAATAGAACCTAGTGTTATTTTTACAAAACTTCCCATAAACAAACCAGAAAATGCGGAAGGTGTTGAAAAATTGCATTATTTCCCCTGTTACGGCTCACGAGATACAATTATGCCTCATTCAGAATTAACACCTGAACAAAGATGGAAGTATTTAAATTTTTTAACTAATCCATATATAGCTGATATAGATATAGGATATGTTTTTCTCTTGTACTATGGTCTTGAGCGCCATTTGTTAGATGGTGATTTTGACAGAGCAATGACTGTTGTTTTAAAATTAAGAAAAGTACACAAACAAAAGTCTTTTCAAACGTATACCGGCAATGCAATAATTCTTGCCAGCATATTAAAGGGAAAGGCGAGTATGCGAGGGATTTTTCTATTCATTAAATCAGGAAAATGAATATGAATATATCTTTTCACATAATTTATATTTACTTGGGGCTTATAGTTTTGATATTCCGCTGACAGCAAAGATATAGTGCAGATGGCACAAACTTTTGAATTTTCTAATAGAAATTATATAACAAAATACTACGATATATTTTTAAAAATCTTGATACTCTTTTGACACAGAAAACAGGGAAAAATACTGTAAATCTGAAGATTATATTACACCTCAAGAGATAAAAACTGCCTGTAATTGATGCATCAATATTTGTAAACTATTCACTTGATATAAAAGTACCTGTTACTCGTATTCAAGACTGTTTTAAATTAAAACGTGATATGAATGTTTTTAGAAGCTGCTCACGAACTGACAAAATTAGAACTTGCTGAATTGCGTAAATGTGGAGATATAAAACCCGAACCTAAAAAACCTAAGAAAGATGTATATTTTCAAGAAAATCATATAACTACGGCTTTTATGGAATATAAGATAAATGTTGAAAATATAAATGAAACAGAAGGAATGATTGATTTTGATAAAAATTTTCGAAAATATGTATCGACGTATGAGAAAGCTAGAAACATTGAAAAAGACGATATTACAAAGCTATTATATTTTACTTAAAATTTTAGGAAAAACTACACCAACAGGATCGTCTTATTGGGAGCGCCCTCTTATTTTGCTGGAAAGAATAAAATGTATAATGGGGCTTATTTTGGATGGGACAGATCAAGATTAAATATTTTTTCATCATTATCTATTTTTAATAATTTTATTTTCGCAAAGATTTAAACCTTTTATCATTTTATTATAAAATCTTTCAGTTACCCCATTGATGGACGGATGCCCTTCCATAGCTTCTTTCTTTGTAGAGTCAATAAAATAAATATTGTCATCAACTGTTTTTACATAGAAAGCAATGTGTTGGGAAATCCGTATCTTCATCCCCCATAAAAATCAAATCGCCGGGATTAGGATTATTAGTAATAACTGAATATTTAAGAAAAAAATCTTTAACGGAAGCGTCAAAAAATGGCAATGTATATTCGGTATATTCACGTACTGCATAACGATAACAATTGACTATTAAACCTGAGCAATCTATTTTTATTGCTCGCAATTCATCTTGTCCTCCGAATTCATATTCCGTTTGACTATCTCTATATCTTTTAGCAAAAAACAACGCTTTATCTGCTATTTCTTTTGGGCAAAGAATTTCATTAACAGAACTTCTAATTTCATGTATACACCCTGTAAAGCAAAGTATTAAAAATTAAAAATATAATCTCTTCATATTCTATATTACCATCCTATATAAAATCTTCTTGAAAATACACTAGTATTTTCTTTGTTAATATGGAGCGGACAGAGAAAATAGCATTATTTCGACTCGATAAAGGTTATTAAAAATATTGTTTGTTTTTATTAACTAATAAAACAGCTTTGCGCGATCCTCCAGACATTCCCGACATCTGTTGTTATTATCCTTGCTGTTGGGGTTGCCACCATAGAGAAAAACCGTATGAATATCCACAGGATATAAAGAAAAAGAATCCCATTATTATCACTCACAAATATTCCTCCTTTATTTTCATCATTAGATAAAATGATTAAGTATTTGTCTATATAAAAGACTGCGTACTTCTTCATTTGAAATTGTTACCCATGTAACTCCTTTATCTGGACTCTTTTTTAATCCTTCAATATTTCCCATAAATATAAAACCTTCACCAAATGCGATTGTACAAGCATAACCGTTTCGAGCTCTATTATGCCACGTTTTACCTTTATCCGTGCTAAAATATAATCTAAAATAATGCAGAGACGATCATGTGTCTGCACTATCCAGACTTCTTTATTTAAAACCATATTTATTATTTCTTCAGTTCCATGCGATTCATATATTTTTTCTTCATTTAAAAAGTTTGCCGAAATTTTATATAAAGCATCATATCTTAATATAAAAACATCTTCTGAATCGGAAAAAACCTCATGAGCTTCAATATTTGTATTATCCCACGTAACGCCAAAATCTTTAGATTTAAATAAAAAGATTTTATTGTTTTCTGAACCAATAGTGAAAATATTCTCCCCGACACTTATCGCGCTTAGTAAACTTAATCTTCTTTCGTCTGTTAGAAGGTCATTTTGCTTTTCCATAAGACACCTTCAGAGAAGATGTAAATATTTCATTTGTATTAGTCATCAAGACAAGTCGCCCTTGATGTGTGAATATATTTGTCATGCCGTTATAGTATTGAGTTGTAGGGATATCTACTTTTTCCCACGAGTTAAACGTTGTTTGGCTAGAAAATAAGTTAGAACAAGAAATACTACCCATCACAGCTAAGCTCATCAAGCCCCTGATATATAAGTATATAACTGTTTTTTCTTCATAGTGCCTCCATCGCCTCCCATTATACACAATTCAATCCCCTCTAGGCTAGGCTGTATAACAAGTTTCCAACCGTTATTGACCGCCTCAATAACACCTCGTCTTGATTTGCTTTGTTTAAGAAAATTTTATTTGCTTTTATGTCTCCATTAAAAGCAGATTGTCCTGTTTGTGGATCAATATGTAATATCGTTCTGTTTTTATTGCGTACTAATACGCCGTCTGTTTTGTTTATTTTTGTCTCAAAATCATTAGGGTTATTTGTATCGCTATCGATATGCAGTTTTTGAACTACAAGATTTTTAATGAACGCCTGATTGACTAAAAGTTCGTCAATCAATGCCTGTTGTGCTACCAGCACCTTCGCAAACAGCGCCCCGAAGTGTCCCGTTTCTTTCATCAGCTCTTCTATCTCGCAAATATGATACAGCGCCGCCTGATACTGTTCGGTGTAGTTGTATTCCGGCTCAAGGTTAATCCATTGCGAACCCGTCCAGCGGTAACACACCCGACTTTCCAACCGCCGACTGTTTTAGCCATCAATACCCAGTCGCCTGCGTTTGCATCCTGTGCCCCCAGCCTTTCGCCTTTGGTAATAACCACCGTTCGGGTAGTCGGTACCGTTTCGGTAACACCGAGGTATTTAGGGGTAGCCGATTGTACAATTTTCAAGCTGTTTTACCTGCGTGCCCTTGCTTACTAAATAAAAGAGTCCGTTTATCTCCCCTTGCTTCAGTACGGTTTTATATACTCGTACCTCATCGAATGTCGCATGAGTGCGCCCCCCTCCGATGGTAAAGCCGTTGGTCATATCTACCGGCTTGTCTCCTGCCGATAGGCTATATACCTCTTTTGCATTCTTATACACTGTAAACAGCCCATTTTTTGCGAAAGTGAAACCCCAGTGCGTTTGTTGCTGGTCGTCTTTAATATCCGTAATCGCCTTAAAGCCGTTTATAACAACGGTTAAAAGGTCGGTCATATTGTCGAAAAAGATTTGGATATTCTTAAAACTAAAAATACCGCGTGGAGTATCAGATTCTACAATGCCATCCCATTGCCGCCAAAGAGAAACCGATAGTTCATTGCGGTCTCCTTCAAGGGCTATTTTACCGACTCCCGCCGGAAGGTAGCACGCATTGCCGGAAACCCCCGGCACTATTTGTGCATCTTCCGTTAAAATCATATTTTGCCCGCCGGGTACGTAGTTTATTGCTTCCATGACAGATACTCCTTTTTTATACCTTCGGGTAGCGCTGTTTTATTTCTGCTATCTTTGCAAGCCATTCTGACCTATCTATGTCTCCGCGCATTACCTGCATACCCAGCGGATCCGCTTCTTGTCGATAGGCGGCTTCTCGCTGACGGTCAATGTATGCGTTATATTCTTCCTTGCTGATAAGCCCTGCATCGTACTGTTCTTTTTCAGTCTTTTTGACGACGTAAGCACCCTCGACCTTTTCATCGGCCTTGAGCTGAATAAGACCGGCAGCAACCTTTTCGGCTTCCGTCATATCAACAAAATCCGTGCCGGCTTCATTGAGCTTTTTACCTTCCGGCACCGGGACGAGCCCTTCTTTAACCAGCTGCGCAAGCGGCTTTTTAGTCCCTGTCTGTAAGTCAGTGTACAGACGGATATCATCGCCGATATTGGCCGCACAATTTTCGACGATCCGATACTCAATTGCAGGGTTGTCCTTTTCCGGTATTGCCCGCAATAGTGTCCCGTAATGATATTGCTTTTGATTTCGATGTATTCCATAACTTCTTACCCCTCTATTTTCTCTAGCTTCCAAATGATAAAGGTTCTATTACGCGTCCGATTTTCTTCGGCAGTCGGAACGATCCGACTGGCATCAAAGCAAGTAGATTCTGTGGTATATTCCTGCGCGGCAGTGTTCCACGCTTCAACATTCTTATGCGAAGGGCTTTCTATATAAAAGGCTGAAGGTTTTACACCTCCTTCAATCCCTACAAGCCCTTTAATATTCCTTATAGCATCCCCTGTTCACCCCGTTAAAGGATTAGCATCTTTTCCTTTCGCACGGAAAAACAACCGTCATAGTTTACTTCCGCCGCGGTACCCTTGAAGGAGAAAACGTCTCGGGTTTCGGCATCCACGGCCACTGGACATAGCCGTTTTGAAAGATTTTGATAAGCGTTTCATTGATTGCCGTATTAATTTTCGCCTTGACGGTTGTGTCTGCGGCCGCTTCGAATTGTTCCTGAACGGTCTTTTGTATTTTATCGTTGATTTGCTGATTAGCAAGCGTCAACTTTGTTTCTATGGCATTTTCTGCGGCGGTTATAAGAGAAGCAAGTTCCTGCTTCTTCGCTTCTGCCGCTTGTCTGAGCGTAGTGTCCGCTTCTATTGCACTATTGTGTAAGGCAATCTTAGCTGTTTCTATCGCTTTTCTAATTTGTCTTTCTGTGCGGCAAGCTCGGAAGCGATATACTCTTTAGCATCCTGCTTAGCGGAGCAATAACCGTATTGCCTATTGCAGCGATTGCCGCCTCTTTTGCCTTAGTGATAAAATTATTATAAGCGGCGGTTAAATCTTCTAACGCCTTGCCTAACGCTTCATTTGTATATGCCATAGTTTATACCCCCTGTACTGCTTTTAAAAATACTTTTGTTTTAGGCATCTGCCCTGTAAGCTTCGGGCGGAGCGGCCAACCGGTAACAGGATCGGCGCCAGTGTTAAATACACGCTTTACATACGCAGTAAATTCAGGAAACACATCAGGACTAAAGGGAAGTCCGTTTGCTTCTAAAAAGCCGTGCTTGTACGTTCCGTCATAAAATATTTTTACTTCCCCGATGGGGCTATCAAATTGTTGAATAGCAGAGAGGGCACCGGTTTTGTGCACCTTCTGAATATCTTTATTCCCTTCGGTAATAATAAAATCAGTATCTTCAATAAAATCGACCGCATCTATATTTTGTAATGTGCCGCCTGTACCTTTTTCACCTTTAAAATGCCAGATATTTCCTTTAAAATCGACAACCGCATAACATCCTGCGCCGTATGTTTCTTCTCTAATGTGTTGTGTAATGATACGGGTATGTGCTATATCGGTTTTGATGGTAACGGTATAATTGCCGGTGAGGTTATAAATGATCTGATATTGTTTTGCGCCGTTACCGTTTTGACTATCAAAAAATAAGCGCAAGGTAAAATCATTGTGTAAAGTGCCCGATAAAATAATGACATTGTTAAGCGCTTCGGCAAATGTCATTGTAATTGCTTGTTTACCGGTACAATCGTATTCAATGATACGGCTTTGCCATGCTGTATAGGAAGGATTAACTTGTGGCAGTGCTTGAGGTGTTTCATCAAAGCAGGTATGTACTAATGCACTTCCGTCTAAAGGCTCATATCGGCGGAAAGCGGGCGGCATACAACTTCCGCCGTATAATCCGATAAAAGTCCGTCTGAGACGGAAGCAACGCTAAACGTATAATCAGTATCAGCTTTCAGCCGTTCAATTACTTCTTGTTTTTGCTTAGTATGCCGGTAGTTATAAAAATCCTGTGTCTTTTCCTTCCATCTTATTACAAAATCCTCGCCGTCAGCCTCCCATGTTATACTGATAGCATTCTGTTTTCCGTTGCCTGAACACACCGGTGACTTTACTATTTTGCGCTCCGTATCGTTATCTTTTTGCGGGATAAGGGCTGAAAGAGGGTTAAAAAGAAAACCGCCGATACCAAATTTTTGCGTAAGCTTATTTTCTTTGTATGAAATGTGTTCTTCTTGCACGGTAACATCGTATATCGTGTTGCTTTTAGGATGAACTAACGAAACTTCATCAAATAAACGGATGGGTAAGAGCGTTTCAACTTCAAAAACAGGATTTTCTTCTTTTCGTTTTTCTTTAAGTTTTTCTAAACCGGCTTTTTTCAGCTCTTGCCGTGTTTTTATCTTAGTGTCGGTAAACGTATCTTCTACCGTTGACCCATTATCATAGGTTCCCACCTCAGGGATACGAAGGTATAGCCGCTGCTGTTTTTCCCCTTCTCCGTAGCAATGAAGTACATTTACCTTTGAACGGTCTGCTTTAATTCTTTAATGACGGTATTATTTAACTGCTGGTAGTGGCGTCGCTTGCGCGTAAAGATAGTCCGCTTGTACCTTTTATTTTCGTTAAACTCCGTTCAAAGAGTGAAAAGACGCCCCTTTCAAACGTACAGGCAGTATCAAAGGGAATTATTTTCCCCGTATTTTTGAATAGCATCCCAGAGAGTAGTATTAGAAATGCCCTCTACTGGGTTTGGGTTGGAATAAAGCGCGGATAACCGGCGTAAAGCCGCGTACTGTTCTATCGACTAATGTGTTATGCTGATTATATACTTTGTGCGTTGCGAAATCCTGTATCCAGTCGGCATTGTGATAGGACAGGATAAAACGTACTGCAACATAACGCTTATCACTTGCAATTTTTAACCCTGACAGACTGCTATCATGTTCTATATCGCGGCGGGGAAAAAGAACCGGAGACGCGGAAAAATCAACATCGGCTATGTTGACGATAGGAGTGTGAGAGGAAGCCGATTGTACACATAGAGACTTTTTCACCGATTGTCGCAATCCATCTAACGTACCGCTGACCAACCGCATCCCCGCAGTCAAAAGCGAATGTAATAGATCCTTTTTCATAATAGTGGATACTATCTCCCACTTCCCGGTAATCAAGGTGGATATCGCCGTCTTTTATTTTATTTAATCCGATGTTGACTTTTTCGATATAATCGGTGAAATCCTCTAAGGTGGATTTTTGAATATAATCGAATCCATATATTGCGTCAGCTAACACAAAGCTTAAAGGTTTTTTATCCCATCCGTGCCAAGCCTCCGGAATACGATAATTTTAAAAGACTTTCAAGCGTTTTACGCTCGTACTTGTTTTACTTTCATTACTCAGATGCTCGATAAGGACAACGGTTTGCATCTTTTCTGTATCTTTGTAAAGTTCCGCATATTTTGCGCCGTGAGGATAATCGATAAGGTCGAGTTTACCGGTTCCTTCTTTGTTCTTTTTCTGTGAAAAGCTCCACCCGCATTCATAGGTTTTTCCCAATCGTGCGCCGTCTTTATCGTAAAAAATAATCATAGATATCTCCCGTTAAAAGCAACCGTAACGGTTCCCGTCGGAACATAAATAGAAACGGTATTATGACCGGCAATAAAGTAGAGCGGATGAATAATACTTGAAAGCGTTAAAGGCGTGTATAGTCTTCCCCATCTAAAAGAGGGTTCCGTCTTTATAAAGGAGCGTTTTGCCGTGCGGTATCGCTATTTCACGGGAAATTTTTAGCTCCGTTCCATTACAGTGCACTAAAAGACCTGAAACCTTTTCGATATCGCCTATAGCAATCTCCGGCACGGTGGATAAATTCCCTTCGGTTACAATGGATATATCTCGTCTTCCGCCTGCAATCGTTTCGATTTTCCGTTGTCCATAGCCAAACGGATCAAAGGCTTTAAGGGTAAAACTAATCGTAAAGACTTTATGAAGATTTTCTCCATTATAATAGGTTATCTGTATCTGCCCTGTTAATCGGCATCGGTAAAAGATGGTATCATCGTCATCGCGATAAACGATTAAATCTTTACCACTTAATAAAGAGAGTAGTCTACTGCGTTCTTTTTCTACTGCGCAGGCAGAATCGGTCGGGATAGTCCCTGAACATTGAAATGTCTTACTACCGTACTGCTCTTTTCCGGTTAGGTATTCTCCATGCCGGTCGTTGAGCTTCACTGTTTGCGTTTGGATTGTTGAAGCGCTGCTTGAGGCGGTTATCCATTTGGGAATGTCTAACTCTTTTTTCTCGTCAAATATTCTCATAGTTTTCTTATCCTGCCAATGCCTGTTGTACAATCTCTGTTAAAACAGCTCGTAAATCCGTTTGTTCGGTTGCTGTTATGTTAATGGTGCTATTATAGGAGTTATACGTAACTGAATTGATAATAATTTGGGTAGCGGTAAGATGCTGAATAGTCGTTTCTTTTAGATCGATAACTTGGTTGATTGTTTTAAAGCCTTCGCGGATCGCTTCAAGTAACACGTCTCTATCGGCGCCTGAAAGCTGCTGAATAATTGAGCCTGATGCTTTTGATTTAAGCTCTACGCCCCCTTCCAATGCTTTTGTAATTTTTGAAAGTTCGGCCATATTCCCTTCTAAATTATCATAGAGGTTTTTCAGCTTATCAATTGTACCGGTTACTTCGTCTCCGGTAATTTTGCCGTCTTTCATAATATCTTGAATAATCGCATCGACTTTCTTTTTTATGCCGGCACTTTCAACAGCTGCTTGAATAATCGCCTTTTTCATTTCAGCAGCAAACGACTTTTTGAAACTTCCCCAGTCGGCGTTATAGGCAGCATCTCCTAATGCTGTGGTAAGGGCTGATGACATTCCATCAGATAATGATTTTTTAAAATCATTGCCGACATCAAAGCCGAGTTTCTTTAACATCTCTTTCATCGGCTCACCAAATTCTTCTATCATCTGATTGAGCTTTTCTTTATCCAACCCCATGATTTGGGACGGATCTATACCTGTATTTTCCCTTCCCGAATATCTTTTTCCAATTGTTCTTTTTCTTTTAATTTCTTCAATGGCAGCAACGGCTTTTCATATTTCGCTTTTGAGCCCTCAATTTTGCTAATTCCCTATCAATATCTGCATAGGCTTTTGTAAAATCTTTACCCGTCAATAGGTATAGCCCTTATCTCGCGTGTGAACCTATTAAAGAGCCCACCAACCTTGTTCTTGCTTTTGTAGATACTTTTTTCTCAAGTAATTTTTGGTAAGCGACAAACTCTTTTTCTGTTGCTTTTCTTTCTTCCGATAATTTTTGATTTTGCTCTTCTAAAATATTTCGCTGTTGTTCGCCAGATCCTTTAAAACCACTAAACATATTATCAACTAACTTTTGTATACCGGCATTAAGACCTGAAAACATTATCATTTTGTCGATGACTAATTTTTTTATAATTCCGTCAATAGTATTAGAAAAATTACTAAAATCTCCCGATTGAAAACCGCTGGTAATAGCTCCCATAATAGATTTTGCGGCTTCAAGCATCGGTGATTTTGTTTTTTCGGCTATTTCTTTTTCGATATTGTCAATAATTTTATCTGCAGCTTCTTCTGCCGTTTCTTTTGATTTTCTACAATCGTATTTATTTCTTCATTGAATGCTTTTATTGAGCTGCATTTACGGCTTTTAATATCGTCCCCGTTATTTCGATTGCCGCCGCTACAGATTTTATAACTGCTTGAGTTATAGGATCTCCTACCATATCACCTATTTGGTTAAGTATGTCGGCGCTCGCCTGCATTGCAGCAAAGCCGTCAATACAGCCCTGCTCGATAGAATCGGCTATTACTTTTGTAAGGGTTTTAGCGATACCTATTCCGCCTTGTATGTATGCGTTGGCGGCGGCAGCATTTGCGCTTTGCGTTTGCCTATCAGCGTCTTTATTAACTTTATCTTTTTGTTTTTCTGCGTCCGCTTCAATTCTTGTTATTTCTTCGGCGTTGTCTTTTGCCGCTTCTATTTTTGCCCGTCTGCTTTCTTCAATAATTTTTAAAAGTCGTTTTCTTTCCTCTTCTATGTTGATAAGCTGTATTTGAAGTTTTGATTTGCCGATTTTTTCAATATCGATCAGTCCGCTTTTTATTTGTGAAAATGATAATTCGGCTTCGTTTATGTCTATCCGTATGTTTTGCGCCTTTTCTTCCAACTGCCGAGAATAGACTTGCATTGCCTGTAAATCTTGATTGAGAGCTTCAATTTCTGTTCCGCTTTTGCCGTTTTCTGCTGCTTCAATCCGGGCTTTTGCCTTTGCAATTTTATCGTACGTAGCGATTATTTCTTCTTGCGTTTTTTTAAGCTCTGCTTGTAATTCCTTTTGCTGTACTTGATACCGCCCGAACGCATCACTCATCAGCTTTGTTTTAGTGAGCTCATCGCCGAGCGTTACGCCGGAACCTTTCTCATCTTTTGTCGCAAGTTTTGTTTCAACGGTTATTCCTTTGCCAGCGCCTTTTCTTATCTTCCTCTTTAATGAATTGTTCGATAAGTGCAAGCCGCTTTTGCTGATACTCCTTTCAACGGCAAGGCTGGATTGCCCATATTCTTTGCTTTTGCGAGTTTTTTCTTGATAGGACTTATCGAGTTCTGCTATTTGCGCTTGGTAAAGAGTATCTTTTCTCCTTTGTTTTAGGCCCTTTATGTCCTATCGGCATTTTAACAACAATGAGTTTTACCTCAAGCAGGCAATCTCCTTGTCATTTTTTGTGCAATGTGGCACTATAATTCACATGATTTTGACCGATACACTTCGCATGGGAATTGATGTCGGATCGACGACCGTAAAAACGGTGATTCTTTCCGCTGATAATTCCATCGTATATAGCAGATATGAACGGCACCGCGCCGATATCCGCAAGACAATTATTCTGGTGGTAACGGAAGCCTTGGATGAGGTGGCAAAAATGTACGGCAGCCGCGCTCAGTTACAAGTGCGGGTAACCGGATCCGGCGGTTTGGCTGTTTCAAAGTGGCTCTCCGTGCCTTTCGTGCAGGAGGTTGTCGCCGCGGCCGTCGCCGTGCAGGCAAAGATTCCACAAACCGATGTTGCTATCGAGTTGGGCGGCGAAGATGCTAAAATAACCTACTTCGGCCGTTCGGTTGAGCAGCGTATGAACGGCACCTGTGCGGGCGGTACGGGCGCCTTTATCGACAAATGGCGGCGCTCCTCGAAACCGATGCGACGGGGTTAAATGAGCTTGCCAAAAATGCGACAACGATTTATCCCATCGCCGCCCGCTGCGGGGTCTTTGCAAAGACCGACGTACAGCCCCTCATCAACGAAGGAGCGCGGCGGGAAGATATTGCCGCGAGTATCTTTCAGGCGGTTGTCAGCCAGACGATATCCGGCCTTGCATGCGGCAAACCCATCCGCGGGCGCTGCGCCTTTTTAGGCGGCCCCTTACACTTTCTTGACCAACTACGGCAGCGGTTTATCGAAACCCTGCACCTTACGGATGACGAAATCATCGTGCCGGAAAAATCGGAACTCTTTGTTGCACTCGGTGCAGCGCTCAGCGCCGGTTCCAATCAATCGCTGAGAGCATCACCCCACCGGACTGTCAACAACGGCGCGGAAACAGCGAATATTGCCTGTACGGCGCCAACGCAGACACAACTGCTGCGAACGGGCTTCCGTACTCAGCCGAGTCCGATGCCGGAAATCACCGATACAGGTATTTACCAATCCCGCAGCCTTGACCGTGGAAATACTGCGGGATAAGCTCGGCTCCTTGCCGATGCGGAAATGCAGGAAGTGCAGCGGCTTCCGCCCCTCTTTGAAAACGAAGCGGCGCTTGCGGCTTTCCGCGAACGGCATGGACGGGAACGGGCGGAAACCGCTCCGCTTGAAACCGCTTCCGGCCCGGTGTTCCTCGGTATGGACGCCGGTTCCACCACAACAAAGGCCGTACTCATCGACCAAGAGGGAAGAATCCTCTGGCAGTTTTACGAATCGAATGCAGGCAATCCGGTCAATCTTGCGGTAACCATGCTGCAATCCCTCTATAAACAGATCCCGAGTGCTGCACATATTGCCCGCTCTTTATCTACCGGCTACGGTGAAGGGCTCTTTCAAGCGGCTTTCGGCGTGGACGCAGGAGAAGTGGAAACCATCGCGCACCACCGCGCAGCCGAATTCTTCCTTCCCGGCGTCGAATTTTTGCTCGACATCGGCGGGCAGGATATGAAGTGTATCCGCATGAAGAATAACTGTATCAGCTCCATTCAACTGAACGAGGCATGTTCTTCGGGCTGCGGCAGTTTTTTGGATAACTTTGCCCGCTCGCTCGGTATGCCGGTTAAAGATTTTCCGCACGAGCTCTCCTCGCCCCAAACCGATCGACCTCGGCAGCCGCTGTACGGTCTTTATGAACAGCCGCGTTAAACAGGCACAAAGGAAGGAGCCTCCGTCGGCGACATTTCGGCGGGCTTTCGTATTCGGTGATAAAAACGCCCTCTTTAAAGTTATCAAACTGAAATACAGCTACTATCGGCGAAAAGTGATTGTGCAGGGCGGCACCTTTCACAACGATGCGGTACTGCGCGCCTTTGAACTGATTACCGGCAAAGAAGCGGTGCGCCCGACATCAGCGGCCTGATGGGAGCTTTCGGCGCCGCGCTCCTCGCCCGACCAATGGAAAAACAAGGAGCGGATGCACATATCCGGTCGAATATCTTACCGGCAGAAGGGCTTGATGCACTCACCGTTAAGCTGGAACTTTCCCGCTGCGGTAAATGCGCCAACAACTGCCTTTTAACCGTCAACCGGTTTAATACACCCGCGGCAGGTACCCGCATCTTTATTACGGAAACCGCTGCGAACGCGGTGCCGAAATAGCGGAAACGGCAAATGCACAGTCAAAGAATCACTCCTCAAGACCGGTAAACAGAAACAGGATAACGATATTCCCAATCTCTTCGACTGGAAGTATAAACGTATGTTTTCGTATAAGTCGCTGCCGGAAACCGAAGCCGAACGGGGCGTCATCGGTATTCCGCGTGCTCAACCTCTACGAAAATTATCCGTTCTGGTTCACGCTTTTAACTGAACTGAAATTTTCGGTAAAATTGTCGCCCCGCTCTTCCCGCAAACTCTATGAATTGGGATTGGAATCTATCCCGTCGGAATCGGTGTGTTATCCCGGCAAAATTTCTCACGGGCATATCGAAGCGCTCTTAAAGCGGGCGTTACAACGATTTTCTATCCCTGTATTCCGTACGAGACCAAGGAAGACCCTCAGGCAAACAATCATTTCAACTGTCCCGTCGTAACGAGTTATCGAAGTCCTTAAAAACAACATCGACGCGCTTCGGCAGGACGAGCATATCCGTTTTCTCAATCCGTTTTACCGCTCTATAATGACAAACGCCTCGGAGGCGGCTCCACGAAGAACTCAATAAATACTGGAGCATACCGCTTGCTGAAATTCGTGCAGCAGTACGGAAGGCAAGAGCAGAAGCAGAGGCAGTAAAAAAAGAGACCCAGTTCCAAGGCGAGGCGGCGCTTCGGCGTATGAAAGAACAGGGACTCATCGGCGTTATTGCAGGGGCGTCCGTATCATCTTGACCCGGAAATCAACCATGGAATTCCCAGATTGCTGACAGGCTTAGGACTCGCCGTATTGACGGAGGATTCCGTTGCGCATTTAGGCAAACTTCCCCGTCCGCTCCGGGTTGTAGACCAATGGGTATACCACAACCGGCTGTACCGTGCCGCCGAATTTGCCGCACGGCAAGATAACCTCGCACTTATTCAGCTGACCAGCTTCGGCTGCGGTCTGGATGCGGTAACCGCCGACCAAGTGCAGGAAATTACCGAAGCGCAGGAAAATGTATACCTTGCTTAAAATCGATGAAGGTTCAAACCTCGGCGCCGTACGTATCCGTATCCGCAGCTTACTCGCCGCTATCCGCGAGCGCAGCAAGGGAGCGCCCGTCAAAGCGCCGGGATATCGCGGCTTTAAACGAGTTGAATTTACCGAAGAGATGAGTAAGCGGTATACCGTTCTCGCGCCGCAGATGGCTCCCATCCATTTTGACTTATTGGAAGCAGCCTTCCGGCACTCCGGCTTTAATCTCGTCATATTGCCCGATACCGACCCTCAGGCAATCGACTGCGGATTACGGTATGTAAACAACGATGCCTGCTATCCGGCGATTATCGTTGCAGGGCAGATGATTGCAGCGCTGCAGTCGGGTAAATACGACCTCAATGCGACGGCGCTCATCATCACGCAAACAGGGGGCGGGTGCCGTGCAACAAACTACATCGGTTTTATCAGGCGGGCGTTAGAGGATGCCGGCTTGGGGTATATCCCTGTAATCGGGTTAAGCGCGCAGCAGATTGAAAAACTCAGGCTTTAAGCCGACGTTCAGTTTAGCAGACCGCGCACTAAAGGCGCTCTGCCTCGGCGATTTGCTGATGCGTGTACTGTACCGCACCCGCCCCTACGAGCAGGAAAAGGTGCGGCAAATGCACTCTACCGCCATTATGCCGACCGAATAAAAGCCGAATTGAAACATGACAGGGCGGAGTTATCGTAACATAGTACGCGATATTGTCCATGATTTTGATACGCTGCCGCTTATTCAAATGGAAAAACCCCGCATCGGCGTAGTCGGTGAAATTTTGGTAAAATTTCATCCGACAGCCAACAACGATATTGTCGGTACCATTGAGCGGGAAGGCGCCGAATGCGTTATGCCCGACTTGATGGACTTCTTTTTCTATTCATTGTTCGACGGCCTCTACTATGAAACATCACTGGAATCGAACGCCTTTAACCGGTTTAAGTACCACGCAATGATCTGGTATATCGAGCGGTACCGCAGCGGAATGAAAAAAGCTCTGAATAAAAGTCGCCGCTTTACCGCGCCCGAATCGATTTACAATCTTGCAAAGGCGTTCACGGGGTTTTGGACTTAGGTAACGTTGCCGGCGAGGGTTGGTTCCTAACCGCCGAAATGGTTGAACTTATTAAGTCAGGGTTGTCGAGTATCGCCTGTCTACAGCCGTTTGCCTGTCTCCCCAATCACGTTACCGGCAAAGGGATGATTAAGGAACTGCGCCGCCGATACCCTGATGCGCAAATATCCGCCATCGACTTTGATCCCGGAGCAAGCGAGGTAAACCAGCTCAACCGCCTCAAGCTCCTGTTGGCAAATGCGCCGTATGGTGAACATCCCGATCGGCAGAATCGAAAGGGCGCATAATGCAGGGCAACCGCATTAAAAATATTTTAGCGGTTGCCTTCCTTCCATGCGAAATTTTTGCTTAAAATTTCGCATGTTTTTTCAACAGGCGGGTAAACGCATCAGGTAGAGTAGATAAAAACCGCGGAAAAATTGAGACTGTGAGACCATTTGAACCGCGCAGAGGTTCAACTCTGGTCGAATAGTATCAATTTTTCTGCGAATCGGTAAAAACGGCCTGATGCGTTTACCCTGCCGCCCTTTTTTAATAGTTCATTTTATTAACATACGAGTATGATATACGCACCTATTGAAGATACGGCGCTGCAACAGCACCTTGATAAACTTGAAAAAGATGAACTCCATATCTTTACTGCCGACGACGGCCTTTTCCGCGGAGGACTTTTCCACGGTACGCGGTTCGTAAACCGAATACGCGCACAGCACCGGCGGAATCCTCGAAACCCTTGTCCTCGGGCAGGCAGGCCTCTGTGCCGCACTGATGATTCAAACGATGAAAGGACGCGAAACGCTCCAACTGCGCTATGAAACGGACGGCCCCGCAACCGGTTTTTCCGTAGAGGCAGATTCACGGGGCTTTGTGCGCGGCTACCTTTTGCAAAACCCCATCCCGATTGATGCCCCGCTTGAAAGTTGGGATCTTGCTCCGTTCTTCGGTAACGGTACACTCTCCGTTACCCGTTTTCCGGAAGCGGATCATGCAGCGGGGCGGGAGCCGCAGCGAAGCATCGTCGAAATCAAGTATCGGAATATTGCAAAAGACCTTGCATGGTATTTTCAGCAATCGGAACAGCTCTATACCGCTTTTAATACAAGTATCAGGTTTGACAGTATCGGTAGAGTCGTCGGTGCCGGCGGCTTTTATCCAGCGGATGCCCGCAGGGGAACACGCCGAGGCAGGCAATCGAAAACGGAAGAAGAATTGAAGATGCCGTCACCAATATGGAACGGGCTTTTACCGCCTGTCCCCGCTCGGTGATTGGTTTGCTGAAGGCGGCAACTGCGAAGATATCATCTTCGGTCTACTGCGGGAGTTTAACCCTCAAGCGGTTGCAGCACGGAACATTACCTTTGATTGTCCATGCTCAAAGGGTATTATCTGGAAGCGATGCGGAAATTGCCGCAAGCGGAACTGGAAAACAAAAGAGACCGCAGACGACCCGCGAGATTGTCTGCCGGAATTGCTCCAGTGTGTACACTATTCCGCTTGCCGAACTATAAAACCGGCACATCTTGCGAAGATATTAGCGGCGGGTCTGTTCAAAAACCGCAATTTTTGGACAGCACCCTTGGTCTAAGTTTTGATTATTTTTTCGTATGGTTTTTGCTTTCGATAAATTGACGCAATATACTCAAACTTTCGATAACCGATGCGGAATAATCCAACAATTTTGAATAAGAAGCTTCCAATTCAGTTCTCGATGACGTTTTAAGCTGGCCGACAATGGCTTTCGTCTCGTTATGGAGCTGCTCATGCTGTACCATAAGCTTTTAAACTCGGATGCTGCATTAAACCTTCATACAGCGGAGCTTCTTTTCAATCCATCGCCCTAAATCACATTTTTTATGATCACCCAATTCTATTGTGTTTACATCAAGCCGCCCATCGATCAAGGCACGCACCTTAGTAACCCAACCGAGATGTTTCAATACAATGCGCGCAAATGGCGCATACTCATCCGCTACTGTCTTTCCGTTTACCAGATCAATACCTTTTTCTACTGCAGCATCGACCACAACGGTACTATCAATAATATTGTTCATATTAAACAGGGCACTACTCATTAAATCGCTTACTTCATTCGCAGTTGTCTGCAAAGTAAACAACATATTTTTCCCTTTATCCGCTTGATCAGCTATTTTATTGATATATTCAATAGCGGTATCCGCACGATTATTCAAGTCTGCCGCAGACTCCGGCACCAACATAACAGCGTCGCGTACCGATGTGCTCGTTCCCGCAAGCATATTCATTTCGGAAGAATTTCTACAAAGACGCAGTCGTCTCATTTACCGAATTACCGATAAGTGTCATCGCAGTACGCGTTTCGTCGGCGGTATCCCGCGCGACCTCAAGTGCTTCGACCATATTTTTGAGGGTCTTAGAAGCATCGGCAGCATTGAGCGCCGTCGCTTCAGAAAGCTTTCTAATTTCACCGGCAACAACTGCAAAGCCGAGGCCAGCCTTCCCTGCATGTGCCGACTCTATGGCAGCGTTCATCGCAAGTAGGTTCGTCTGAGCGCTGACATCATTTATCGATCCGATAATATCTTTAACCGCATCAATGTTTTGATTAAGGCTGTCGATAACCGCAAATAAGTCTTTTACCTTTAATGAGCCTTTCGCAACGGCATCCGTTAACTGAGAAGTAACCGAAATTCTATCGGTAACGATGTTTGCAACGCGATTTACCGAATCGGTTATTTGCTCTACCGAAGAACTTGCTTTTCCAGCCGTATCTTCCAGCGCAGTAGTACAGCTATGCACTTCTTGCAACTGCTCCTGAATCGACATAATGGAATCCAGGATTGAATGGATACTATCGGTGAACGCTTCAAATTGATGTTCTTGTTTGAGGTTTTTAAAAAGTACTTGTGACGCACCGGTTATCCTGCTTCTGATATTTAACGCGATATCTTCTGCAGCGGACATCAAAGCTTCTACTTCTTTTATCTGGAGTACGATACCGCTTGTTATAGGTACTACTGTATCCTTTCCGGCTTCAGAATCTTTTTTTACAAACGAAAACATATTTTTCCCCCTTATTTACAGGCACAAGGCTTTCCAGGCAACCTCTGCAGCCGCCTGTTCCGCTTCTTTTACTTTTAAAAGCAGGATTATATTCCCTCTCTTTGATGACAACCTTTACTTGAAAAACCCTATCGTGATCCGGCCCCGATGTCTCTACCAGCACATATTTAGGGATAATGCGGTATTTTTTTTGCACGTATTCTTGCAGCAAAGATTTATAATCTCTATATCGATGTTTATTTTGTTCCACCAACTGCAGCTGCGGTTCAATAATTTTCAATACAAACTGTTGAGCGACCTTGAAGCCCGAATCTAAATAGAGTGCACCGATAAGAGCTTCCACCGCATCGGCGAGCAGGGCTTTTTTTCTTCCGCCCGACACTTCTTCACCATGCCCCAGCATTAGATATGTATCGATATTGAGATTCAGTGCAATGGAAAAGAGTCTTCGGAAACGACCGCAGCTTTAATTTTGCAAGATCCCCTTCAGGTTTATCGGGATGAGCAAGATACAGCTCCGTTGCAACAATCATACCAAGTACGGAATCGCCCAAAAATTCAAGCCGCTCATTATTAATAGGAGAATCGCTATGTTCATTAGAGAACGAGCGATGATGGAAGGCTATATCCAGTAAACTAATATTTTAAATTTGCATCCTGCTTTTTTGAAAAGCAAGCAGTTCTTACTTCCGCTGTTTTTCTAAACCATGTTTAAAGGAAACAAGAACCACATCCTTTGCCGGATTATTTCGACTGAGATTTAATAAAATCGTACGCATCCCTCACGGTTTCGAATTCACTTACTTTCCCGTCGGGTATCTTGATTCCCATCTCCTCTTCGATTGCATATACCAGTTCATAGGTATCAAGGCTATCTGCGCCGAGATCTTGTCGGAAAGAATCGAGTGTAATTTTATCTGCATCGATTTCCAATTTTTCTGCAATCAGCTTTTGAATTTGAGCAAACAATTCGTCCATAAAGAAAAACCTCTCTTAATTTAATGTATCGGGATCAACAACTTGATGTCCGCGATAGAAACCGCATTTGGAACATACGTGGTGAGATAAAATTAAATTTCCACAATTTGCACACTCCACAAGATGAGGCGCATTTAACCGCATATTGATTCCTCGGCGGCGGCGTGTGCGTGCTTTTGATGTTTTAGCTCTTGGCACTGCCATAAGGTAACCTCCATATTCATAAATTACATTACAAAAAGATATACAATATTATACGTGAACCTGAAAATAGTCAAGGGTTTTGTTAGCATCAAATGTTAACATCAAACAGACAGATTTCCTGCAATCCTTGCATAAATACCAAAGGGATTATATACTGGATCTGTTCGATAACTGGCGTGTCGGACAGGTTGCCTTTAGGGCATCAGGAGCATCACAACACATTTTTATGGAACACATTATTCAAAAAAACATCCTGCATATTAAGGAACGGATTAAGGCTGCCTGTAAAAGAGCCGGGCGCAATCCCAAAGAAGTTCAGCTGCTGCTTGCAACTAAAACCGTCGAGCCGGAGCGGATTCTACAGGCTTTTGCCTGCGGCTGCACTTTAATCGGCGAAAACAAGGTACAGGAGCTGCGCGATAAATACGAGGCGCTATCCGCAGTGCCGCATACGGCGCATTTTATCGGGCATTTGCAATCGAATAAGATTAAAGAGGTGATCCAGTATGCGCAATGTATCCAATCAATCGATAACCTCGATACGGCGCAAAAACTGGAACAGCGGCTTACAGGAAGGCCGTAACCTCGACATCTTAGTGCAGGTAAACACCTCAGCGGAGGAAAGCAAATTCGGCTGTGCGCCGGGAGAAGCGGAGACTTTGGTAAAAGCCATCGCTACCCTGCCCCATGTCACTATCCGTGGGTTTATGACCATCGGATTATTCTCGGAGAAGAGACAAGGTTCGGGCATGCTTCCGCTGCCTTAAACAGGTACAAAGCGCGTTGCGGCACTGGCACTTCCCAATATTTCTACGGATATTCTTTCGATGGGGATGTCGGGCGACCTGGAAATCGCCATTGAAGAAGGTTCGACAATGCTGCGCATCGGTACGGCGGTATTCGGCGAACGTCAGTACCCCGATACTTACTACTGGAATGAACAAAACCCTTCATAATGATGATAGAGATGATGAAAAAAGATTTTGCTTGCAGTTGTATTCTTGTTATCCGCATTAGCCGCTTTCGGCGAGGAGCTTACCTACGCGCGGCCGAAAACCAACGGCCTCGATATTGAGCTTTCTCAGGTACATTTGATTGCCGAAGCGTTTGATGAAGAACGCATCGCGTACCGATTTGAACTTGCGGAAGGCAAAACTTTCCTGCATAGAAACGCAAAAACACTGCGGATACGTCAAATGACTCCTTCACAGGGCACGCTGTATGTCTTTATACCGAAAAAGATGTTGCTTGAAAATTGCAGCATACGGATAAGCAGGGCGGATATCCGACTCGAAGGAATTCAGGCGGTACATATTCTTGCAATGCTGAATATGGGCTCGGTAACAACGTCCGAATGTGTCTTTAAAAATGCCGTAATCAATCTTGCGCGGGGATCGCTATCCTATGATAAAACGCAAATTGTAAAATCCTGCGCTTTCACCGTAACCGATGCAACCGCCGCCATAACCTTCCCTTCGGAAGAGGCCGAATATCATATCGATTACGTCCAAAACGGAGGGGCGCTCACCATTGCCGGTAATGAGCTTACCAAAAGCCCGGGAGAATACGGCAGCGCGAAAGCAAAGCGCCGTATCATCTTTTCGGGAGGAGCGGCAAAGACTTCGATCAGCTTTACAGAAAAAGGCACAAAAACGACAGCTTCAAAACAAAATTCCGGAAACTGATATTCCTCGTGCATAAAAAAGGCTTCTTTTGAAATCCAAAGAAGCCTTCATGCGAACTGGACTTGAACCAGCACACCTCGCGGCATCAGCACCTCAAGCTGACGTGTCTACCAATTCCACCACCGCCGCATTTGTAACAGTGATGTACTATATCTAAGATTATAAATAAAGTCAAGACCTTTTGAAATATACGACGCATCTACTGCGTTGCTGCGCGAAAATTAATCCTCAACGTATCAAAGATACGCCTGCGGTTAATTTTCGCTCGCGCTTGTATCTACGCCGTCTATTTCAAAAGGCTTACGGAAAGGGTATATACTGCGCGCCGCTGCTGAAAATACTCAACGTATCAGAACGGACAGGGATGTCCGTGGTTATAAGCAGTAGCGAGATTTGTGTTGTACACAAATCTCGTCGTTAAGCAGTTGTACACGGATGTACAACTGCTTAACAGTCTATTTCAAAAGGCTTACGGAAAGGGTATATACTGCGCGCCGCTGCTGAAAATACTCAACGTATCAGAACGGACAGGGATGTCCGTGGTTCCATCACAGCAGCGTGTTTGTCCGTGTGCTAGAAGAAATGTGCGGAATTCCACACATTGCAAAATCACGGAGTTTTGTTACAGTGAGCGGCGATGAAGCTCATACTGGCGCCGCTGGCAAATATCAGCCATTCGGGATTGAGGATGCTTATCCATACTTTCGGCGATCCCGACGAATATTTTACCGAGATGATTCATGCGCCGTCGCTGCTTGCAGGCGAGTAGTTTGAGCAGTGGTACTTGCGGGCAAATCCCGTACCGGAAAAGCTGGTGTGGCAGCTCACTTCGCCTAAGGCGGAAGCATTCGCACAGGCGATACCGGTTGTACTGCAGCACGGCGGCATCGGTGTTGACTTGAATATGGGCTGTTCCGCTCCGCCGATTGTACGAACAGGGGCGGGCGTTGCTTGGATGCTCAAGCCACTTAACACGACAGCCGAGGCGGTGCGCTCGGTTAAACAAGCGCTTGAGGCATATTCTACGGAACAAGGCAGATCGTTTAGACTGAGCGTAAAGCTGAGGCTCGGTGCGGCCGCCGACTATGCGTATCTTTTACGCTTTTGTACGATGCTGATTGATGAAGGCGTGCAGCTTATCACAATCCACCCGCGCCTGCAGCGGCAAAGCTATGCGCGTCCGGCTCTCCACGAATACGGCTGCGCTCGCAAAGGATTTGCCTATCCCGGTATACGGCAACGGAGACATCAATTCGGCAGAGAAACTGCAAACCGCCGCGCAGCACTATCCTTGCGCGGGGTGGATGATCGGGCGCGCTGCGGTACAAATGCCGTGGGTTTTTGAAGCAATACGCCGCAAGCACGGCAGCGAATCGAGATCAGGCGTAACCCATGCGGCCGAAACGGACGAAGCCCGCGCCGCCGATACAGTGAGTGATGGTGCGTCGAATTTTGCACCGTACCGTATCGACCTTGAACAAACGGCGTTATCGTTTTTGCAATACCTTGAAACCGAACAGCCGCCGGAATTCTTCCTTACACGGGCGCAGCGGTTCTTTCAGTTTTATTGCGACAATTTTTCGTTTGCACACTATTGCAGAACACGACTGCTGCGGGCACAGAGCCAAGAAGAAATGGAGCGCGTACTGCATACCTACTTTGAACAGGTTCCTGAGGATAAAATGATCCAAATTTAAAGTTTTCGGTTTATTTTCCGATGCTTATTAAATGGAAGTATGTTATTATTAAAAGATAACAACCGGTTAAAATATTCGGGGAGGACATCATGCGCAATGCAATACGGCAAAAAACCGTGGCGGTCTTTTTTTTCTTGTGTATACTGATCGCGGCGCAAGCGTGGAACAACCTGCCATCGACACATACACCTACGGCGAACTTGTTGAAACAATTGCACGGACGGGTGCGCCGCTTATCACCGGAAAATATATCATTTTTACGGCAGCAGGATCCGCACGCCATGTCGGTATCGCCTTTGAACATGAAAACTTTCAATCGATTCATTCTTTCCAGCGCTTGTATCGAAGCGATGATAGTACCGAAACTAAAAATCAATCCTCTTCTATATCATGCAGATACCTGGAAGAAATGAGAGAGCTGCGCTATCGGCTGGTTATTAACGGTCTCTGGTCTACAGACCCGCTCAATCCCGATGAAATATTCGACTATTCCGCCGGGATGTCTCTTTCGGTTTTAAAGATTCCGTATCAAAAAGAATACAAAACCGCTGTTGAAAACAACGGCAGAACTCGTTTTGTCTATCAAGGAGAATCGGGCAAACGGATATACCTTGCGGGCACGTTCAATAACTGGGATCCCTTTATGTACAACTTAGAAGAGTGATGCCCGGTCGATACGAATTATACCTTCCGCTACCGAATGGCGTTTGGTATTACGCTTACTTTACAGATGGCAAACAAATTCCCGATACGACAAACCACAAGCACGTTTACATGGCCGATGGCCGGACTGCTTCGGTTATTTCCGTGGAATAGCGGCATATAGGCTTTCTGCCGTATGAAGACATTCCTGAAGCAATCCACGGAAGCGCGGCGCGAACTCATCCTTACCGCAAACCCCGTCAAGACATTGCTTATCCTCTCTCTCCCCTCGTTACTGATGAATACCGTGCAGGCGATGATGCCGTTTACCGACGGGCTTTTTATCAATAACCTGACCGGTTATGCCGTAACGGGGGCGGTAACTTTTTCTCAGCCGATTATCTCGATGGTGTTAGGACTGTCGCAGGGGTTAAGCGTAGCCGCAATGGCAATTATCGGTCAGCTGAATGGAAAAGGCGCAATCGCAGAAGGAAAAAGGATTGCTGCGCAAATATTTTTGTTTGCGGTCATGCTCGGAATCATCAGTGCGCCGCTGCTCCTTATCATCAGTATCACGGTTTCGCGGGGATTACAGAGCGATATTGCTCCGTATGTCCGCCAATATATTTCGTGGTACAGCATCGTCTTACCGTTCAGCTTTTTAGAGGCCGTGTATAACGGTATCAAAACGCAAACGGGAAACCAAAGCGGCTTTTACCCGAATGACTATTCTCTTTATCTTAAAGGTTGTCGGGAATTTTCTCTTTCTCTATATGTTGCGGCTCGAAATTATCGGCTGCGTACTGGCCTCGCTTTGGCAAACGTATGCATTACAATCTGGATGGTATACGAATTATTCATCCACAACAGCCCGGACAAACTCGATGTTAAAAACTTCAAGTTCGATTCAAAAATCATCAAAGAGGTTCTGAAAGTCGGGTTTCCGGCAATGTTCAACTATTCTTTTTTATACTTAGGCTTTTTCCTTATCAATAAAGAGATTGAAAAATACGGAGCTATTGTGGTCGCGGCACAGGGAATCGCAAGCAATATCAATGCGCTGTGCTTCAACCTGCCTGCGGCTTTTAGCGCGGCAATTACGACGATGGTCAGTATGCACATCGGTGCAGGATACCCGCAAAAGGCAAAGCGGGATTGTCTTCTCGGCTGCATCACCAGTATCATCATCGCTATTATAATGATTTCGATTATGATTCCGCTTTCGCCTTATCTGACCGTCTTATTCAGGCGGGAGCCGGAAATTATCGGTATTGCAAACAACGCGCTCAACATCTACACCTATTCGATTATCGGCTTCGGTATTTGTATGACCATTCAGGGTGCGTTTATCGGGCTCGGCAAAACGAAGATGCCGCTTGTGCTCGGTGTGCTCCGTATATGGCTGCTGCGTTACATCTTTGTACTGGCGACGGAACACATCCTACAATACTACGCAATCTTTTGGGGAAACCTCTTTTCAAATATGGCGACTGCACTGATTGCAATCATCCTGATTCTACGGACAAAATGGGTGTCGGCGCTCACCATCACAAACGAAAAAGGGTAACCGCCATGCACGGTTCACTGGCACAGATACCGCAAGTCGAAAAACTTCTGTCACATCATGATCTTTCCGACTGCATCGAAAAGCTCGGCAGACCGATTGTAGCCTCTATCGTATCGGAGTATATCAAGCAGATACGGGCTGAGGCTTTAAAAGGAGCCGCCGTTCCGTCTTTTGATGCGTGTATAGCGGACATCCGGCAGCGGTGCACGAAGCATATACGGAAACGGATTTCGAAGATTATCAACGCGACGGGCATTATCCTGCACACCAACCTCGGACGAAGCCCGCTTCCGCACGGTATTTGGGATGCGGCAAAGGAAGCCGCCCAATCATACTCGGCTATCGAGATGGATTTGGAGGACGGCAAACGGGGCAGCGGTTCCCCTTGCCGTCGAAGCGATGAGTACGCTTGTCCGTGCGGAAGCGGCGCTGATGCTGAACAACAACGCCGCCGCCGTGTTTCTGTTACTTAAAGCGCTTGCAAGCGGGAAAGAGGTTATCGTTGCGCGCGGCCAGCAGGTGCAAATAGGCGGCGGCTTCCGCATCCCCGATATTCTGCGGGAGGCAGGCTGTACGCTCGTAGAAGTCGGCACTACCAACATCACCACCCTTGAAGACATTACCGCCGCCGTTACCGAACAGACGGCAATGGTGCTATGGGTGCATACCTCAAACTATAAGATCCGCGGCTTTACGGAGCAGCCCTCCCTGAGCGCCATCCGCCAGGCCTTACCGCCTGAGATTATTCTTGCGGTGGATCAAGGGTCAGGCGTTATTTCGCTTAGCCTACAAGACGAGCCGACCGTACCGGCCTTATTAAAAGAAGGCGCCGACCTCGTTTGTTTTTCGGGAGATAAGGTATTCGGCGGCCCTCAGTGCGGATGGATTACCGGCAAAAAAGATTTAATCGCGCTCATTGCCCGCCATCCGCTGATGCGCACCTATCGGGTAGGCCGCGCCGTTGCCGCTCTAATGGAAGAGACCCTCGTGCACTACCTGAATAACGGAAAGAGCGCCGCGGCCGAAGCGTTGCTGCTTGACCCTGCCGTGATAAAAAAACGGAGCGAAAAACTTGTGAGAAAACTGCCGCCCGGAACCGCATGTGTTGTCCCCTACCCTTTCTCGCTCGGCGGCGGCAGCACCCCCGACGAAGCCTTCCCGTCATGGGCAATTATGCTGCACACGCATAAACCGGAAGCGGTAAAGACAGCGCTGCGGTTTTGCAGCATTCCGATTATCGCTATTATTTCGGAGGACAGGCTGCTGCTACACCTTGCCGCCGTAAACCCTGCCGATGATGCATATCTTATCCAAGAATTACAGGAAATCTCTAAAAAAATTATAGAGGTACGTTGACTATGGCATATATTTTAGGAACCGCCGGACACGTCGATCACGGCAAAACCGCATTGGTAAAATGCTTAACCGGAGTGGAAACCAGCCACATCCCCGAAGAAAAGAAGCGGGGTATGACTATTGAGCTAGGTTTTGCCGCCTTGGAAGATCCCGTACACGGAACGGTCGGCATCGTCGATGTTCCCGGACACGAACGGTTTATCCGTAACATGGTGGCAGGCACGTGGGGACTTGACGCAGCAATGCTGATTGTCGCAGCAGACGACGGATGGATGCAGATGTCGTCGGATCACCTGCGGGTACTTAAAGCGATGCATATCAACTCCATCCTGTTGGTCATAACCAAATCCGACTTGGCCGATCCCGATATGATCGAGCTGATACGGGAAGATGCAAACCGACATTGCCGCGAAATCCTCGGACGGGAATTACCCTCGGTGGCTGTTTCCGCACATACCGGCGCGGGTATCGACGAACTCAAGAAAAAAATTACGGAATTATTGAGCGCCGTCCGTACCGCTCCATTGGATAAGCCGTTCCTGTATATCGACCGCGCCTTTACGCTGAAAGGAATCGGCATCACGGTAACCGGTACGCTCCGCGGTAAAAGCATTGCCGTCGGCGATCAGCTTGCACTCTATCCCGGCGGAACCGAGTGCAAGATTAAAAACATCCAAAATCACCACGCCGACGTATCTTCTTCCGAATCGGGAATGCGGACGGCGCTCAACCTGAAAATATCCGAAAGGAAAAGGTAGAACGCGGGATGCTGCTTGCAGGCATTGGCGAAAGTCCCGTGCTGCAAGGCTCCGAATTGCTCGTCCGCGTCGATGAATATTTTAACAAACAGGAAACCGGCGCCGGTATGAAAAATCATATCGAACTGGAACTTGCCACCGGCAGTACCAATGCCATCGGCGCGATTCACTTTAACAAAATCGATCCTACGCTGGCGCGGGTGTCCTTGCAGGAACCTATCGCCGGACGCTGGAACCAACCGGCCGTCCTTATCAGGCATGGGGGAAGTTCCATTCTCGCCTCATGCAGAATACTTGCGGCCTTTGACTCCTACCGCGCGGCTGTCTTTAAACAGTTCTTTTCGGTGTATGCCGGACGGGAATTACCGTCGTGGAAAAGCTGCGGCTTTTTTATCACCGGCTTTATAGAAAAAGACCGCGCGGAACCTAAGGAGCTTTCGGCTGACGCAAAAGACGTTACGGCCTGCGGCAAACAGCTCATCTTTACCAAGAAGCTCGCCGAATGGGAAGCAAAGATTTTAGAGACCGCAAAGAAAAGTCAGGCAGGTTTTACGGCAGAGGAAATCGATACGGCTGTGCCGGTAAAGGTGCGGCAGGAAATCCTGAAAAAACTGTGTGCGGAAAACAAACTGATCAATGAAGGCAGTGTGTACAAGCTGGCAGGCAGCGGAGATACCTTGTCGAAAACGGCACAGCAGCTGTTACAGTTGGCGCTTAAAGCAGGGTTTGACGGTATCGAAATAGATAAAATCCAGCTGCCGCAGGTGCGGAAAGACGCCCGCGATTTGGTAAAGCTCGGCAAACTCGTTGTATTGGAAAACTTTTTGCACTACCACCGTGAGATATACGACAAAGCGATTGCCGCTATCTTAAAGGGAAAAAGCAGGCGACATCATCACCATTGCAGATGCCCGTACCGCGACAAATCTTTCGCGCAAATATGTCATCCCCCTACTCAATGTTCTGGAAAAAAACGGCAAGGTAAAACGGCAGGAGAATGATAGAATTGTCTTGTAGGGTTAAGACAGGGTAAACGCACCGGGCTGTTTTTTTACTCCCACGCAGAAAAAGAGAGGCTGGACAGGCCTTAAAAGGCAGCTACTTTTTCGCAGTTTTCCTGCCTAATACCTGCATTACAAATTACTAATCGACCGTACTTCCTCCGGCGAAAGTCCTGAAATCTTACAAATATCCTCAAACGGATAGTGCATAGTCAGCATTGTCTTTGCCGTTTCAAGCGCTTTTTGGCGGGAACAGCGAGCTTCTCCTTGTTGTATCCCAAGCATTAAACTTTCCTGTCTCTGTACTGCAATATCGGTATCGTAATCATATTCGGCTATTAAGATATTTCTTACCTCCTCTCTTTTGAAAATATATGGTGCATCTACTGCGTCGCACTGTCAAAAGCGTACTTCCGTGTACGCTTTTGACGGCGAGTTTCGGTCGGAGCCGAAACATCGCTTCTGTTTAAACCAGCGGCATCCATGCCGCTTCTGAAAATCCTCAACGTATCAGAACGGACAGGGATGTCCGTGGTTCCACGCAATAGCGAGTTCACATTGCGAACTCGCAGCTCAAGAATGTACAGGAGGTACATTCTTGAGCTGCGAGTTTTTCTAATGAGAAACTCGATACTGTGAAGAACCGCTGACATCCTGTCAGCAGCAGCGAGTTTGCCTTGCGGCAAACTCGTCATAAGAATAACTCTGTATCAGGAAAAAACACTAAAAGATAGGGTAAAACGCTTATTTTATGGCGTTCTTAGTACATATTTTTAATTAGTTATCTTACACTTTATCTGTCAAAAAAACTGTGTAGCTCTAACTATTTTCATATTAAGCTATGAACGTATTCTTGTCAAGCATGTTTTTATTTTTTTTGTGTTTGTTTTCGATTATTTTTTTTCGATTTTTAGGATTTTTAGCGTGTTTTTGCGAGTCATTTGTATACAGCTTTCCTGTCAGGCGTATAAAGTGCCATTCAAAAAGTGTGAAAAAAAATGTCTTTAAGATAGCTATTTCGTACCAGCTTTACTCTATAATTTTATCGAGTGCGCTAACTGCCTTGTATTTGAGTTGCTCCATTTCAGGCGTATAGTGGTCGGCATAATGCCGCACCTCAGCTATGCAGTCGTGTCGTGTTAAAAATTTGAGCTCTTCTTCTGAAAATCCGGCAAGCCGTAAAAAGGTAGCAAACGTATGCCTATAGCTGTGTATTGTCAAATTCGTTCGCTTCATCCCTAATCGTCTCATTGTTCTATTAAAATCATCGTTAAAACTTTCATAGCAGAACGGTTTATGTGCATCTCGTCGGGAGCTAAATATAAATGCCTCCGGATCATCTTGAGACGGGTTGCTTTCAAGATGTGCGAGCAATTTTTCTGCAAGGTCGGCGGAAAGGGGAACAATGTCGCTGCGTTCTGTTTTTGTACATTTAAGCCGCTTGCCGGTTCTGCAATAGTTCTTGTCAACCTTGAGCGCATATCCGTCTGAATTTTTGATAAAATCTTGCATCTGAAGGGCTTGTATTTCTCCAATGCGGCAACCGGTTTTAAACAGCACTTCATTGATAAGCCAATTTATTTGAGAGCCGAACGGATTATGCTCGCCATTGAAAAGTTGCCGGATTTCCTCTTTTGTAAAAGTAGCCTTTTCCGCTTCTTTTTTAGCTTTTTTCCGCGTTGCCTTTGATTCTCTCGTTATCTGCTGTGAAATATCTCGCGCAAGAAGGTTATTGCGATACGCAAAACGAAGGGCTTGAATACAGATAGAGTAGTATTTGTGCATGGTACTTTCTTTCAGCTTACCTGCCCCCTTAATTGCACCGAGCATTGTATCGATTTTCGTGCCGGTTATTTCGGTAAGCAAGCAAGAAGGAAAATACTTTTCATACTTTTTAATACATGTTGTATGATGGTAAAATCGCTCAGGATTTGGCGGAGTTGCGCCTGTCCGTATCTTGCCCTTAATGAACGGACTTTCATCATAGTTCCAGTAAAGGAGGATATACTCATAAAAGGTAAGCGTTGATAGTCGATCTAAAAGTGGTTTAATCTCTTCCGGAGCATCTTCGTATTCTGCGGCTGATACAGAGTATGGCTGTACGGAATTGTTATGACAAACAGCGCCCTGTACGCCTTGCACAATCGTATCAATGGCCGTTTGAGTATACGCCTTTATGTCTGCGTTGATAACATGAGTCCCTTCATCCGTTGCTGCAATGTTATTGCCGGTACTATACCGGACTGTACCGGTACGGTCATATTCTGCCCAGCACCGACTGGCAAAACGGATCGCTTCATTTCTATCCTTCGTGCCGGTACTTTTTGCGGTCATATATTCGCCGGTTTCTTTATCTTTTAATTGGAAATAGAGAATCCCATTGGCTTTATTTCGCGGAAAGATACACCACGGCTGTCCTAGGCTTTTCATAAAAAGATACCTCCTCAACTGATAAGATTTCTGCTTATGGCCATTTTCGGCAACAAGGGAGGGATTCTTTAAATACTCTGTCGATACTATGGATATGATGAATTACTCATCCAATAAAACTGCTTTTTTTATCCCGTAATCTGGATATTTCTCTTTAATAAATTTTTGAATATTAGTATCTTTGACTTTAAGGGCATTCCCTAAAAATGATAATCTTCTCCTATTTTCTGCTATTATATCTGACCATTGATACACATAAATTGATATGTTAGCATTTTGTGATCTTGTATATAAGTGTTTATCTGCTTTGTCAAATTGCCCAACTTTTGATTTTGCAAAATTTCTTAACTCTGAACTTACTAAAATTATTTTATAATTTAAGTTTTTCGCGAAACACCCTTTTTGTTCAATATCATATAAATATCGATCTACTTGATTTAACTCTTTTGTCCAATGGCGCAGCATGGAGCTTTTAACTCCACTATCATTATTTCCCTTTGCGTGTCATTGATTATATTTTCATTAAAGAAAAACAAATCGGTTATATCTTTAATTTTAGCATCTGCGCATTCAATGAGATTCTCATCACTTATTGTAGGCTCGTATGAAAAATAAGCAGCACGAAGTTCTTGTAAATTATTTTGCAAATTTTGTCGGAGAATAATTTCAGTGTATTGACATACTGCTCTCCAAAGCCATAGATTATTTTCAATAATTTTATGTAATTCCGATCGTTCTTTTACCTTTTTGCTTATGTCAGAATATATAATCGTATTCAAGAAATCTAAGAAAGATGTTTTTTTTGCAATGTCTGTTGAAAACTCTATCACATTTTCTAGATCAACAGTATCTAGCAATTCTTTAAATTTTTTTATTATTGCAGGATTTAAATTCGTAAAATATGATAAAATAGTCCGTAAATCTCCATTAGCAATAGCAAGGTTTATCAGCGGATAAATGATTTTTCTTGTATCAATATTCTTCCTTAAAAGTTTATATTCATTTTCAAGATAATACGCTATCTGATTAAATGTAATAACGTGCGCTTGGGAAGGCGCCTCTTGTGATCTATACGGGTAATAGGCGTCTTTTTGAAGTTTTTGAAAATTATAATAGTCAGGAAATTTCTCCATAAAATAGCGCCTTATCTCTTCATTTGTTTTTTGCTTGAAATTTTTAGCGCCCTCGTCAAGTTCAGTATCTAAGTTGCGGAACAATCCCGTGGTTGCGTCAAGAACATCAGCGTCTACTAATATATTCCACCCGTCATCGTTAGGCAAATCAAGAGATAAAGATTCTGTATAAATTTGCGATTTTATTCCGTTGTTTTCAGTACGATATATACTTCTTATTTTTTGTTTGTTAGATATATAATGAATAAAGGTTAAATCTCCTGTTATATCATGCCCGTCTACTTTGCATATAAATGTCTTGTGCTCAGCCGGTTCAATAAGAAAATCCTTTGTTAAAACTTCACGGTTATTAACAAATATATGGATTGCTGATTGTAAAATCAGGTCGGAATAACATAAAAACAATTCCCTATGGATATTTTCTAATAATAACTGTTTTGAAATTTTCCTCTTTGGGTTTTCTGTAATTTCGTCAGCGGTATATAAATCTTGTATAATAACTTTATAGTACGTGTTGCTTGTAGAAGGCTCATTATCTATATTGATAGGATAATCTTTGTATGACTTGTACTGATTGTTTTACTATTCAAGGTGAAGGCTGTTTTTGTTTTTTTGCCGTTTTTTTCTCCGACTGTTTCGATTGAGACTGTTTTACCAATCTGAAAGGCTGCAAATCGTCCGATCCCCTTGCCGGTTGCTTTAGAAACAGTACCAATGTCGAATAGCTTATGTTCAACATCATCAAAGCACACGCCCTCTCCGTTGTCAACGATCGTTATAGAGATAGTCGGTATCGGAGAGACTTCCTCAAGTTTATATTCATCTATTGTTATATCTATTCTGGTAGCCTTTGCTTGAATAGAGTTATTGACTAACTCTAAAAATGCCAAAAAAGTATTAGAATATGAAGCCAAAAGGTCAGAAATAACCCTGCCATTGGTAGTAAAATAAGTAGTCATAACATAAACTCCTCGAATAGTTTAAGTTTATGGAGATAATTTTATCATAGTTTTATATCTTCGCCAATCTTTTCTGTTCCCATCCCCTCCTAAAAAAGCCGATCATTCCGTTTCCGGCTAGATTTAACATGAAAAGGCAATTCATCCCATGTTGCCCTTTCACGCCGCTTATAGTATACTAATTCCGCTTTTGCTTACTTACTATCAGGTTTTAGTTAAAACCACCGCCCTATCCGCAGCTTGTCTGCATCAGCACCGTTAAACGTATACGCCTTGCCGACACAGGGCTTGGGACAATAGCTGCCTGAATAGGCTACCATCTACAACAGGGTTGCCGAATCGGGTAAACAAAAATGTTTAATTATTTAGCTTTTGTTTGTTTTAGCCGATTTAAAAAGAAAGGGATATATATGTCTGTTTTGATTTATTTAAGCGAAAGCTAATAGTAATTTAGTTCCCCAAGAAAATGTATCTCAAAACAACACGAAAATGTTTTTGATGAAATAAAACAAAGGGAAATACCATCAGTAGAGATCAGTCAAGAAGTTATTAAAAGAATCCATCCTGATTTAGAAGGTCTTATCTGGATAGGAGACGGTAAATATAAAAATTATACGCAAAACCTAAAAAGGTATATGAATATAATGTTGACTGTATTACTTTTGTTTATGAATATAACGAAACAATAGAACCTAGTGTTATTTTTACAAAACTTCCCATAAACAAACCAGAAAATGCGGAAGGTGTTGAAAAATTGCATTATTTCCCCTGTTACGGCTCACGAGATACAATTATGCCTCATTCAGAATTAACACCTGAACAAAGATGGAAGTATTTAAATTTTTTAACTAATCCATATATAGCTGATATAGATATAGGATATGTTTTTCTCTTGTACTATGGTCTTGAGCGCCATTTGTTAGATGGTGATTTTGACAGAGCAATGACTGTTGTTTTAAAATTAAGAAAAGTACACAAACAAAAGTCTTTTCAAACGTATACCGGCAATGCAATAATTCTTGCCAGCATATTAAAAGGGAAAGGCGAGTATGCGAGGGATTTTTTCTATTCATTAAATCAGGAAAATGAATATGAATATATCTTTTCACATAATTTATATTTACTTGGGGCTTATAGTTTTGATATTCCGCTGACAGCAAAAGATATAGTGCGAATGGCACAAACTTTTGAATTTTCTAATAGAAATTATATAACAAAATACTACGATATATTTTTAAAAAATCTTGATACTCTTTTGACACAGAAAACAGGGAAAAATACTGTAAATCTGAAAGATTATATTACACCTCAAGAGATAAAAAAACTGCCTGTAATTGATGCATCAATATTTGTAAACTATTCACTTGATATAAAAGTACCTGTTACTCGTATTCAAGACTGTTTTAAATTAAAACGTGATATGAATGTTTTTTTAGAAGCTGCTCACGAACTGACAAAATTAGAACTTGCTGAATTGCGTAAATGTGGAGATATAAAACCCGAACCTAAAAAACCTAAGAAAGATGTATATTTTCAAGAAAATCATATAACTACGGCTTTTATGGAATATAAGATAAATGTTGAAAATATAAATGAAACAGAAGGAATGATTGATTTTGATAAAAATTTTCGAAAATATGTATCGACGTATGAGAAAGCTAGAAACATTGAAAAAGACGATATTACAAAAGCTATTATATTTTACTTAAAAATTTTAGGAAAAACTACACCAACAGGATCGTCTTATTGGGAGCGCCCTCTTATTTTGCTGGAAAGAATAAAAATGTATAATGAGGCTTATTTTATCTGCCAAAGAGCTGCAAAAGTTTCAAGAATGCCTCATGTCAGAATGGGAGATTTTGACCTAAGATTAGCAAGACTTGCAAAAAAAGCTTCAGATCAGTAAATATTTTCATCATTATCTATTTTTTAATAATTTTATTTTCGCAAAAGATTTAAACCTTTTATCATTTTTATTATAAAATCTTTCAGTTACCCCATTGATGGACGGATGCCCTTCCATAGCTTCTTTCTTTGTAGAGTCAATAAAATAAATATTGTCATCAACTGTTTTTACATAGAAAGCAATATGTGTTGGGAAATCCGTATCTTCATCCCCCATAAAAATCAAATCGCCGGGATTAGGATTATTAGTAATAACTGAATATTTAAGAAAAAAATCTTTAACGGAAGCGTCAAAAAATGGCAATGTATATTCGGTATATTCACGTACTGCATAACGATAACAATTGACTATTAAACCTGAGCAATCTATTTTTATTGCTCGCAATTCATCTTGTCCTCCGAATTCATATTCCGTTTGACTATCTCTATATCTTTTAGCAAAAAACAACGCTTTATCTGCTATTTCTTTTGGGCAAAGAATTTCATTAACAGAACTTCTAATTTCATGTATACACCCTGTAAAGCAAAGTATTAAAAATTAAAAATATAATCTCTTCATATTCTATATTACCATCCTATATAAAATCTTCTTGAAAATACACTAGTATTTTCTTTGTTAATATGGAGCGGACAGAGAAAATAGCATTATTTCGACTCGATAAAGGTTATTAAAAATATTGTTTGTTTTTATTAACTAATAAAACAGCTTTGCGCGATCCTCCAGACATTCCCACGACATCTGTTGTTATTATCCTTGCTGTTGGGGTTGCCACCATAGAGAGAAAACCGTATGAATATCCACAGGATATAAAAGAAAAAGAATCCCCATTATTATCACTCACAAATATTCCTCCTTTATTTTCATCATTAGATAAAATGATTAAGTATTTGTCTATATAAAAAAGACTGCGTACTTCTTCATTTGAAATTGTTACCCATGTAACTCCTTTATCTGGACTCTTTTTTAATCCTTCAATATTTCCCATAAATATAAAACCTTCACCAAATGCGATTGTACAAGCATAACCGTTTCGAGCTCTATTATGCCACGTTTTACCTTTATCCGTGCTAAAATATAATCTAAAATAATGCAGAAGACGATCATGTGTCTGCACTATCCAGACTTCTTTATTTAAAACCATATTTATTATTTCTTCAGTTCCATGCGATTCATATATTTTTTCTTCATTTAAAAAGTTTGCCGAAATTTTATATAAAGCATCATATCTTAATATAAAAACATCTTCTGAATCGGAAAAAACCTCATGAGCTTCAATATTTGTATTATCCCACGTAACGCCAAAATCTTTAGATTTAAATAAAAAGATTTTATTGTTTTCTGAACCAATAGTGAAAATATTCTCCCCGACACTTATCGCGCTTAGTAAACTTAATCTTCTTTCGTCTGTTAGAAGGTCATTTTGCTTTTTCCATAAGACACCTTCAAGAGAAGATGTAAATATTTCATTTGTATTAGTCATCAAGACAAGTCGCCCTTGATGTGTGAATATATTTGTCATGCCGTTATAGTATTGAGTTGTAGGGATATCTACTTTTTCCCACGAGTTAAACGTTGTTTGGCTAGAAAATAAGTTAGAACAAGAAATACTACCCATCACAGCTAAGCTCATCAAGCCCCCTGATATATAAGTATATAACTGTTTTTTCTTCATAGTGCCTCCATCGCCTCCCATTATACACAATTCAATCCCCTCTAGGCTAGGCTGTATAACAAGTTTCCAACCGTTATTGACCGCCTCAATAACACCTTCGTCTTGATTTGCTTTGTTTAAGAAAATTTTATTTGCTTTTATGTCTCCATTAAAAGCAGATTGTCCTGTTTGTGGATCAATATGTAATATCGTTCTGTTTTTATTGCGTACTAATACGCCGTCTGTTTTGTTTATTTTTGTCTCAAAATCATTAGGGTTATTTGTATCGCTATCGATATGCAGTTTTTGAACTACAAGATTTTTAATGAACGCCTGATTGACTAAAAGTTCGTCAATCAATGCCTGTTGTGCTACCAGCACCTTCGCAAACAGCGCCCCGAAGTGTCCCGTTTCTTTCATCAGCTCTTCTATCTCGCAAATATGATACAGCGCCGCCTGATACTGTTCGGTGTAGTTGTATTCCGGCTCAAGGTTAATCCATTGCGAACCCGTCCAGCGGTAACACACCCCGACTTTCCAACCGCCGACTGTTTTAGCCATCAATACCCAGTCGCCTGCGTTTGCATCCTGTGCCCCCAGCCTTTCGCCTTTGGTAATAACCACCGTTCGGGTAGTCGGTACCGTTTCGGTAACACCGAGGTATTTAGGGGTAGCCGATTGTACAATTTTTTTCAAGCTGTTTTACCTGCGTGCCCTTGCTTACTAAATAAAAGAGTCCGTTTATCTCCCCTTGCTTCAGTACGGTTTTATATACTCGTACCTCATCGAATGTCGCATGAGTGCGCCCCCCTCCGATGGTAAAGCCGTTGGTCATATCTACCGGCTTGTCTCCTGCCGATAGGCTATATACCTCTTTTGCATTCTTATACACTGTAAACAGCCCATTTTTTTGCGAAAGTGAAACCCCAGTGCGTTTGTTGCTGGTCGTCTTTAATATCCGTAATCGCCTTAAAGCCGTTTATAACAACGGTTAAAAGGTCGGTCATATTGTCGAAAAAGATTTGGATATTCTTAAAACTAAAAATACCGCGTGGAGTATCAGATTCTACAATGCCATCCCATTGCCGCCAAAGAGAAACCGATAGTTCATTGCGGTCTCCTTCAAGGGCTATTTTACCGACTCCCGCCGGAAGGTAGCACGCATTGCCGGAAACCCCCGGCACTATTTGTGCATCTTCCGTTAAAATCATATTTTGCCCGCCGGGTACGTAGTTTATTGCTTCCATGACAGATACTCCTTTTTTATACCTTCGGGTAGCGCTGTTTTATTTCTGCTATCTTTGCAAGCCATTCTGACCTATCTATGTCTCCGCGCATTACCTGCATACCCAGCGGATCCGCTTCTTGTCGATAGGCGGCTTCTCGCTGACGGTCAATGTATGCGTTATATTCTTCCTTGCTGATAAGCCCTGCATCGTACTGTTCTTTTCAGTCTTTTTGACGACGTAAGCACCCTCGACCTTTTCATCGGCCTTGAGCTGAATAAGACCGGCAGCAACCTTTTCGGCTTCCGTCATATCAACAAAATCCGTGCCGGCTTCATTGAGCTTTTTACCTTCCGGCACCGGGACGAGCCCTTCTTTAACCAGCTGCGCAAGCGGCTTTTTAGTCCCTGTCTGTAAGTCAGTGTACAGACGGATATCATCGCCGATATTGGCCGCACAATTTTCGACGATCCGATACTCAATTGCAGGGTTGTCCTTTTCCGGTATTGCCCCGCAATAGTGTCCCGTAATGATATTGCTTTTGATTTCGATGTATTCCATAACTTCTTACCCCTCTATTTTCTCTAGCTTCCAAATGATAAAGGTTCTATTACGCGTCCGATTTTCTTCGGCAGTCGGAACGATCCGACTGGCATCAAAGCAAGTAGATTCTGTGGTATATTCCTGCGCGGCAGTGTTCCACGCTTCAACATTCTTATGCGAAGGGCTTTCTATATAAAAAGGCCCCGAAGGATTTACACCTCCTTCAATCCCTACAAGCCCTTTAATATTCCTTATAGCATCCCCCTGTTCACCCCCGTTAAAAGGATTAGCATCTTTTCCTTTCGCACGGAAAAAACAACCGTCATAGTTTACTTCCGCCCAGCGGTACCCCTTGAAGGAGAAAACCGTCTCGGGTTTCGGCATCCACGGCCACTGGACATAGCCGTTTTGAAAGATTTTGATAAGCGTTTCATTGATTGCCGTATTAATTTTCGCCTTGACGGTTGTGTCTGCGGCCGCTTCGAATTGTTCCTGAACGGTCTTTTGTATTTTATCGTTGATTTGCTGATTAGCAAGCGTCAACTTTGTTTCTATGGCATTTTCTGCGGCAGTTATAAGAGAAGCAAGTTCCTGCTTCTTCGCTTCTGCCGCTTGTCTGAGCGTAGTGTCCGCTTCTATTGCACTATTGTGTAAGGCAATCTTAGCTGTTTCTATCGCTTTTTCTAATTTGTCTTTCTGTGCGGCAAGCTCGGAAGCGATATACTCTTTAGCATCCTGCTTAACTTGAGCAATAACCGTATTGCCTATTGCAGCGATTGCCGCCTCTTTTGCCTTAGTGATAAAATTATTATAAGCGGCGGTTAAATCTTCTAACGCCTTGCCTAACGCTTCATTTGTATATGCCATAGTTTATACCCCCTGTACTGCTTTTAAAAATACTTTTGTTTTAGGCATCTGCCCTGTAAGCTTCGGGCGGAGCGGCCAACCGGTAACAGGATCGGCGCCAGTGTTAAATACACGCTTTACATACGCAGTAAATTCAGGAAACACATCAGGACTAAAGGGAAGTCCGTTTGCTTCTAAAAAGCCGTGCTTGTACGTTCCGTCATAAAATATTTTTACTTCCCCGATGGGGCTATCAAATTGTTGAATAGCAGAGAGGGCACCGGTTTTGTGCACCTTCTGAATATCTTTATTCCCTTCGGTAATAATAAAATCAGTATCTTCAATAAAATCGACCGCATCTATATTTTGTAATGTGCCGCCTGTACCTTTTTCACCTTTAAAATGCCAGATATTTCCTTTAAAATCGACAACCGCATAACATCCTGCGCCGTATGTTTCTTCTCTAATGTGTTGTGTAATGATACGGGTATGTGCTATATCGGTTTTGATGGTAACGGTATAATTGCCGGTGAGGTTATAAATGATCTGATATTGTTTTGCGCCGTTACCGTTTTGACTATCAAAAAATAAGCGCAAGGTAAAATCATTGTGTAAAGTGCCCGATAAAATAATGACATTGTTAAGCGCTTCGGCAAATGTCATTGTAATTGCTTGTTTACCGGTACAATCGTATTCAATGATACGGCTTTGCCATGCTGTATAGGAAGGATTAACTTGTGGCAGTGCTTGAGGTGTTTCATCAAAGCAGGTATGTACTAATGCACTTCCGTCTAAAGGAAAGCTCATATCGGCGGAAAGCGGGCGGCATACAACTTCCGCCGTATAATCCGATAAAAGTCCGTCTGAGACGGAAGCAACGCTAAACGTATAATCAGTATCAGCTTTCAGCCGTTCAATTACTTCTTGTTTTTGCTTAGTATGCCGGTAGTTATAAAAATCCTGTGTCTTTTCCTTCCATCTTATTACAAAATCCTCGCCGTCAGCCTCCCATGTTATACTGATAGCATTCTGTTTTCCCGTTGCCTGAACACACACCGGTGACTTTACTATTTTGCGCTCCGTATCGTTATCTTTTTGCGGGATAAGGGCTGAAAGAGGGTTAAAAAGAAAACCGCCGATACCAAATTTTTGCGTAAGCTTATTTTCTTTGTATGAAATGTGTTCTTCTTGCACGGTAACATCGTATATCGTGTTGCTTTTAGGATGAACTAACGAAACTTCATCAAATAAACGGATGGGTAAGAGCGTTTCAACTTCAAAAACAGGATTTTCTTCTTTTCGTTTTTCTTTAAGTTTTTCTAAACCGGCTTTTTTCAGCTCTTGCCGTGTTTTTATCTTAGTGTCGGTAAACGTATCTTCTACCGTTGACCCATTATCATAGGTTCCCACCTCAGGGATACGAAGGTATAGCCGCTGCTGTTTTTCCCCTTCTCCGTAGCAATGAAGTACATTTACCTTTTGAACGGTCTGCTTTAATTCTTTAATGACGGTATTATTTAACTGCTGGGTAGTGGCGTCGCTTGCGCGTAAAAGATAGTCCGCTTGTACCTTTTTAATTTTCGTTAAACTCCGTTCAAAAGTGAAAAAAAGACGCCCCTTTTCAAACGTACAGGCAGTATCAAAGGGGTATTTTTCCCGTATTTTTTGAATAGCATCCCAGAGAGTAGTATTAGAAAGCTCTATGCCCTCTACTAATTCATTCATATCGGTAGGAGTGGATTTAATCGAAAATTCAGTCTTTTTTCTGGTAATAACTTCAAAAGCGCGGATAACCGGCGTAAAGCCGCGTACTGTTCTATCGACTAATGTGTTATGCTGATTATATACTTTGTGCGTTGCGAAATCCTGTATCCAGTCGGCATTGTGATAGGACAGGATAAAACGTACTGCAACATAACGCTTATCACTTGCAATTTTTAACCCTGACAGACTGCTATCATGTTCTATATCGCGGCGGGGAAAAAGAACCGGAGACGCGGAAAAATCAACATCGGCTATGTTGACGATAGGAGTGTGAGAGGAAGCCGATTGTACACTGATAGAGACTTTTTCACCGATTGTCGCAATCCATCTAACGTACCGCTGACCAACCGCATCCCCGCAGTCAAAAGCGAATGTAATAGATCCTTTTTCATAATAGTGGATACTATCTCCCACTTCCCGGTAATCAAGGTGGATATCGCCGTCTTTTATTTTATTTAATCCGATGTTGACTTTTTCGATATAATCGGTGAAATCCTCTAAGGTGGATTTTTGAATATAATCGAATCCATATATTGCGTCAGCTAACACAAAGCTTAAAGGTTTTTTATCCCATCCGTGCCAAGCCTCCGGAATACGATAATTTTTAAAAAGACTTTCAAGCGTTTTTACGCTCGTACTTGTTTTACTTTCATTACTCGAATGCTCGATAAGGACAACGGTTTGCATCTTTTCTGTATCTTTGTAAAGTTCCGCATATTTTGCGCCGTGAGGATAATCGATAAGGTCGAGTTTACCGGTTCCTTCTTTGTTCTTTTTCTGTGAAAAGCTCCACCCGCATTCATAGGTTTTTCCCAATCGTGCGCCGTCTTTATCGTAAAAAATAATCATAGATATCTCCCGTTAAAAGCAACCGTAACGGTTCCCGTCGGAACATAAATAGAAACGGTATTATGACCGGCAATAAAGTAGAGCGGATGAATAATACTTGAAAGCGTTAAAAGGCGTGTATAGTCTTCCCCATCTAAAAAGAGGGTTCCGTCTTTATAAAGGAGCGTTTTGCCGTGCGGTATCGCTATTTCACGGGAAATTTTTAGCTCCGTTCCATTACAGTGCACTAAAAGACCTGAAACCTTTTCGATATCGCCTATAGCAATCTCCGGCACGGTGGATAAATTCCCTTCGGTTACAATGGATATATCTCGTCTTCCGCCTGCAATCGTTTCGATTTTCCGTTGTCCATAGCCAAACGGATCAAAGGCTTTAAGGGTAAAACTAATCGTAAAGACTTTATGAAGATTTTCTCCATTATAATAGGTTATCTGTATCTGCCCTGTTAATCGGCATCGGTAAAAGATGGTATCATCGTCATCGCGATAAACGATTAAATCTTTACCACTTAATAAAGAGAGTAGTCTACTGCGTTCTTTTTCTACTGCGCAGGCAGAATCGGTCGGGATAGTCCCTGAACATTGAAATGTCTTACTACCGTACTGCTCTTTTCCGGTTAGGTATTCTCCATGCCGGTCGTTGAGCTTCACTGTTTGCGTTTGGATTGTTGAAGCGCTGCTTGAGGCGGTTATCCATTTGGGAATGTCTAACTCTTTTTCTCGTCAAATATTCTCATAGTTTTCTTATCCTGCCAATGCCTGTTGTACAATCTCTGTTAAAACAGCTCGTAAATCCGTTTGTTCGGTTGCTGTTATGTTAATGGTGCTATTATAGGAGTTATACGTAACTGAATTGATAATAATTTGGGTAGCGGTAAGATGCTGAATAGTCGTTTCTTTTAGATCGATAACTTGGTTGATTGTTTTAAAGCCTTCGCGGATCGCTTCAAGTAACACGTCTCTATCGGCGCCTGAAAGCTGCTGAATAATTGAGCCTGATGCTTTTGATTTAAGCTCTACGCCCCCTTCCAATGCTTTTGTAATTTTTGAAAGTTCGGCCATATTCCCTTCTAAATTATCATAGAGGTTTTTCAGCTTATCAATTGTACCGGTTACTTCGTCTCCGGTAATTTTGCCGTCTTTCATAATATCTTGAATAATCGCATCGACTTTCTTTTTTATGCCGGCACTTTCAACAGCTGCTTGAATAATCGCCTTTTTCATTTCAGCAGCAAACGACTTTTTGAAACTTCCCCAGTCGGCGTTATAGGCAGCATCTCCTAATGCTGTGGTAAGGGCTGATGACATTCCATCAGATAATGATTTTTTAAAATCATTGCCGACATCAAAGCCGAGTTTCTTTAACATCTCTTTCATCGGCTCACCAAATTCTTCTATCATCTGATTGAGCTTTTCTTTATCCAACCCCATGATTTGGGACGGATCTATACCTGTTTCTTTTATTTTCCCTTCCCGAATATCTTTTTCCAATTGTTCTTTTTTCCTTTTAATTTCTTCAATGGCAGCAACGGCTTTTTCATATTTCGCTTTTGAGCCCTCCAATTTTGCTAATTCCCTATCAATATCTGCATAGGCTTTTGTAAAATCTTTACCCGTCCAATAGGTATAGCCCTTATCTCTCGCGTGTGAACCTATTAAAGAGCCCCACCAACCTTGTTCTTGCTTTTGTAGATACTTTTTTTTCTCAAGTAATTTTTGGTAAGCGACAAACTCTTTTTCTGTTGCTTTTCTTTCTTCCGATAATTTTTGATTTTGCTCTTCTAAAATATTTCGCTGTTGTTCGCCAGATCCTTTAAAACCACTAAACATATTATCAACTAACTTTTGTATACCGGCATTAAGACCTGAAAACATTATCATTTTGTCGATGACTAATTTTTTTATAATTCCGTCAATAGTATTAGAAAAATTACTAAAATCTCCCGATTGAAAACCGCTGGTAATAGCTCCCATAATAGATTTTGCGGCTTCAAGCATCGGTGATTTTGTTTTTTCGGCTATTTCTTTTTCGATATTGTCAATAATTTTATCTGCAGCTTCTTCTGCCGTTTCTTTTGAATTTTCTACAATCGTATTTATTTCTTCATTGAATGCTTTTATTGAAGCTGCATTTACGGCTTTTAATATCGTCCCCGTTATTTCGATTGCCGCCGCTACAGATTTTATAACTGCTTGAGTTATAGGATCTCCTACCATATCACCTATTTGGTTAAGTATGTCGGCGCTCGCCTGCATTGCAGCAAAGCCGTCAATACAGCCCTGCTCGATAGAATCGGCTATTACTTTTGTAAGGGTTTTAGCGATACCTATTCCGCCTTGTATGTATGCGTTGGCGGCGGCAGCATTTGCGCTTTGCGTTTGCCTATCAGCGTCTTTATTAACTTTATCTTTTTGTTTTTCTGCGTCCGCTTCAATTCTTGTTATTTCTTCGGCGTTGTCTTTTGCCGCTTCTATTTTTGCCCGTCTGCTTTCTTCAATAATTTTTAAAAGTCGTTTTCTTTCCTCTTCTATGTTGATAAGCTGTATTTGAAGTTTTGATTTGCCGATTTTTTCAATATCGATCAGTCCGCTTTTTATTTGTGAAAATGATAATTCGGCTTCGTTTATGTCTATCCGTATGTTTTGCGCCTTTTCTTCCAACTGCCGAGAATAGACTTGCATTGCCTGTAAATCTTGATTGAGAGCTTCAATTTCTGTTCCGCTTTTGCCGTTTTTTTCTGCTGCTTCAATCCGGGCTTTTGCCTTTGCAATTTTATCGTACGTAGCGATTATTTCTTCTTGCGTTTTTTTAAGCTCTGCTTGTAATTCCTTTTGCTGTACTTGATACCGCCCGAACGCATCACTCATCAGCTTTGTTTTAGTGAGCTCATCGCCGAGCGTTACGCCGGAACCTTTCTCATCTTTTGTCGCAAGTTTTGTTTCAACGGTTATTCCTTTGCCAGCGCCTTTTTTCTTATCTTCCTCTTTAATGAATTGTTCGATAAGTGCAAGCCGCTTTTGCTGATACTCCTTTTCAACGGCAAGGCTGGATTGCCCATATTCTTTTGCTTTTGCGAGTTTTTCTTGATAGGACTTATCGAGTTCTGCTATTTGCGCTTGGTAAGAAGTATCTTTTTCCTTTGTTTTAGGCCCTTTATGTCCGCCTTTACCCTTTTCTAGTAGCTTGTTAAATTGTTCACGTAGGCGAATAAATTCGGCTAAGTCTTGCGAAGTCAGCTTTATTTTATTGCCGTTTCCATCGACAATATTTTGCAATTCGGCAACCTGTTTAATTTCGTTTTTTAAGAATTCATAGTATTCTTTATTTTCATCAAATGCTTCCCCCTCAATCTTTTTCCGCTCTTTGACCGCTTGTATGCCGCTTGTTTTAAACTGCTCCCATTTTTTTTGAAGAGTTTCAAGTGCTTGATTCTTTGTTTGCGTATCCTCTTTTTTATCTAATTGCGCAAGTGCGTCCGCGCCCGTTTCTATTTTCAGCTTTAATTGATTAGCTTCCGTAATAATCTGTTTCTGCTCGTCTAAAAGCGCCTGCTGTTCTTTTAATGATGTTCCGTCTTTTGCAAGTTTTTTGTTGTTTTGAGTGATTACTATTTCAAGTGAAGCAAACATATCTTCAAAAGAAGCAAAGCTAAAGCCGTCTTCCCCTACATCTTTTTTAAGAAAATGCGCTATCTTTTTTAATTCGGCTATCGCCGCTTGTTTTTCTTTATCTCCTTGAAGACGCGCTGTTTTAAACTGCTCAAAAATAGATTCGTATGTATTGGTGCGCTGGATGTCCTGACTATAAATTTTGAATGACCGCTCAAGTTTTGATTCGTTTTCAGCAACATATTTTTGCGCTTCATTCGCCGCTTGTTTTGATAACAAAAGCGCCCGCTCATTTTTGACTTTCTCAAGCTTAAGCGCATCTCGCGCAGCCTTTCGCGCTTTTGTAACAAACTGTTCGAGGCTCTCTCCTTGCGCCCGTAAGGCTCCTTGCGCATCGGGGACAATCTGTTTCAGCTGTTCAACAACGCTATTGAATTGGCTTTGCGCTTCTTTGCTGTCGTGTATTTTCCCTTTTAAGCTGTCGTACTTACCTAATAAATCTTGGATGCTCCGCCCTTTGTTCCCGCTTTTTGCGGCATCGGAAGCAAGGGCTTTCGCCTGTTCAAGCTGTCGTTCAGCATGTTTCATCGCATCTTCATGCGCTTTTTTCACTTGTGCAATAATACCGAGAGCAATAGCACCAGCGGCGGCAACGGCAGCGCCCCATGCTATAATCGGGTTAGCTGACATGACAAGGTTAAGCTGCACCATTTCAGCTTTTATCTTTTTAATGCCGATTGCAACAAGGAGCAAGGGACCTGCAGCGGCGGCTAATCCGGCAAGAGCGGTTCCTGCTGTTTGAACCCCGACTGGCAATTCATTAACAGCCTGTAAAACGCGGGTAATACCTTTCGCAAACGTATCAACCGCAGGAATGATATTTGATGTAAGGGTAATTTGAACCGCTTCAAAAGCGCTTGAAAGCTCTGCCTTCGTATTGGCAAAAGAAGCGTTTTGAATATCCTGCATCTTTTTTGCCGCCCCGTCTGATGCTTGCAATAAGCCGTCCATTGTTCGTATGGCATCCCCGCCGCCTTCGATCAGCGCTTGCATACCGGCAGCCGCCGCTTCGCCGAATAACTCGCTTGATTTTGCTACATCGATATTTGCATTTTTTAGCCGCTCAATTATGTCGGCAAGGTTATTTGTTTTCGGGTTTACCTCATCATAGCTTATGCCTAATTCTTGGAGTTTCTTTTTGACATCATCCGTACCGCTGGCTAACTTTTGTAAACCGGATCGTAAAATAGTGCCAGCCTGCTCACCGCCGAAACCGGTATTGTAAAGGCGCATAAGGGCAGCAGTTGACGCTTCAAGGCTCACCCCCAAACCAGCAGCAACAGGTCTGACATACTTCATTGAATACGATAGCTTTGTCATATTCGCTTGGCTTTTACTAATAGCCAATGAAAACACGTCGGCAATGTGCCCTGATTTTTCTGCACTGAGATTAAACTGCGAAAGAGTTGAAGCAATCGTACTTGAGGTAAAGGCTAAATCGCTTCCCGTCGCTCCTGCAAGCTGTAATACACCGTCGAGACTGTTCATTGCTTGCGTAGCTGATTGACCTGCTGAACCTAAACTATAGAGAGCATCGGCGGCTTGACTTGCACTAAAGCGGGTCGTTGCACCCATTTCTTCCGCTTTCTTTCGCAAGGCTTCCATTTCGGATGCACTTGCCCCCATAACAGAAAAAGTATTCTGCATGGACTGTTCAAAATTCGTAAAGGTATCGAGTGCGGCTTTTCCGAGCAAGGTTAAAGGGAGCGTTACACTGGCAGAAAGAGCGGCACCAATAGCAGCGATCTTCGTATTGATGCTATCAACTGCGTTGTCAATATCCTGCTCAAGTTTTGCAAGTGACCGATTGGATTCTCTGATCCCTTTTTGAAGTTTATCTGTTTTTAATGCTAATTCTGCATATATTTCGCCTAAACTCTGTCCCATTTGCCTAACCCGTTTTATGTATCACCCTCTGCAAAGGTCTCTGCCATATCTTTTTGAAATTGTTTTTCTCTTTTTTCTTTCACTTTCTGCGCTTTCTCTTTTTCTTCCCGCTGCTGATTTTCCACTTCAACAGCAACGAGACACGCCTCGTCGAATAGAAAGGCTTCAAAATCGTTTAAGCCTTTAATGTAGCTGCTGGGCTTGCATTTGTAGTATTTTGCGATTCTTCCGAAGCGGGCAAATTGAACGCGACCAAATTTTTTTTTACGTCCTTCTCCCAATCAGTTAAGTACAAAAGGAAAAGGTCGTTTAAAAAATCTTTTGGGATAACGTCGTTAAAGGCGCTTCCACTGATACCGCGTATTTTCAAAATTGCGTCGTAACATTCCTGATATGTCGGAGTAACCATGCTTTTTTTTGCAAGCTCTACAAGGAATTCATCTTCTTCCTCTTTCATCTTTTTAAAGTCAACCTCTGATACTGCCTCTTTTGCTCCCGCTGCTTCGGCGATACCGTCAATAAATTTGTACAGGATGTTCGGAAAACTCCCGCAGGTTAAAAGCTCTTGAAAATTTGTTTTGTGAATAAGGAATTTTTGTTTTGTGCCGTTCCATAAAAGCTCTACCCAATCGCAAGTTGCGATTGCAAGCCGTTCCGCTTCATTTTCCGGTGCCTTTATAGCCTCCGCGATCGCCGCTTCGATTCCATGTTCTCTGCGTTTTTTGTTAAAAAAAGATTTTATTTTTTCAAACATAGTTATCTCCTTGCCGCTTTAATAGGAAAGCTCCGCCCGCTTATTTCTTTTTCAAGACGGGCGGATAATCTTTTTAGCCTTGTACGTATTGCGTGTAGTCGGCAAGCGAAATTTCTTTGATGAATTTCAAGGGTAAATTACTGCGCTTGTTTTCCCCGCCGGAGCCTTGCAGTTCGACAGCGCCAAAAGCATCTTCACTTGCTTCGCTTCCTGTCGGCGTTGTTTGGCACGAAGGGAAGATAACCGCCTTAACGCGGGCGTAACTGCCTTTTGTGTTTTGCCCCTTTTCGTACTGCTCTACGAAGTAACGGAAGGTGACAAGCGGCGGGCTTCCGGCATTATCAATATACAGCTCTCCCGTTTCCTCGTTATACGTGTTGCCGGTAACAAGGGCAAAAAACTTATTTGGGAGGCTTGCAAAAGAAGCGGTAATATTGACGCCCTTTATTTTATCCGCTTCTTTTATTGTACAGCGGATCCCGTGTCCACTTGTTGCGTCAACCGTTTTACCGCTTTCTTTGTCAAAATCGTCTTTGAAGCTCTTCGCTTCTTTTGTCGAAACATAGCCGACAATACCGAGTAATTCGGCGAGCTTTCCTTGAAATCCAATCGGGGCAAAAAAAACGGTAAGTCTCCCGCATTCTCTGTCGTGATTTTAAGATACTCCGCATCGTAATCGGTACCGATGACCGTCTTAGCCGCCTTGAGCTTTATCCCTTTCGGCTTGAGCGCAGTAAAGGCAGTATTGAAGTCTTTTACCATGTCTGCAACGGAAACGGCTTTTTTTATCCGCAGCAGTCGAGGCAAAGGTAAAGGTTTCCGTTTTGGTGCCGTACAGAACAGTCAGCTTTAAATCGTCTGTTGTCCAGCCGTCAATGTTGAACGGCCCTATTTTACCGACGAGTCCACCTCGGTGCTTTCTCACCTCACCGGTTTGCGGATTGGTATCTTCCCAATCGTTAGGAGACGGCCAGCTTTTATCAGCATTCAGATGCGCCGCTTGCATTATCCCGATTGAATACCCGTATTCGTTTTTCTTTTCCATAAGTCTTTTAACCTCCATTTTATCTACATAAAATCTCCGCCGAAAACGGGGATTTTAAAATTGAGCTGTTTTGAAATTGCGCCAAGTGAATCCTCTATCAAATCACTTGAGCAATCAACGTATTGCACTAAAAAAACACCGCCGCTCCTGATTCGTTTTAGATGCTTTCCGTCCAATGCAGTAATAACTTTTTCACAAGCGGTATCAAGCAGTTCAAAATCCCCAGCGGGGACATAGACGCTCACTGTAACCATATTCCAGCTTCCCAGCCGCGTTTTAATACCGTGTTCAAATTGCAGAATAAGAAACGGCTTTTTTGCTGTCTTTTCTACATTACCGATGTAATACACCGGATAAAGTTTTACCAGTTCCGCATACAGTGCACTCCGCATGGTTTCCTTTCCTTATTGCCGTTTGAGCGCTTGTCCACATGCTTTTTCGATACCGTCAAAAAACATACCGGCATGGGCGTTCCGTGTTGGCTTTAAGATTCCGTACTTTTCTCCGAACGTTACGCCGCCTGATACTTCTTTCGTTCCATTTTCAAGCCAATAGCCATATTCTTTACCGGTCTTACCGTACATATCCTGATAAATCCCTGCCGATATTGCTTGCGACGAACGAGAAGCAACACCGCGTAATCCCTTGCGGGCATCCCCCGTTCGGTCAGTCCATACGCGGTTTTCTTTCGCATACCGCTCCATGCTGGCAGCGGTTTCGCAGGCAACCATCTCGCAATCATTCAGCATCTCTTTGGTGATGCTTTCTAACCGCTCAAAAACCGCTTCCAGCCCTCTCATTCGACGGCCTCCCGTATCTCTTTTGCTCTGCCTGACATCTTGTAGGCATTCTCCGGCGCATACCCGCCAATAGTGATCTTTCGGATAAAAACGACTTCATACCGGCTGCCTTGAAAATCGAATAAGTCGCCCGCCTGAATATCCGCATCGTGGAATGCGGTGATATTGACGATATGCGTTTTTAACAATCCTTCTTGCAAAAGTCGGTCGGTTTCGCTATGTGAGATTTCTGCAATCCGAACCCGCTGCATTTCCGTTCGCTTTTCTACTTCCCTTACATTGCCGTATTCATTTTTCTCTCTTTCGCGGCGAATAAATGAAAGAAGAGACGGATTGACCGCAATAATACTTTCCGTGTCTTTCCGTAATTGTTTGACGACATTTACCATAGAGCCGCCTCATTATCATCTTTTTTACAGCAGATTAAAAACGAAGCGCTGGTGTTTTTCCGCTCCGCTTCCCATGCCTCTTTATACCCTTGCGCAGTTTTAAGGCAGAGATTCACATAATCGGCGGCGGTGTATTTTTCTATTGCTTCACCGCCTGCACTAATGCTTTTTATATCGCCTCCATCTTTTTGAATAATGCCCGCTTTTTGCGTCCATAAAAGGTAGAGCGCATGATTTTCACTTTCTGCCGCTTGTAATGTGATTGTTAAGTCGATGGTAGAAAAATGCGTGTCCGCTTCGCTGCCTCCATCCGGTATCGCTTCGTTAAGCAGGGTGCGGATTCTTTGTATCAATGCTTCGGTGATGATCATGCGCTGCTATCTCCCTTCTAGGTTTGCGGGTTTGTTTGCGATTGCGCTTTCTTTGCGCTTTCAATCGCCTGCAAAATATCAATATCACCTGCCGCTTCTTTCAAGTCGTGTAACTCTTTTTCCGCCGCTTCAAGCGTTTTGATCTTTGCTTTTAATTCGCCCACCTTCGGCTTTTCAGCGCCGCTTTCGTTTTCTTCCGGCGCTTTAAACGGCGTTTCAAAAGTTCCCGCAAGCGCAGGATTGAGTTCTTCCCATGCATCTCCTTCAACTGCGTAGCCGTTCGTTACATCGCCTGCCTCATGCTCAACATACCAGCCGTTAGCGGTTTTCATTATGCGTAAGGTAATGTTTTCACTTCCCATATTATCTCCTCGATCTGTCATTAAAGAGAGAGACGAAACAAACCGTGCATCTCTCTCTTTAAAAGCCTTATGCGAGCTTTACCTTATGCACAGCATCTGCAACACCGGCAACCGCGCAACGGGTAAAGGTTTCAACAACATCCAATTCAGAAAGAGTGAGAATGTTACCCCGCTGTTCAAGGTGTGTTAAATCTTCTTTTACAAGCGCCTTAAACGACTGCTTCGGAACGATTAAATACACTTCGTTATCAGCCGGAGCTTTAAACTCGTATTTAATTCCGCCGACTTCACCCGTCCAGCCGTCATAACTTAAAACACTCTGAATCTGCGCAAGCTGCCCCAGCTGTGTACCTTTTTGCAGTAAGCCTTTGATTGCCGCCTCTACATCCATCGCCGTTGCAGAGTTACAAAGGGCTATAGTCGGACGAATCCGATAGCCGCTTGCATTGGTACGCTTGAGGGCATCTTTAAGCCCTTTCCGCAGTGTAAGCCACACATTCTCAAGGTCGGTACTGCCGGTTGTTACCTTATTGGTAACGGCATCTCCGGTATACGAATGCGTAATAATCGGCGACAGGTGCAGATGGTCAAGAATGGCATTATGCGCAATACCGAGTGCTTTTGACGCTTGCGGCAATTTCCAAAATTCATTGAAGTTTACCCAGCCTCGTGAGATGGAATAACCGGCTGCGAATGTCTTAAAATCAACCGTTTCGAGCTTACCGAATTTGAAATCAGCCATCGGCACACTTTCCCCATCGTTGGTAACACCGAATGCAGCGCGCATTCCGATAAGCTCCATCACTTTGATTGTGCGGGGAAAATCGGCATTTTTAATCTCTTCGTAAATGAAGGAATAAAGGGCAGGATGCTCCGCCATACCGAGCGATACGTCAAGAACAGCTTGCTTTGCAAACTTATGCAAATCCTCTGCGCTCATCATTTCCCCTGACGGTAAGCCGACCGCCCGTGTAAGCATTTCCCGCGTAAAGATTTCAGTGCGCGTACCGGCGCCGGTATCCTTTATTGTCATCTCACCGGCAGGCACATTCGGCGCACGGTATTGCAACGACATCTGTTTTTTCTCCGTAGCATTTTTCATACGGATTGTTTCATGTGATACAAATTCCATTGTTTTTTTTCTCCTCATCGTTATGTACGGTCTGCTTTTATGCGTGAAGCGAAAAAAGCACCGCACCCCCAATCGTCCCCCAGTAGTAGCCGACGAGCTTATTACCTGATGCGGTTTTTGTAAGCTTGCCGTCCGAAGCGCCGAGATACACCTTTTCGCCGATTTTCGGCAAATTGGCGCTATCATAGCTTTCCGTTGTCCATTCCCGCTGCGTATCAAAAGACACCGTTACTTGATTGCCCGTTTCTTTTTGCAGCACAACCCCCGCGCGGTCGCCGACAAAGACAATACCGTGATTATCGAGCGTCTGCGCTCCTCCCGCAGGAATTGTTACATCTGCGATTGCAACCGTTTTATTAACTGATAAAAGTCTGTGCTCTCCAGTCATATCACACCCCCTCGTTTAGATTTCGTATACTTCCGGTTCACTTTTTGCACCCGCACCGGCCATCTGACCAACCGGAGCGGTTGCGGTTTTTCCTTGTACGAGCTTTTGAATGTCCGCATCATTCATTACGCGGTCCATTTCGCCGGCAATCTGCTCTTTACTCATACCAGTTTCAAAATGACAGAATTTATCCACCAACACTGCCATTTCACCTGTGGGTTTACCGTCTTTGGTTAAGCCCTTTTCAGCCTTGACCGCATCGACCATTTCACCAAACGCTTTCTTTGCCGCCTCCGCTTTTTCTTCTTCCTTCGCTTTTTTCGCAAAGTTGATAGCATCGGTAAGCGCCATTTCTCCGGCAGCTTTTTTGAGTTCGGCAAGTTCACTTGAAGCCGCTTCCAAGCCTTTTAGCTTTTGAGCATCTTCCAGTTTTACCCCCATTTCCCCTGCAACGGCTTGCGCAGACAAAAGCCCTGTTTTTGTTCTCCGTGCGATTTCTGCCGTAAGCTCGTCATTTGCTATACTTGCAAGTTCCATTTCTTCCTCCTGAAGTTTATATTCAACAACGCGGCGCACCTTTTGAGCCGCCCCGAATATAACCGTATTATTTTGTATGCTGTACGGAATTTTATACAGCTGATTTTTATATTCACCAATGACATAATCATCATAAAAATCTTCCGTAAAAACATAATCTGCATATTTCTCTCGCAAGGCATCACGGATTTTTCTTTCCTGCTCATTAAAGCTCACACCCTCCATCTGCCCGATTGCGCTTTCGTTATGTTGCCCTTCGCTAAGCGGCGGCACAAAATCAACAGAGCGCAAGGCATAATCAACAACCGTCTTTTTCCTTTCATCCGCATACGTCGGTATTCCCCAGATAGAGACTGCGTTAATCTGCTTATTTTTCAGCCACCGCCGTATTTTCTCCGCGTGTTCTCCCTTATCAGGAATAATGCGGTAATAGACTTTCCCCGCCTCTTTATCGAGTAATGCGCCGATAACCGTTCCGTATATCTCACGTCCTTCATAAAAGAATGCTTCTTGCGATTGATGCCCATAGCCGGAAGGAATAAAAACCGTACTGGTCAAAATCGTTTCGACAATGTGTTCATACGCAGCATCGAGATATTCAACGCCGCTTTTGCTTTTTCGATATTCAACGGCAAAAATACAATCGAGCGGATCGGCATCCCCTTTGAGCGCTGCAATCATTTCAGGTGTTGCAAGCGGATTTAAGCGGATGTGGCTCATTATTGTCTTTGCTTCCACTTCGGAAAGCATTTCACCCACAGCCTCAATCGATACAAACGGAGTTTGCGCAGGATCAGTAAAAAGCGGTTTTTGCGTATATGTGTTTTTTCCAGACTTCCCCATGTCATTACCTCTTTTTGTGGTACGGTTTGTATTGTAAATAATTGGGGGTGCGTAACACAAATTTTACGCGTAAAGAGAATAAAAATATTTTAAGGAACATGATTTTTATCCCTGCTGATTTGCGTTACGTACTGCGTTTCTTCTATGCTGGTGTTACAAAATGATTCAACAAGGCAGCGTTTTATGGCTATAGAGAAATTACCTACCAGTGTGTTAGTCCTCGGCATTGCGGCAATCGTGTTTATTGCCGTCCTTATTTTTCTGCTACTGAACAAGCTTCTTAAAAAAGGCATACAGCTAGGAGCCGGGGATAAAAAAATTATCGTTGGAGACATTGAAAAAAATGTTGATGATAAATTGGAGCTATTCAAAACGGATATAGAGAAAAAAGGAAAAGACCGGCTGCACGATGAAGAATGCCGAAAAAAACTATTCAGACAATCTGGGGAGATTGACGAAAAAACAAAGGCAGACGAACGGCGGATAGTTCGCCGGATTAACGGCACAATCAAAGAAATCTTTTTACCCTTCGTAAAATGCGAGATGCCGATGCTCTCTTGTGTTGAGTTGGTAAAAGACGTGCTGCAGGAGCGTGTAGACTATAACTGTATGCGGGAGCGGCTGACAGCAACAGAGCGTAAAGGCTATATTGCTGACATTCTCTATTTTATCGAACAAGACTATAAAGCCTTTTTACATAAACTTCCCGCCGTACCATGCGGCACGGAACAGTATCCTTCATGGGAAGCAATCGCCCCGCAGATAGAACGCATCGTCAATGAGTGGGCGGATGAAATGATACGGATTATCGCTCGGCGCATCAAAGAAAAAATCGCAATGTACAAGGCTGAACAATCGGCATTCCTTTTACCGGAGTATAAAGAAATCTGTATTGATTATCCTATCAAAAAGAATATCGGGTACCTGAAGGCATTATGTATAGAGCAGGATGTATATGCATGACACTGGAGCAGTTTGTAGAAAAATACAACGACTAACAGATTTTAGGAGGTTTAACGATGGGAGTGATACGGGATATTGACCGGCTTAAGCCGGAGCTGGCAAAGCGGACGCGTGCTTTTTTAGCAGAACTGAAAAAGCGTGGTATAGAGGTAATCGTCCTTGAAACAGATCGGACGGTTGATACGCAGGCGGCCTATTATGCGCAAGGTCGCAAGCCGCTTGAAGAGGTGAACGCCTTGCGTAAAAAAGCAGGCTTGTACCTTTTAACCGAAGCGGAAAATAAGCGCATCGTAACAAAGACGACGCAGTCGAGGCATTTCGGCGGAAACGCCGTTGATATTGCGCCGGTAAAAGACGGCCGCGTCTGGTGGAATGCACCGGAGCAAGTCTGGAAAGAAATCGGCGCTATCGGTGAAGAATGCGGGCTTGATTGGTGCGCAGGCGGATACGGACAAGTGTGGGGTAAGGGCTGGGACAATCCCCACTTTGAACTTATGTAAGGAATAGCGGTGTATAAATGAAATTATTGTTATTACAAACATTAAATCAACTGATTTTTTATATCTTTTTTCCATTCACAATAGCAGGACTCATTTTAGAATTTAGTTTAATACCCTTTATTTGTTTTGAAGATAAACTTGATTCTTTTTATCGTGATGAATATTGGAAAGTCAAAAAGAACAAACAAAAACGAATATTCTTATTTTTATTATGGGGATTTAAAAATATGATAGCTTTGATTTTCTTTCCGATTACTCTTATAGAATTTATTCTAATGCATCTGTCTCAGCCTTTTATGGATTTTCAAGATACCATTGAATGTCGTTGCTGTATTGAAGTACGAAAACAATGGGAAGAAAAACAAAAAAAGGAGCGGTAAATGAATGAAAAGAATGTTTTTATTGTTTGTAGTATCTGTTTTTTGTTGCTTGCTCTTTCCGGCTGTTGCACAAGAGCGGCTGTATACGGTAACGGAGACGGAGCTTATCAGGTTAGAGAGCATATCGGAGAACTTGAAGATAAGCAGACAGAATCTGCTATTACAGGCGAGCAACTTAACGGAACGCTTGAGGGCGCAAGAGAGCAAAGCGAAGAGCTTAACCGAGAAATTGCAGACGGCCGAAAGTACAGCGAACATCTTACGCAGTCAATTACAGACGGAGCGAGCGAGCTTGAAAGCCTTGCGGCAATCTTACAACACATACGAAAAAGAGGCGTCCGAAACAATAGCGAAACAGCAGGCAATAATCAATAAACAAAAAGATAAACTCCATCGGCGGATGATTGCCGTTATAATACTTTCGGCAATACTAACAATACTACTTTTTACAATAGGCGTAAAATACTTTTTAAAATACAAGTTCAGCCTTTTTCGTCCTCCCTAGAGGCTGATAGAAAAATAGCAGTTACCGAATAATCCTCGACAACTGCTATACGGTTTTATGTTGCAATAAGGACTTTGAACTACAACGTACAAACGATATGCCCTTACCCTTAAAAATCAAAGTTCCTTATTTTGGATGTAAGGGCATACTTTTTCCCAATACTATTAAGGAATAACATAAATGACTTTTGACAAGCGCATCATCGGGGCATTACGGGAATGCAAAAACAAAGAGCAGACGGAAGATACCTTTAATCGGTTTAGGATTACTGATATCACAGAAAAGCAGCGGTACTTGACCTATGCGATGTATGCGCCGTCTTATTTTTTTAGCCCCTCAGCGCCTCCAACAGATGAGCAGTTGTATGAATTTACGCTCTGCCATTTTATCAATGGCTATTGGCGGCTTACTCCCTTCTATGAAAAGTTAGGATTGGTAAAAAAGCCGTTAAGTGAAGCTGATAACCGGATTCTTAAAGAACTCAATACCTGCACTTCCCGGCAAGACATTGATATAGTTTTTGACGAGGAAGGAATACACGACTACCGTGAACGCTGTAACGTACTCCGGCGTTGTATGCGCGTACAAGAGATACTCGGAGATGCTGGCATTTCCTCTGAAAAAGATGATTACGAGTTTGACTGTGCTGTCTTTTTGGATGGTTCTTTGCGGGATTGGTAGGGGCTATTTACCTGTTGCTGATTCAGTCGTTGCAAAATACGCAACAACTCATGTTGGTGTTGTTCTTATCCTTCTACAACCTCGATGCTCTCTATTTCGTCTAAAAAGGCTCCGGCTAATTGCCCATTTGCAAGCTTTATATCAATATCTGCTATTTCTGGTTCGTTGTTGACCGCCCATGTAAAACCGTATACGGTTCCTTCTATAACAGTCTTATCATGGAGAACAGCTTTAATAGTATGCGCTTTTTTGCATATATTATAGAGTTCCGTTTCCGTTTTTGGGTAAAATATCATTTTTCATCCTCCGGTACTAGACTAAACGGCACTAAGTGAACGCCTGTTTTACTATAATGGATTTTAGCTTTATTTGTTTCTTTTACTTCGCCGCTGTCTTGATTAACATCGAATCCTTTGAGCCTATCATCTTGTATAATTTCTGTAAGGTTTCTTTTTGTAAGTCGTATTTCGCCTTTCCCCGCCTTTTCATCGATAATCGTTTGCAAGGTTTCAAGGTCGTTTTTGACGTAGCAAGTATTTTACTGTGTTTTTCATGCTGGAAGCTATTACCACATTAAATTTAAGCAATGAGCCACAGATCCAACGCAGCCTTCTGTTAAAACTTTATAGCTTGGAACATATTGGTCTTTATTTTTATAGTGTTCAATATCTGCATCATATCTTGTTTTCACTTCATCTTGAAAATCTTCCCTTAAAAAGGCTTCTTTAACTTCTTTATCGCTGTATCCATAATCTTTGAAAATTTTTTTTACTAATTCTAAGTATTCATTAAAAGTTACTGTTTTCTCATCCATAATTTACCCCTCTTGCTTTTTCAAAAAGCTATCTCTGTATTTCATTGCATCATCATAATCGTCAAAATGTTTAATTTTCTTTTTTAATTTTTCCCAATCCGTTGTTGTTTTATTTCCTGTATATTTATAAAATACAATATCTTCTTTCTTATAACCTGTTACATTTTTCTTCCAATCCGGTGGAGCATACTCTTCATTGAATGTAACATATGCAACAGGTTCAAATCCGTTCTTTGTATAAAAGCCGTGATTGCCTGCATAGCTATCTAGCTTTACCCCGCCGTTATCGACGGCATAACGAATTAAATCGGAGCCTTTTGTGCCTTTATCGTTTGAGTTCTTGCATACGCTGATAATATCTCCATCAGGTTTTATTGCAACGCAAGAGCCGCCTTTTGAGGCGAACAGCTTGACATTATTATACTCTTCTTTTGTGTGAGCATCAACGCGCCAAGCGTCCATTTGCGGTACTTGCGTTTTAGCGGTTTTGATAATTTCTGCAAATTCTTCTGGAGTTTTCGTTTCAATCTTGCTTGCAACTTTTTTATATCGTTTTTCTTCTGCCCGTCTCTGGTACGCTTCATGCCGTTGCTCTTTCAGTTTCTCTTTTTGCGCTTCGGTTAATTCTTCCAAATTGGTAAATGCGGAGGTATTTTGCAGCCGCGTTTTGATTGCTTCCCAATTTTCAGGCGGCTTATTGGCAACGTCTCCGCGCTCTATATCCTTTGCGATAACCGGCGCTAAGGTGCAAAGACAGCAGATATGCGGCTTTCCAGGAGCAGCATCGACGGGATAAATCCCCGCGCCCAGTCCGTGGTCATTGGCATACGCCATCGTGTCGCAAATATCGTGATAGCCGGGCAGCCGGTTATTCGATAAAAGCCATTTAACCGCTTTTACTGCAGGATTTTCTTTAAAGCCTTCAATCGTTGCCTGCCAATACACTTCGGATAATTCATTGCGGATAAGCCGTAAGGCTTCATAGTTTAAGTTCTTCGGAACCCGCCCGCCCATACGTTCGTACATATTCGGGTATTTTTCTGCAAATGTTTTTGAGCCTTCTTTGACATACTGCTGTAATGCCTTTGCAACTTCGACACAGTCGGTATTGATACCACTTGAAATGATTTCTTGTATCTTGTCATAGTTGTTATCGGATACATCCCATATCCGGTCGGAAAGGACAAATTCTTTATGCTTGAATATCCGCTGCTTGCGCATGGTGCTTTCTGCGATTATCTCCGCTTCACGGAGCGCGTCTTTTTCAATCAGCCGGAATTTGAGTAAGCCTTTTTCTTTGTAATACCGTTTTGTCTGCTCACCGACAAAAAGCCCCGCATACGCTGCGCGGGTTAATCCTTCCTGCGTAATACGTTCAAGCTCGGAAGCAAAAAAGACTTTTTCCTCTGCTATGTGCCCTGCCAGTTCTTGAGTAATGCCGGTAAAAACGCCCCTCTTACCGATCCGCTCCCGTATGCGGTTAATGCTTTCCTGTAACGCTGCTTTTATCTCTGTTTCGGCGGTCAGTAATGTCTTACGCCTGCCTTGTAATGCCGTGCGGATAAAACTTTGCAGCTCTTCCGGCAAGCCCGATAAATCAAAGTCCATTTACGCGCTCTTAAAGAGATCTTCAATCGCGGCTTCGGCCTCTATATCCCCGCTGCGGATCCTATCCTGCAATGCTTCAAGCCGGATTTTGAGCTTGAGCCATTCGGTAGCGGCCTCCTTTTCCGTTTCATAGTCTGCAGGGATTGCCATAAAGGTTTTAAGGGTATTGAAAGCGCTTTTTGGAGAGACCAAGCCCATTGTCATGGCCTTATCCATTGCGCCGACAAAGGTGCTAAGAGCGTTCATCATTGCAACATCATCTTTTGCCGTCAGCTCCTGCCAGCGGACGATTGGATTATCGGCTCCTCCGTCCCCAGCAAATTCATCGCGTCCTGCAAGCGCAATGCGGGCTGCTTTGAACACATCGGCAAGCCAATAGTAAAACTCGTTATATTCACCTTGCCGTCCTTCTACCTTCTTTGCCCATACGGGAGACTGCTCGGCAACGCTCGCATTGGTTGACTGCATCGCTGTACCATATAGATATTCAGGCATCGTAAGCTCAACGATAATCCAGTGTAAGAGTTTAAGAAGCGAAACAGCGCTTTCTACATTATTGGCTTGTCCGACATACCGTATATCGCTTGCCGCATCTTCACCGTCCATAATAGCCGCCTTAAATTGCGTCATATCAACCGCTTCTTTCCCTTCTGCGATATGTCCGATTTTCTCATCCGTGAGCCCAAATGAGTATTTGAGAAATTGCGCAACGTTTTTCACCTTTACCAATAAGCGCGGCTCAAGAATATTGTCGATATGCCGTCCAACTTTCCGCAAGGTCGCGTCATACCGGCGGATAAACGGAACCGCCGGAGCAATTTCAGGGATTCCATCTTTTAAGAATGTTTGCTTGTTGTTATAAAGGCAAAATACCGGTACAAACGGGAAGGCAGTACGGTTGACTATTTGCTTCTGCTGATACCCTGCAGGAAGATCGCCGTCAATGTCGATCGTTTCCTTGCCCGCCTCAAGGGTGATGCGGATAACCGCTTTACGGTCTACGCCTCTCTCTTTCCATTTTTCTACTGTTTCAGTTACAAAGCGCGTATAGCCGCCGGTAAGGTCTTTGATACAATCATCTTCAACAACAAGCTCAAGCGGTATCTGCTTTATGCGGATTTCACTTCGTCCTGTTGCAGTCTGCTCTAATCTTATCCAGACATAATGCTTACCGTCTATCATCGTCTGCTTGTAAATATTGAATAGCAGCGTCTTGTTTCTCGTTAAAAATGCTTGTATCGATTTTGAAAACGTATCGCTTTCCGCTTGAATATCAGGTAAGCCGATAAACCAGCAAAAGGTATCGATATAGAGCTTGGTACAATAGTTACCCAGCGCATAGTCAAGGTAGCCGCTCTGATGCGACGGCGCCGATGAATACAGGGAGCGGGATAGCACATAGTCCGTTTTTACGCTGCTAAATGCTTCAGCTGCATCCCGTTTTGTAATGCCACTATCTAAGAATAAACCGGATATACTCCGGTTCCGCATAAAAAAATCTGAAAGTTTCATGTTATACTCCGCCTCCCAGAACATTAAACAATGCTCTTTTTGCCGCATCTTCGTGCGCTAAGTCTTTTAAATCGGGTTTTAAATAATTGATTGCATGAACAAATGCGTCCATACGGTCAGGACTATCGTCTCCCGGCTGCCAGTTACATAACTCATCTTCAAGCATATCCAGCGGATCGGTTCCGTGTTCCGCGTTATAGGAAAGCGGGTTCCGGTAGAAGTGAATGCGGCCCTGTTCGCAAAGGGTAGATGAGTTAAGCGCCCGCGCCAGTTTTGAATGCACTGCTCGCACACGCTGAATACACTGCGTTACCCCTGCATTGATAAGCGTACTTTCTACCATGTCGCCGCCTTGATTGTCTTCGATGACAACCGTATCGGCTTTCTGCATTTCTGCCATAGCTTTTACCGTTAAGCCCCATTGATGGGGTGTTCCGATAAGCGACGCATCCGCTAACACGTAGTAGTGGCTTTCAGTTTTGTGCTGAATAGCAGCGGCGCTGATAAGCCGTTCGGGCGCCGCTCCCTCTAATACCGTAATAATGCCGGTATGGTTTGAATCTGCCGTATGGCTTGCCGCAGGATCGACGCTCACGATAATACGGTAGCGGTTTGCAACAAGCGGCAAAACGTCAACCTTGTTGTTTTCTATCCAGTCTTTTTTAAACAGGGCATTGGGGTTATCGTCGAGGATTTGTGCATAGAGTTCCTGCTGCCCTAAACGGGTACCTTCGTACTTTGAAACAATTGTGCTGATAAATGCCGGAGAAAGGTTTGACTTATTCTCGTAGGTGCTGCCGATGGTTACATGTACGCAGGGCTTTCCATCGCTGTTTGTCAGTCCTTCAAGACGCTTGGTAAATGCTGTCGGCTTCGGGGTACTCGTTACCACACATAAGGGATTACTCCCTAGGCGTAAACCAAGAAGAAGGTTATCAAAGGTTTCTTCCGGATATTGCCATTTGTGTATTTCATCGCACCACAGCCAATCAGACTGCGCACCTCTGGATTTCTCCGGCTCTGAACCGTAGAAAATACTGATAACTGCACCGTTACTGAAAAAAACTCTTTTTATCGACGGCTTATACACCATACCGAGATCTGGCGGGCAATAGCGGGCAAGTCCCGACTCTCCGTTAATCATAATATCGCGCACCTCTTCTGCTGTCGCTCCGCATAATGAGAGATGTTTGTACTTGTCCGTTCTCACCGCTTCGATGATCGCTTGCCCTGCTGTCCGTGTCTTACCCCAGCCGCGTCCGCAGCGGAGGCACCAGATGTATTTTTCTCCGGTTATCCAGTCTCTGGGCGGCAGCTGATCATCGCGCGCCCAAAACCCCCAATCGAACGGCAGCGCGTCAAGCTCTGCGGGGGTAAGCGCATTGATAAACGCTTCTTGCGCTTCCTTATTACTTCTGAGCATATCAGCGGTAAGCGTCCTGTCATCAATACACTTCCAGCCGGTCTTTATCAGTGTTGGTGGGGATACCGGTTCGATTTTCATGCGTTATCCTTTTGCGGGTTATTTATTCCCTGACTTTCTCTGTCTTGCGCCAGCGGTGCTTCTTGTTCTTTCGACGGCGCACTATTACCGATAAGAGTGAGCTTGTCGGAAATTGCCTTTTTCTTGAGCGAAAGGCTTAACTCCATATCTTCCTGTGTGCCGACAAAAATAGAGAGCTTATCAAGCCCTAATAGTTCGCATTCTTTATTGATAGCGCCGAGGTATGCGTTCATATTTTGTGATTTTATTGCCATTTCTTTCACCGCTGCTAATTCTTCCAGTTTTTTTCCTAATTCATATTGCTGATCTATTTCCGCTGCTTTTTTCCTTCGACGCTTTACTTCTAAAATATCTTTTTTTGCTGTTCCCACTGTAATGCCGAGTTCATCCGCTATTTTTTCTGCAAACAGTTCAATATTCATGCTCTTTACCGGGTTTAATCTGTCTGCATACGCAATCTTAGCAAGATGTTCTTCCCGTTCTTTTTTTGTGCGAGGCGGTTTTCGTTTTGTATGTAAATCGTTTACTATTTCTTTCGACATAGGGGGCTTATACCTTTTTTATGATTTTTTACCTTCGTACATTGATAAAACTTATCAAAAATGATACAATATGCTTACTAAGGATGGTAGAGAATATGGTAAAAATCAAAACACTCACAGTTACAAGCAAGTTCAGGTATCTGTGGCTCAAGTACATAACCGGCATCAGTCTTTCAGTACATTGTGCCGGATGTTTTAAAGGTGTGTACTCAAAGCAAGTATCACCGACAGTTACTAACCTTGAAAATGCAGAATTAAACGAATGTGCAACGGACATTTTTTACCTCTGCGGAGTTGCGAGTCCCTATAATTGGAGTAAAAACTTTCATCTTGCATTTGAGCAAAGTGAAGGGGATGTAATTGACTACGCAAGCAATGGTATTCACGTTGTTATTGAAAATGCAAAACAATTGCCAATATCGCAAGAAGATATTGATACTTCGCTTAAAAATGCGGATAAAAAAGAATATTATACCTGTAGAAATTGGCAATTCGCTAATTATTTGAGGAAGCATAATATTTTTTAAGAACCTCCCATACCTCTTTATTTCTTTGATATGAGTTTCCGTTCGGTAATGGAAGATCAAACTCAAAATCAATAGCCGCTTTTGCTTCGCTTTCTGTAAGCTTCCTTTTTCGCTTTAATATCGCTGCCCAGCATCCGGAAGAGTATTTATGCTCAAAAAGCAACATTTCTAATCCAGCTTTCTCACATGATTTTTGAAATGTTTCTTTTGTATGAAAATGTTGATAAAACCATTGCCCCTGTCGGTATAACCCCGGAAAATTATCTTTATCCAAAAAATAGAAATTTCGTTTGGTGTGAGTAGAAGCTTTTTCATTTACTTTAGACAAGATAGTTTCAACCCGCCTGCCACTGATAAATATTTTTCCGTTTGCTACAATGTTTAACACCCGTAATACGGCAATTTCAGCATCCATACTGTCAACAGAGTTCATAACACTGTCGCAAACTACAATGTCAAATAATCCGTTATCTTTGATGAACGCTATAAATTCGTCAATTTGCCTATGTCCCAAACCGACATTGATACTCTTTACATTATGATTATAAAACTCAACGCCGCGAATATTATATTTTCTCTCTTTTAAAAGTTTGACATAGCCGCCTTTTCCACAGCCGAAATCGAGAATGCTTGCATTAGGATGTTTTACTATGTATGGAATAACATAGTTTTCATATAGAACGCTTTTATTTTCTTTTACGATGTTTTTATATTCTTTTCCATTCGGATTACGGTACATTTGCGCGAGTCCCTGTACAAACGTCCGTTTTTCAAGCTTTTCGTATGAATATTCTCCGTAGCTTTTTGAGAAAAAGTATTCAACATCCTTTTGCTTTTCTTTCGGAACAAAAAAGATATTTGCCTTATACCCTAACAATTGGCATGACTTAATGTAATCGGCACCATCGTATATAATACCATTACAGATAACCGCAGAAAAAATATTACCGTACCGCAGCATTAAGTTACAAATTTCTTTTACATAAAACGGTTTGCTTGTTTGAATTGAAAAGTCTTGCGCATTTATTGTCAAAAATTCATTTTCTCGTACCTCGGCCCCAGTGTATTTGTTGTCTTTTGTAAAAACCCTGTCGGTTCCGTTGTGCATCTGGTTAAAAAATATCTCATCAGCTATTCCTATATCATCACACATAAAGCACGGAACACGATCAACCCCAATTGCGGCAGCCGCTTTTGTTCTTTGGTGCCCAGCAATAATAGTCATGTTCTTTTTGTTTACCAAAATAGGAATAATAATACCAAGTGTTTGAAGGCTATTTTTCAATTCTTCAAAGTTATCATCCTGAATAAGACGGGGATTATATGCCGCCGGTCGTAAATCTTTAATCGTAATCGTTTCAATCATTTGAGTAAGCTCCTTATAAAACCGAAAACAACGCCGTTCTCGCCGATATAATCATCAATTTGCTTATTTAATGCATTGTATTCTTCTTCCGTAAGCGGTATCTTCCGTTTACCACCGCCTTGCTTCGCCTTTTTCTTTACCTCAAGTCCGTTCTCGTTTATATCCATTTCAGCAAAACTGTAATCGTCAACATTACCGATATTAAAATCGAAACCCTCCAGCATGTCGGCAATGTCTTCGTTCCATTCTAATCCCAGCTTATCAAAATCCCATTGGGAGTATTCGGATGTTTTATTATCGATGAGGCGGAATGCTTTTATTTCATCTTCGGTAAGATCATCAGCATAAAGACAGGGTATATCGATAATACCAAGTTTCTCAGCGGCTTTTACCCGCGTATGTCCGCACACAATGACATTGTTTTTATCCAAAATAACAGGATTCTTAAAACCAAACAGTCGAATACTTTCGGCAACTTTTTCTACTGCTCTCTCGTTTTTACGCGGATTATTCTCATACGGTTTTATTGCTTGTATGTTGATGATTTCCAGTCTCATGCTTATATCCTTTTATGGAAATAGACTATCATAAAAAGGATGCGTAACACAAAAAAGGCTGCTTATCAATTCTGATAAACAGCCTTTCATAATTGAGAATTAAGATAAAAGATAGATGGGCGCTATACTTCCAACAAATCCGTGTAATTGCAATTTAAAACTTTTGCAAGCTTTTGTGCAACACGTAAGCCTATTACCCGCCGGTTTGCTTCCATTGCTGAAATATTGGTATGGCTTATACCTGTAAGTTTTGCCAATTCAGTAATAGAAAGTCCTGCACGAACTCTATAACCAGCCACCTTATCACCTGGTGCTATTTTTGATTTTAGGTTTTTATATAATTTTATATCTTCCCTTTTTTCAAGCTCATCATCGGTTTCTTCAATATTTCTGATATGGGCTTGCGGATAGTGTTGTAATACTAAATCCTTAACGAGTTGGACACCTGTTCCTTTTATGCTAATATCAATTTGATATTTTTGTTCTAATGCCTGCATAATCTCATTTTTACTATTTTTAACACAAAATTACAATGCTATCTGCAACCGTTGTTTTAATGCGCTTTGTAATTCTTGTGAAAAATTGATGTTTGCATTTTCCGCCGCTTCCGCAAGCCAAGCAGGCAGCGTTACATTTTTACGGATCGCTTTGTTTTCAGCCATAGCCCGATATCGAGTTGTATCAGCTCTGATTATTGAGAGTATATCATTTTTTTTGTGTGTTATTTGCTGTTGCGGTGTCGCTTTGGCAATTTCAAATTGTTCATCTTCTGCCACACATAACCATGCTGCCATCGCATCTTCGATTTGCTCTATGGCATCTTGTAAATCTCTACCGGTCGTTATACAGCCTTTAAGATCAGGAACACGCGCATACACAGTACCATCTTTTTCTGTAAAAATTGCAGTATAAGCATATTTCATTTTTTCGCTCCTTGTTCAATTTCTTTTTGAATGTACCGCAAGTCATTTTTGTTGAAACTGTGCCGTTTTAAAGGAATAGAGCATTTTAATTCAGCATTGCAATAAATATCGTGATTTCCGCCGTGCCGTTTAAAAACATATCCAGCTTTTTCCAATTCTTTTATAGCTTGCATTCGTTCATTCATACTAATATTATACTTATTTTATGCGCATATTGTCAAGTGTTTCTAATCTTTTCTCACACTTTATTTTCAAAAAAGCAAATATCAGGATATTTGTAGAATAGCAGTTTTTTCTTGAGTTTGTATACTTCAGTCTTTACGCCTTTTACATCTTCGTATACGGTTTTGCCGTTTTTGACGTATTTGAAGTCAGCTTTGTAGTAAACCGCCCTGCCGCCTTTTTCGGTTTTCGGAATAAGTAAGAATTTCGGCTGTAGCTCAAGGCTTGCTATTACGCCGGATTTTTCAAGCATTTTCAACTCACGATATCGATTCATCTCTGCCATACTGTCAAACGTGATGCCGTCGGCTGTTCGGCGTTCTTTGCTTACAACATTGTATTTGTGCGGTTTACGAAACATTTTTATCTTCCAACCCAGTAGTATTTATTGTCGATTTCTCTGTCGTATCCTATAGGCGCATTACGCAGCATATATAATGCCAAATGGAATTGTTTTGTACTGATTTTCAATTCTGCTCGAATATTTTCACTTGTAAGACCATCGGGCACAGCTGTTTTTAAAAGATTGACAATACGCACTGTATCGGTTTTCATACTGTTTAGACATCCCTTTGTTCTGCTCATTCTTTTATCTCCCTTTTAATCGCTTCGATAAGCTGCTGCTTTTCTATCGAACTATTACCAATCAATACCGCTGCGTTACAGCGTAATGAGCACGTTGCCCGTACATTAAACGGGTGGTCAATAACGGATAATCCGTATTGTTTTATATTGCTCTTTGTCTTTGGTATTCGATGCGCAAGCTGTCCCGTGTTCCAGTCTATTTTTTTGCCGCATACAGCGCATCTCCAACCAGCCCGATTAAACACATAGAGGCGAGTTTCTTTTATTGTCATTATTGCTTATCCATGATTTATTAAGTGTGTTATATGACCTTTTAAAAGCGGTCTATCCGAACGTTCAGCATGGATAAGACCTGTCTTTTCTACCGCCGAATCCGTTTGTTTTCCTTTGCCTTTTTCTGTTTTGCTTTCTGTTGTTTTATTCATCTTTTATGCCGCCTTTTTGTACTTACCGAGAAAGTATTGTTTGCCGGCAACAGTGATAAGCGTCTGTATACCGCTCTTTTGTCCGTGCTGCCATTCTTTCATTTCAAAATAGCCTTTCTGTACATATTCAGCGTAAGGGCATAACTGATTGTGTTTATCACGATATAAAAACCGGTCAAGCTGTAACTGTTTAATAAACTGCTTTTCAGAAAAGCCCAATTCTTTTGCAGTAGTGCGGATGTTGGTAGAGTTCCCCCGCTCAATGAGCGTATCGTAATACTCCACTTTTGGTTTTGCTTCGGCATTCTTAATTTTCAGCTGTTCGTTTTCCGCTTCCAGTTCCGCAATCATTTCATTCTGTAATTGCATTGCTTGACGGATTAAAAGCTGTTTTTCAAGGTTGGTTTTTGGTAATGCTGACGGCACGATTATATCATTACGGCCGCTTGTTTCTATTTTTTTCTTAATCAATGTTACTTCCGCTTCGGTAATGGAAGTCTGTATTCCGTTTTTCACCTCGACAACGTTGTCGAGGCTCTCTCGAATAGCTTTTAAATGCCGCTGTACAGTACGTTCCGTTACTCCTAAAACAACTGCGACTTCTTTTACCGTCATTGTTTTTTCTGCTGCCGACTTTTCATTTTCAAAAAGGGACACTGTATTCATTTGTTTAGCCTCTCGTTAAAAAAAACGCCCCGCCGGAAAAGGAGACGAAACCCGACGGGGCAGTAAATTATGTTAGTGTTTTTTCAGTCGAGATCTTTCGGCGGTTTAAAATAACTGTTAGGTAGATGTACAAACCCAATGCAATAAAACCGAAAGTTGCTACTAAAACTGAACCTTCAAACGGTATAAATCCTGTTATGATGAATGTTACGATACTTATTGCCAAAGGTATTAATGCCGCTTTGTTCTGACGTTTTATGCAGTCATAGACTGCAACACCCCCTCCGGCTAATATAGCCGCCGCCCCTATACAGTCAATAGAAGGAACGTGTCCATACTGCATAAACAGCACACCAAACAGAATAAGTCCCAAAATGGTTATAAAAATAAGTTTAGTTTTCATGTCTAAACCTCCTCATATTTCTATTGTTACTGTTATAGGTGCGTAACGCAAATCAGTTTAATACAATCCCGTTTTCAGCAGCGATTAAATACGCCGCTTCTATCAACAGGCTTTCTTCAACCGTTGTGCAATCCGCCTCACTTTGTGGAAACGGTTCATTCAATAACGCGTTCCATACCGGTTCCCCATCGTCTCCGCGCATTGTAGGATAGCCCAGTTCATTCATTGCTTTCTGCTTTATGACATACTTTACCATTTCAAAATCATTACCCGTATCGTTGGCAATGGCGCGAATCATACCGTGCAGCTTAGTATTTTGTGAATTTTTTCCCGTGGTGCGTTTTTTGTACTTGTCGGATAACAGCAGTTCAATAAGCGGATAATGAAAGGGGCGTTTGTTTTTTTTCATGTTTCGCTTATACAGCTCCCTGCGATGCTGAATATAAAAATCCATCTGCTTTTTATCAATCTCACCGGGCAGCCGTACCGTCAATTCGTTGCCCTGCCATCGGACAATTTCTACGCTTGCGTCTGTTTTCATGTGATTGCCTCATCCGGTTGATCATTTTGTATTTTCAAGAAACGATATAGTGTTGTTCTATCAACATGTAATTCTTTTGCGATACTTGCTCTTGTACATCCGGCAGATAATTTGATGCGTATATAGTTTTCTTTTCCTGACAATTTTGTATAAGAATTATGCGAACCTTTTATTCGCCCAATCTGCTTACCCTCAGCTCTAACGCGCGCAAGCGCTTCCTTCGTCCTCTGACTAATTAAATTACGCTCTATTTCGGCACTTAATCCAAAAGCAAAGGCTAAGACCTTGCTTTGTATGTCATCCCCAAGACGATAATTGTCTTTAATCGTCCATACTTTGCACTCTTTATTCATGCAGATATTTAAGATTTCCATAATCATAAACAAATTACGTCCAAGGCGTGAAAGCTCTGCACAGATGATTAAATCATCTTTTTTGATTACTTTTAAAAGCTCTCCCAGTTTACGCTTGTTGTAGTTTTTGCTGCCGCTGATAGTTTCTTCAATCCATCCATCTATTTGTAGTTTCTCACGCTTACAAAAATTAGTAATTTCAAATTTTTGATTTTTCAGTGTTTGCTTATCGGTGCTTACTCTAATATATCCGTATGTCATAGCGTTATCCGTGATTGATTAAATGCGTAACATACCCACGCCCCAAAAGCAGCCGGTCGGAATGTTTGCACGTTACCGAACCTGTTTGTTTTTGAGGCGATTGTGCTTCTTTTTGTTTCTTTTCTGCTTCTTCACAGGCAAGCCGATATATTTCATTTCTATCTAATCCATATAGTTCACAGAGTTTAGATAAACTATAGCGTTTTAATGGCAATACTCTACCTGTTTCTATTTGAGAGAGATGCAATGCAGAACACCCTATTTTACAAGCGACATCGTATAAGGTTAAACGGCGTTTATGCCATTCAAGATAAAACATATCTCCGATATTCATTTATTTGCCATCCTTTTTCCTAAGTTATATTCTTACTATCGGTCTAAACTCAATACTATGCGCTATTACTGTAGCCTTGCTATCTGTTGCATTTTGTTTCAACCGTCCGATAATTTTAACAGAGTCTCCTTTCATGCAATATTTATCGCATATTTCTGCGACTCGCGCCCATGCCTCAACCGTCATCTCTATCGTATCTTCTTGTGGAGTATCCATCTCTTGAAAAGTACATTTTGAAATTAGCGTGAAAATACAAATCGGTGTACCTTTTTTAGAAGTGGTGATAACAGGATTACTTCCAACTATTCCTTCAATAAGCAATGAATTTAAGTTATTCATATTGCTTCCCTTTGTATTTTTCAAACCAGAAAATAACATCATTTCCAGTCTCTTTTACCAGCCCAAAATCGGCGGCAAGTTTATAGTTATAATCCCTCTCCTTTAGAATTTCGACTTGGTGTTTAATTGCTTCCCTAAACTTATCAAGAGTTAATGTATGCTTATGCAAATTGCACCGTTGACAGGATGGAAAAAGATTGTCCTTTACATCCTCTCCGGCTATTGCAGGTTTTTCATCCAAGCCTCTAAAAATCGGCTTTACGTGGTCTACGCAAAATCTATCGGATAGCAGTTTTCCGCAATAGGCACACCGGCCGTCAAACATAGTACGGATTTCTTCCCGTTCTTTTTTAGTGAGTTTCATTTAATGCCACCTAATAGAAATATGTGTTATAATCCATATAATAATATCAACCAACTTCCATATAGCGAGTGGTACTAATGCAAATGCTATCAATGCCATTGTTACAAATTGATCAAATATATTTTTCATATAAAAACCTCCTCTTTATTTTAGTAGCCGTGCAAGGTTTTTCTTTTGCACGACGTTTGTAAATTTTTCAAGTTCTGCGATAAGCTCTAAGATTTTTTCTTTCTGCCGCCCATGCCTACCCCTTCGGAATTTCGGATTTATGAAATGCATTTTGAGCGGATAAAACATTGTATGTCATACCCTTATAGTCATGCTCGATGCGGATTTTTAGGATGTTTTTAGATTTATTTGTTCATTTTAAAATATCCTTCAATCCTTTCTTACTGTTTGGTTTTTTGACAAGATGTTTTTGCAACGCATCAAAGCAACAACAGCAAAGATAGTAAGACATATCTCTTTCTCCCCAGGTATCACCTAAAAAATCCCGATACCTGTATGTTGTTTTTAATTCTTGGCAGCGTTTTATTTTTAGATCTGCGCTAGAGCCTATCTTATCACCGCAGGAATCGCAGTAATATATTTGCTCTTCTATGGGCATCATTCTTGTTTCTGTTTTAATCATTTTTTACTCCTCCACCAATTCCCCGCAGGGGCTGCCGTCGTCGGCAAAAACATAATGTTCCAACAGAAAAGAAAAAGGCTCCCAGTATTCGTGGCCAATAATAGTAAATTTTTTTGATTTTAAAGCTCCAATTAAAAAATATCCTTGGGTTGTTTTTGATTTTATCCACCCGCCGTGTTTCCTTATTGCCTCCATCGCTTTTTCAATGCTTTCAAACGGCTTGTACTTAGGTTCGGCGGGCGGTTCGATGAGATAGGCGTAATTATATGTATAAAATCCATCAGAAAACTGAATATCGCCGTAGTCTTCGACGCATCCGTATAGGCCGGTGAATTTTCGTACAACATCTACCGTGTCTCCTGTTTCTACTTCCTCGCGCAAAGCCTTTACCGTATCAGCAAAAACACACTTACTCCCAATCGGTAACTCATCCGCATTAAGCACGGTGTATACTCTCGATTTGTCAAATTCCATTGTTTATTCCTCCTCGCTTTTGTAAAAATCTTCGTTACAACGAGCGAACGCCCCTTGTCCGTCAGCTTTTATTGGAAGATCTCCTTCACATTCAGCCAGCCCTAGAACTTCCGTATATTCACGGTCTGCAAAGCAAGAATCAAAGATCTCATCAGCGGAACATTCAAATATTTTATAGGCATCTTCAATGTTCCTTGCCCATACTTCAATTTCCTCTGTATAGATCAGTTTTTTGATATACGCCGAATACCGCTTAAACCCTTTTGCTTTCATTTCTTCGATTGTCATTGTTTTACCTCCGTAACATTAGTGATATGTATGGCATACACCGGTTTATCTATGTGTAAATCCGTATCTCTACCGTCTACAACCTCAATTTTTGTAATCCACGCTTCTAGCCTTTCTTTTGTGTAGCCTAAGCGAAAAATACAGGGGGCAGGAAAATTATCAAAGATATGTGGCTTCTTATCAAAATCCCAATGATGTTCCCCATATTTTAAAACAGTGAGGGAAATCCTTCGCGTCCAATACGGTTTTATTTCCCGATACTCTATTGTTTTCTCGCCGCTTTTGATTTTTTCATACCATTCTTTTTTCAGTGGAAAAGTTAGCATTTTATTTTTTCTCCTCCTCTCTAAATCGCTTCCGCTTCCCGTAGCTTCGGTCGGTAACTTTCCCAGTCGAAATTGAACGACTTGCCCTTTTCTTTTAGCCGATCAATTACAGAGCTATCAAGCATTTCTTTTACCCACTCGTAATTACAATTACCCGCAAGCCAGAGCGGGCGATTGCGTTC